>DATDDN010000183.1:0-6723 GCA_036523795.1 Gallionellaceae bacterium | reverse complement strand
TGCCGTCTTTTTTGTCGATTTTCAACTTTTATTCGCGGCGATATCCCTCTAGAATTTGCGCCGACCCAACCATGCGCACCTTCATTTCCCATCCCCTTCAATATGACCGACGCTGAACATTTGCCGGCCCAGAG
Organism: Gallionellaceae bacterium; assembly: GCA_036523795.1. GTDB lineage: Bacteria > Pseudomonadota > Gammaproteobacteria > Burkholderiales > Gallionellaceae > 39-52-133. The sequence continues at coordinate 6,589 of DATDDN010000183.1, read as the reverse complement.
CAGTGTTGTGCTGCTGCGCATCTGCGACTATGCGCGCCGCCCCGTGGCAGAGCAGGCGCGCTTGAACGCGCAGCTGGACACGGTGCTGGCGCTGCTGTTGCCGGAAATCCCCGCGCGTGCGCGCCTGGTGCTCTCGGGCAATGGCAGTGCGGCGGTGGCCGTGCTGGACAACGCGCCGGCTGCGCTGGCTTTCGCCGAGCGCGCGCTGCATGCCTACGCCGCCGGCCTTGGCTTGTGCATCGGCATCGACCATGGGCCGGTTGAGGTGTTGCGCAACGAAGCGAGCGAAGAACTCGCCGGCGACGGCGTGGCGACGGCCTCGGTGATGGCGGCTTCTGCCGGGGACGCCGGCTTGCTGGCCACGGAGAATTTCCGCACCGCGCTGGCGCACATGGCGCCCGGCGCGGAAAGTGCACTGGTGCCGGCCGTCAATTTGAGCGATGCCGGGCTGCGCACTTACCAGGCCTACAGCCTCAACCGCCTGGCGACGCGCCGCCGCCGCCGCATCTTCATGCTGGTTGCCATCGGCACGGCCTGCGTGCTGCTGGGCATTGCCACTTCGCTGCGCCTGTGGGTGCCGAACAGGCCGCGGCCTTTCGCGCCCGAAGTGGCGGTCAGCAAGCCTGTCCCTCATTCTCCACCCGCTGAGCGTTCCGAGCGCCCCTTCAGGTTCTTCTATGGCAAGCACTAAACTCGAAAAACTGGGCCGCTATCGCATCGAGGCCGAGCTCGGACGCGGCGCGATGGGCGTGGTGTACAAGGCGCATGATCCGGTGCTCGACCGCACGGTGGCGCTGAAGACCATTGTGCTGGATGACGACGCAGAGGAGCGTGAGGAATATCATTCGCGCTTCTTCCAGGAAGCCAAAGCCGCCGGGCGCCTGAACCACCCGTCGCTGATCACGATTTATGATTTCGGCGAAGAGGATTCGCTGGCTTACATGGCGATGGAGCTGCTCAAGGGCACCGAGCTTTCCGAGCGCATGGCGCAAGGCACCATTCCACTGCATGAGGCCGTGGGCATCGCCGCGCAGGTGGCGGAGGGGCTGGCGTTTGCGCACGACAACGGCGTGATCCATCGCGACATCAAGCCCGGCAACATCACGCTGCTGCCGCGCGGACGCGTGAAGATCATGGACTTCGGCATTGCACGGCTGAAGACCTCCGAGCTGAAAACGCAGCTCGGCACGCGCCTGGGCACGCCCAAATACATGTCGCCAGAACAGAGCACCGGCGGCACGCTGGACAATCGCACCGACATCTTCTCGCTCGGCATCGTGCTGTATGAAATGCTGACCGGCGGCAAGCTGTTCCACGGCGAAAGCCTGACCCACGTGTTGCACAACGTGGCGACCTTCGAGCCGCCGCCACCCAGCCGCATCAAGGCGGAGGTCACCCCGCTGCTGGATCTGGTGGTGATGCGCGCCCTGGCAAAGAAGCCCGAGGACCGTTATGCCAGCGCATGGGAGATGGTGGAGGATCTGCGCCACTGCCAGCAGGAGCTCGTGCCGGCGGCAGCGCCGGGCCAGGGCGGTGCCGAAGCCGGCGTGAACAAGGATGCGCCGGTCGGGGAGGCCACGGACAAGACGGTGATCCTCAAGCCGCAATTCGACGGCACGGTCAGCGTGCGCCGCGTGTCTGCCGACGTGGACACCAGCAACCGCATGAGCGTGTCACGCCACTTCGACTCCACCGAAGCGCTCGGACGCCTGCAATCCCCCCATCCGCGCGACCGCCAGCGGCTGGCGCGCGTCCCCAGGGCTCCCGGCATGTTGCGCCGCCTGCTGCGTGACCGCGACTTTGCCTGGTTTACGCTCTCACTGCTGCTGTCCGTGGTGCTTGCCGTCGGGCTGGCACTGAGCTGATACGACGGGCTGCACAGGAAATCTGCCGGCGCTGCCGGGCAACTACATGGTTTAATCTATTGAGCCGGCGCCGAGTGGCTGTTAACTTGCTCCTATCGTTCGGCCATCTGATTCGGCAGCGCCGTGATCAGATGCGCATCCGCCATCTTCCGGAGCAACTGTGAAACGGCTCATTCCCCTCTTGTTTCTCCTTGCATCTGCCGCCGCATGCGCCGGCGCAGACATGTCCGACGAATTGAGCAGACTCGAATCGGCCTTGAACGGAGTGCGGCAGGAGCAGCAGTCCGTGTTCGAGCGTTACCAGTTGCTCAAGGACCTGCGCCTGAAAGAGGTGGAGGAGGGCAGTCCGGTCTACGGCAAGGACATCAACACGCCCCCGCCCAACTATGACGACTTCGTGCGCGGGCAGCTGGCGCGCGAGCAGCGCATCCAGCAATACACCGAAGAGTTGAAGCGATTGTCCCTGCACTATCTGGAGCTGGAAGCGCAGCGCAAGTCGCTGGTCGAACAGATCAGCGAACTGGCGCAGCACCCGCGAGAGTAGGCAGCAGGAGGGCCCGAACATGGCATACAGATACGCGACTCCTTGGGCTTACATCGAATTGGTCGTGCTGCTGGCGATGACGCTGGCGGTCTATGTGGGGCTGCGGCCAGAGTGGTGGGGGTGGCTGCTGTACTCGCCGCTCTTCCTCTATCTGCTGCTCGAAGGTGTGCGCAAGGTCCGGTATGCCTTGACGGTCGAGGGCGACCTGATCACGGTGGGCAGCTTCAAGCCCGCGCAATACTCCGCATCAAGAATCACGGCACTGAATGTCTGGGAGTTCAACGGCGGTCACATTGCCGTGGTTGATCTGGCCGACGGGAGCAGGTTCCACTTTCCGAGCCGCCTGCAAGGCTTCGATGAGCTGGTGCGCCTGCTGCGGGCAAAAGCCGGACTGCCGCCGCCCTGAGCGGCAACGCGGCCGGGGGTTCAGCCGAAGCTCTGCAGCATCATCACCGAGGGCTCGATGCCGCTGTCTTTCAGCTGGCCGGACAGGCGGTCGACAAAGCTGCGTGGCCCGGCGATGTGGACATCGGCCTGCGGCATCGGCGCGTGGTAGCTGATCAGTTCTGCATCAAGGTTGAGCGTTTCGCCCGGCGCGGTCTCCAACATCCTGAAGCCCGGGTTTCTTGCCATCAGGGCGCGGACCTCGCGCAGCAGTCCCTGCGGGTCGCAGGGGGACGGTTCATGAAACAGCAAGACAGCCGGGGCCTGGTTTGCTTCCAGCTCGTACAGCAGGCTGAGCATGGGGGCGATACCCATGCCATGGCTCACCAGCAGCGGGATGCAGGCGTTGCATGACTGCTTCTGATGGTGCATGAGTGCGCCATGCGGTGCCGTGCACTGGATGCGGTCGCCCACTTTCAACGAGTTCAGGTGTGAGGACACGATGCCCGCGGGCAGGCCGGCATCCGGCGCGAGCATGTGGCGCACGGTGATGCGGTAGCTGGCCAGGTCCCGCGGGCTGCCCGAGAGGGCATAGGCGCGGCGGTCCTGGTTGGGCGTGTGTCCGCCCAGCACGACCGTGATCTTCTGTCCGCCATGGAAAGGGGCCAGTTCGCGACCACGTGCGCATTTCAGATAGAGCGAAAAGGTGTCCCTGCATTCCTCTTCACGACGCACCACCTCGAATTCGCGCAGGCCGTGCCAGCCTTTCACCGACAGGGTCAGCGCCAGTTTGCCCTCGATGGTCTCGCGCCAGGCCGGCATCAGGTCGCGCGCCTGCAACAGGTGCTGCAGGGCCAGTGCGTCCCAGTATTCGTAATGCGTCACGCGCACGAATTCCTCCATGGTGGGGGAGTTCTCGTCGCGCTCGATCAGCTCGATGGTGTCGCCCTGGGCGACACTGCCTTCCTGCAGCACGCGCAGATAGTAGCCAACCTTGCGTGAGGCCAGGAACATGCGCGCAAAGCGCATGCCCATGCGGTCGTCCAGCTTGGCGCAGGGAATGCGCGGCTGCGCCACCTGCAGCACGGTGCCGCCGAAACGAAAGATGTCGCCGATGCGGACCTCTTCCTCCAGCAGGCCGGTCACGGTGAGGTTTTCGCCGAATTGCCCCAGCGGGAACGGTTCGCGCCCCAGTTCGCGCTGCCAGTAGGCGTAGTGTTCGTGAGGATAGGCATAGACTGCGTGATGCTCCAGGCCCATGGGGCGATGCTCGATGAGCACATCGTTCTGCAGCCCGAGGCGGGTGACGCGCACCGGGCCGCTCATGGGCATTTTGTAGAGACCGGTGTGTACGGTTTTTTCTTTGATGGTCAGCGTGCGGCTGGCGCCGACGTTGACGGACAGGATCTGCATGGTGTTGCGTTCGCTCTGGTGTGCCGGATTGCGTACATGGTATGGTAAATTAGTGCGCGCGCACAATGTGTGTGCAGCTCCGGAGGAGGGACGATGTCGAAGAGTCTGGTGGATGCGCTGGGTGACGGCGCGTGGTCGGTTTCTGCTGTCATGTTTGACCTCAACGATATGGTCGATGACGAGGGGCGCCCCATCTCCGAGCGGCGTGCGGATCCGGCAGTTCGCGCCGGGGTGGAGATGGAGATGCGCCAGTGCCCCTATCACGATGCCCGCCATGGCAAGTGGATGAACGCATCGGCCCTGGCGCAAGTCACTCAGTACTATACCCCCGTCCTGGAAGAGCTGGCCGCGTTCAGGCGCCAGGTAAACGGTGCGGATGCAAGCTGGTCGGACATTCTCGCCGGCGTCATCGATCAACTTGCGCGGCCCGCAATCTACCTGCTGCAGCAGCGCAGCGAGCGAGGCCCGGTGCCGGCACAGATGGCCGTTGGCCACAAGCTCGCCGCAGGAATGTTCGGCGTCCTGCGCAGCCTGCACGAGCGCCACGCCGTAGGCGTGAATGTGCCGGTGAGCGGCGCGAGCTTCATGCAGCTGGTCGACGAGACGGGCGCACTGGTTGGCGCATCGGAAGTCTGCGCCGGTTCGCTCAAGATGATAGACAAGGTCAGCATCGCGCTGGTGGAAGGGAAGTCAGACAGCCAGGTCGGGATTGACCGCACGCGTGTGGACATCGCGCGCTGTCTGGCCTTGCAGGTACAGATGGGCATTTTCTGGGAATTGTATGATCGCGTGCACCTGTGGTCGCTGCTGCGCGGCGAGCACAGGCAACGCCTGCGCCCTTTCAATGACTTCCTGGTGCGCAAGCTCGATCAAGACGCGGCCGCGCTGGCTGCGCTCGCCCCCGCGCGACCGGATGGCGCGCGGCTGCCTGCAGCGCTGGACGCACAGGCGCGCATCAGGCTGGCGGATGCGCTGCGCGATGAAGCTGCTGCGCATGTGCAGGAGGAGGATGTGCGCGCCGCCACCGCGCTGCTCAACGAGCCGGGCAGCGCCATCCGCTACGATGCTGAAGTCGCACCGTTTGCGCAACGGGTGGCGCGCTATCTCGGTACGCATCGCCTGTTTGTGGACGAACTCTCAAGGCTGGAGCTGGAATTGCGCAGTTACCTGGGGTTTGCCGCCGACGCGCCGATACGCCTGGGGGGCGCCGTGTTTCCGATGCCGCAGGCACTGCCCTGGTATGAACTCATCCTCGGGCGCCGCATCGGCACGCACAGCCACCTGACCGGCAGCAGCACCGGGCTCAGAGTCGCATCGCCGGCCTGAACAGACAATCTCGCCGCTATTGAACGTTGACCCGGTCGTAAAACCTTGCCCTGAACAGCAGCCGCTTCTGTTCGGCATCCTCGCTGTCCACCAGCCGTTCCCGCGTGTGCAGCACGTTGTTCGACACCAGCCCCAGCCCGGTTTCCAGCCTGCCTTCGATCACGTGGTCTGACTCGCTCTCGATCAGCGCTTCCAGCACCGCGCGCGCCGCCTGCACATCCGCATCTTCGGACCAGGCCATGTCCATCTTCCTGAACGAGAAGCGGTGGCACAGGTTGCCCTGCGCATTGCGCCAGAACACCTTGCCGCCGAGGTTCTCGGCGATTTCGCCGGTTCTGGGGTTTTTGTACTTGAAGCAGTCCTTGTTCATCAGCACGCGCAGTGCGTCGGGGTGCTGGTCGCGCAGCTGGATGTAGAGGATCTCGTGATCCAGCACCTTGTTGCTGCCGCCTTCCCGCGCCGGGCGCTTGCACAGCAGGAACAGCGCCTGGATGGTCTTGTCGGAGCCGTAATAGGTGGCATCGGTATGCCAGCGCACATGGCGCGTGGTGAAGGGGATGGCGCGGTTGAGGATGCCGGAATCGGTCAGCTCGTCCGAGTTGGAGTGGCGCCGGGACTTGTCGGTGTCGGAGACGCCGAGCTGCCTGCCCAGGGCGAGCAGGGAATCAGCGCTCAGTTCGGCGCGGCCGGCGGTGTATACGCACATGTTGGCGCGCTCCACCAGCTCCCTGATCTTGTCCTTCTCGCTGGCCGTCAGCGCAGTCATGTCGCCCAGCTCGACCACCAGCTCGCCCACGCTCTGCGGGTACGCCGCCAGCTTTTCATCACGCCATCGCTGGTAGTCTGCGTCCGACTCCAGGTTGAATCGCTCGGGATATCTTGTGTTCCAGTGCTTCATGCAAGCCTCCTTGAACAGGAAATGGCGTGATGCCTCTTCACTCATCCCCGCAGGCAGCGCAAGGATAGATGTAAATTATATATATCTTTGTTGTCGTGTGCTTATTCGTATATACGCTTTTTCGTTTCTGCCTGAAGTTCGTTAAAAATTAGCTGCGTA
>DATDDN010000182.1:0-42742 GCA_036523795.1 Gallionellaceae bacterium | reverse complement strand
GGTCAGCCGCTTCAAGACGGGCGACAAGGTCTATTTCTGCAACGGCGGTATCGGCGACGAGCCCGGCTGCTATGCCGAATACACCACCGTGCACGAAGACTACGTTGCGGCCAAACCCGCCAGCCTGAACATGCAGGAAAGCGCCGCACTGCCGCTGGTGCTGCTCACGGTGTGGGAGGCGCTGGTCGAGCGCGCCGGCCTGCAAGCAGGACAAGCCATCCTGATCCACGCCGGCGCCGGCGGCGTCGGCCATATTGCGGTGCAGCTGGCGCACCATCTCGGCGCGCGCGTGGCGGTGACGGTGAGCGACGACGCCAAGGCCGCTTTCACCCGCAGCCTGGGCGCGGAAAAAATCATCCGCTATCGCGAGCAGGACTTCATCGCCGAGACCCTGGCCTGGACAGACGGCCGCGGCGCCGACGTCGTATTCGACACCGTGGGGGGCGACACCTTCATCCGCTCGCTCAACGCAGCGCGCTACGGTGGCAAGGTGGTGAGCCTGCTCTCCACCCCGCTGTCGCTGGCCGACACCCAGCTGGCGCGCCTGCGCAACCTGTCGCTGTGCTACGAGCTGATGCTCACCCCGCAGGTGCAGCACCTGCACGACGAACGCGTGCGCCAGCGCCGCATTCTGGAACAGGGCGCGCAACTGGCCGACAGCGGCAAACTCAAGGTGCATGTCAGCGTCGCGCTGCCGCTTGCCGACGCCGCACAGGCGCATCGCCTGCTGGAGCAAGGCGGTGTGAGCGGCAAGATCGTGCTTAAGATTTCGCAACCCATGTAATCCGCAGATTACACCGATTAAAAAGATTTTAAATTCGTTTAATCTGCGTAATCTGCGGACAAAGGTTTTAGGTCATGCACTTCATCGACACCCACTGCCACCTCGACGCCGCCGAATTTGGCCACGATCAGCCTGCGCTGGAGCAGGCAGCGCGCGCCGCCGGCGTCACCACGCTGGTGATCCCCGCAGTGGAACGCGCCAATTTCGCCAGTGTGCGGCAGCTGTGCGCCGCGCATCCAGCTTGCGCGCCGGCCTATGGCATCCACCCCATGTATGTGGCGCGGGCCACGCCGGCCGATCTCGATGTGGTGCGCGAATACCTGCAGCAGCCAAATGTGGTGGCGGTGGGCGAAATCGGGCTGGATTTCTTTATGGAAAATTACGACCAGCAACAGCAGGAGTTCTACTTTGCCGAGCAGCTCAAACTGGCACGGGAATTCGAGCTGCCCGTGCTGCTGCATATCCGCCGCGCGCAGGACACCATCCTCAAGCACCTGCGCCAGATACGCGTGCGCGGCGGCATCGCCCACGCCTTCAACGGCAGCCCGCAGCAGGCGGCCGAATTCATCAAGCTCGGTTTCAAGCTGGGCTTCGGCGGCGCGATGACCTACTCGCGCGCCAGCAAGCTGCGCGAACTGGCGCGCACGCTGCCGCTCGACTCCATCGTGCTGGAAACCGACGCTCCCGACATCCCGCCCGATTTCCTCGAGCGCGGCGAGCCGAACAAACCGGAGTACCTGCCGCGCATCGCGCAGACGCTGGCGGAATTGCGCGGCATGTCGCTGCAGGAAATCGCCGCCGCCACCAGCGCCAACGCACACGCCGTCATCCCCAGACTGCCGCGCGCCTGATGCCAGCGCCTGTGGCGGACCATTGTTTTGCGGGATAATGGCGGCATGAATATCCTTCCCCAATTCTCCCGCACCCAGATACTTCTGGGCGACGAAGGCCTCGCCCTCCTTGCCGGCAAACACATCTTTGTCGCCGGACTCGGCGGCGTCGGCTCGTATTGCGCCGAAGCGCTGGCGCGCGCCGGCGTCGGCCGCCTCACCCTGCTCGATCACGACAAGGTGGCTATCAGCAACATCAACCGCCAGCTGCCCGCCCTGCTCTCCACCGTGGGCCTGCCCAAGGTCGAGCTGATGCGCGAGCGCATCGCCGACATCAACCCGGAATGCAAGGTCACAGTCCTGTGTACCTTCCTCACCACCGAGAACGTGAACGAACTGGTACCTGCCGATTGCGACTACGTGATCGACTGCATCGACTCGCTGTCGTGCAAGGTGGCACTGGTGGCACAGAGCGTGAAGCGCGGCCTGAAAGTAGCCTCCAGCATGGGCGCCGGCAACCGCCTCGACCCAACGCGCATCCAGGTGGTGGACATCAGCCAGACCGAGATGTGCCCGCTGGCGCGCAAGATGCGCAAATGGCTGCAGCGCCACCACAACATCCGCAAGGGCGTGCTCACCGTGTTCTCCGACGAGCAGCCGGCCGATCCGTTGCCACCCGAGCCGGTAGACGGCCCCGGCCGCGCCCGCTCGGTCAACGGCACCATCAGCTATATGCCGCCGCTGTTCGGCTACATGCTGGCGGGTGCCGTGTTGAAAAAGCTGCTGGGCAAATAAGCGCTAGCGGATTTCCCATTCGGCCACATCACCCTCCACCACCCTGAACAGCGGATGCGGCTCTACGTCGGCGACGGCATCCAGCCGTGCCAGTGCAGCGGGGTCACGCGCCTTGAGCTTGGCCCTGAGGTGAGCCAGCTCGTAGGCCAGCTGCCCATCCGTGACCGGAATACGGGCTAGCTGTGTGCGGTCGGCAATCTTGCCCGCATCGAAGCGATAGCCGCGACGAGTCGCTTCTAGCTGCACTTCACGCAAATAGGTGGCAATGGCTGCAAGCGGGTCGGCCTGCTGCCTGAAACGGGTGAGCTGCGGGTGATTGCGATAGCCCTGAGTTAGGCCGCTGAGAACTTTTTGAGCCAGCAGAGCTTCGCGCCATAACGCGACCAGCCCCTTGGCATCGAGATGGTGTGGATGCAGCGACCACAGACGCATGACGCTGCATCCGTGCCCGGACTATTTGCCGAGCTTCATGCGGTCGAGCATATTGTTCTTGAGAACAAACTGGTGCTTGAGCGCGCCGGCGATGTGCACCAGGGTGAACAGGATCAGGCCCATTGCCATCAGGCTATGCGCGCTGTGTGCTGCACCTTCAAAGCTCTCGGGCAGTGCGCCGGCGGCCTTGAACAGGATGGCAAGCAGGTTGTGCTTGCTGGCCAGCACCATGCCAGAGATGGCTGCGAGCAGGGTCAGTGCATACAGCAGGTGCTGCACGCCAGTGCCCACCTTGTCCATCTTGGGATTGTCGGTCACCACTGGCGCGGGTTTGGCCGTCTTCATGCGTACGAACAGGCGCACGGCGGTGAGTACCAGGATGGTCAGACCGCCGAGCACATGCATCTGCAGCAACTGGATTTTCTGCGGAGCGTCATTTTTCATGTCGTCCAGCACGAAAGCGCCCATGATGAAGGCGCCGAAAATGGCCAGGGCCAGCAGCCAGTGCAGCACGACCAGGGCGGGGTGATAGCGTTTTACGTCAGACATCTTGTTTCCTTATTGGGGTTAGCGATAAATCGGGTGCGGCAAAGTAGCGGAAAGCCTGCCTGAATGCAAGCTCCCGCATGGTTTCCTGTGCTTGCAGCTCTGCGCGTCAACCTGGCTCCTCCCCCTGGCAGGGGAGGAGCAGTTTCTGCCTGCGGGCTGCAATCAACAGCCTCGCTTATTTGACCTCCACGAAACGATAGGTCGCATGGCAGGCGATGCAATTGTTCATCGTCTTGCTCAGCTGTTCCACCGTGTACTTGCTGTCCTTCAGCTTGATGGCATCCGCGGCGATGGCATCGAATTTCCTGCGCGTGTCGAAACCCAGCGCCTTCATCTCCACCGGAATCTTGCGGAACAGCGAGCCCGGTGTATTGGCCTCCGCCGCCATGCCTGAAATGGTGGCGACGCGATTCACCTCGGCAAAATCCTGCGCCGAGGCCGCCGCCAGCACTGCCTGCGTGTTCTGCAGCCAGGTGCGCATCTCCAGCAGCAAGGCATTGCGCTCATCCTTGCTCAGCAGCACCGCAACGCGACCATCGTCCGATTTCTCCACTTCACCCTTGGTGAATTTGTAGCCCAGCACGGCCACCACCAGCAGCAACACCGCCACCAGCGCCCAGCTCAATTTGCAGTTCTTCATGATTTCTCCTGATTGACGGCTTATTGCTTGCCGTAAAAATGTTCGACGAAGGGCTTGCGGAAATTCTGGTGGCAACCCAGGCAGGCGCTCTGCACGTCGCGATAGGCGTCGATCACCTTCTGCCCGTTCTTCTCTGCCGCCGCATGCGCCATTTCGTGTGCGGCCTCATGTGCCTGCATGTCGAATGACTTGAACTTGCCCATGTTCGCCCCCATGAACTTGACGATGCGCGCCTTCTCTTCTGCCGGCGGCTGCGCATGGGCGGCGATCAGGGGAGCGGTTTTCTCCACGGTCGCCCAGTCTTCCAGCGCGATGGCGCCGGCCACGGTCTGCATGTGGCGGCCCAGATCCTTCATCACGCCCTGAAACGCCAGCGGCTCGGCCGCATCTGCGGCCACAGCGGCCAGTGAGAAGACGAGGGTTGCCGCCATTACCAGTTTTTTCTTCATGATCCTTCCTTTCCTGAAATTAGAAATCCCAACCTGCCAACAATGAATCAAACACCACGACTGCGTTTTCTGACGCCCTGCAAAAATATCGGGAAAATCTTCTCTGCCTCATGCAGCAGCGAGCGCTTGCCGCCAAAGATCGACACCTGCATCACCAGCCCCTGGATCATGCCGATATACAGCACCGCCGCACTGCGGCTATCCAGCGCCTCCTCCACCAGGCCCTGCTTCTTCGACGCCTCCAGCAACCCCGCAATGCGCCCCTCATAGCCCGACATGATTTCCTGTATCAGCTGGCTCAGTTTGCCGGCCTGCCTGTTCTGCGCCGCAGAAAACAGGATGCGCGGTATCGCCGGGTGCTTGCCGATGAAGGCCACATGGGCGAGGAACATGCGCTGGATCGCGTCGAGCGGGTCGCCGGCATCCGCCGCCGCCTGTTCCAGCACCTTCATCAGGCGCTCGCGTATCCAGTGCATCACCGCCAGCCAGATGTCGTCCTTGCTGGCGAAGTGGCGGAAGATGGCACCCTGCGTCAGGTGCATGGCATCCGCCATGTCCTGCGTGGTGACGCTGCCCACATCCTTTTCCGCCGCCAGTTCCACCGCCACGCGGATGATCTCGCTCTGGCGGTCTTCGGAACTCAAGCGCTTTTTGGCCGCTTCCGGCTTCATGCTCTGCCCCTTGTGTACATTGCTCATACCTGCCTCCCTTCGCCCGCCTCTTCGTAAGTGCGCCCGTCGCGGATGTGATAGATGCGCCTGAAGGTCGGGATGATTTTTTCGTCGTGCGTCACCACGATGATCGCGGTCTGGTATTGCTGCGCCATCTGGTTGAGCATGCGCACCACGTTCAATGCGCGCTCGCTGTCCAGCGGCGCGGTGGGTTCATCTGCCAGGATCACCGGCGGATGGTTGGCCAGGGCGCGCGCGATCGACACGCGCTGCTGTTCGCCGCCGGAGAGCTGCGCCACCGCCGCCCTGGCGCGATGGCCGACATCGAGCGCCTTGAGCAGCTCCAGCGCGCGGCTGCGCGCCGCCGCATCCGTTGCACCGGCCAGCATGGGCAACAGGGCCACGTTGTCGGTCACGTCCAGGAACGGGATAAGATAAGGCGCCTGGAACACGAAGCCGATGCGGTCGCGCCGCAGCGTGCGCAGGTCGTCGATCTTCCATGCGTCCTCGAAGATGGTCTGCCCGCCCAGCGTCATGCGCCCCGCCGTCGGTTCGATCACCGCGCCCAGGCATTTGAGCAGCGTGGTCTTGCCGGAGCCGCTCGGCCCCACCAGCCCCACCACCTCGCCCGGCCAGATGGTCATGTCCACGCCCTTGAGTGCATCGACGGCGGTATCACCCGCACCGTAGCGCTTGGTCAGGTTTTCGATGTGGATGGCGGGTATGCTCATGACGTTAGCCTCCAATCGCAGTCGCGGGGTCCACGCGCAGCGCGGCGCGGATGGCGAAACTGCTGGCGAATGCACACATCAGCATCACCAGCACGAAGCCCCTGATGGCATCTCCCGGCAGCAGCAGCACGTATTTGGGAAACAGCGGCGCCCAGAAAGTGGCGGCCAGCTTGCCTACCATGAAGCCGATCAGCCCCAGGCCCAGCGCCTGCTGCAGGATCATGCTGCCTATGGTGCGGTTGGTGGCGCCGATCAGCTTGAGTACGGCAATCTCGCGGATCTTGTTGAGCGTCATGGTGTAGATGATGAAGGCCACGATGGCAGCGCTGACGATGGCGAGTATCACCAGGAACATGAAGATCTGTTTGGACGAAGTGGCGATCAGGCGCGCCACCAGGATCTCTTCCATCTGCGCCCGGGTGTAGGCCTGCAGATGCTTCCAGCGCCGTATCTCGGCGGCCACCTGCTGCTCGTCTGCATCAGGCGTGAGGCGCACCAGCACCGCGTTGACGAAATGACTGGTGGCCTGGCTGGCCTGCACCGCCTCCAGCAGGCCGGGCACGCCCGGGCGGTTGAAGGCAGGATTGGCGGCGGTGCGTGCGCGCTCGTTGAGCAGCGCATCGTTGTCCTTGAGGAACTGCACTTCCTGCGCATCCTTCAGCGGGATGAACAGCATGGGATCGCCGCTGGACGACACCATGCGCCGCGTCAGCCCCACCACCGTGTAGTCGTGGCGGCGTATGCGCACTTTGTCGCCCAGCGCGAAGCCGGTCTTGATGTCGGCCAGCGCCTCGTAATGCGCACGCGCCAGCGGCCGGCCGGCAAGCAGGTAGGCAGGCTCGCCCGGCTTGCCCGGCTCGAAGCCAACCAGCATCACGCGCACCTCGCGGCTTTTGCCGTTCTCCTGCGTGGTGGCCTGCATGGTGAGGTAGGTCACGTTGCCGGCATCCATGATGCCGCTCTGGCCCAGCAGGTCGCGCACCACGTCGTCGCGCACGCTGGAAGGCTCGGCATACGGCCCCAGCGTATCCTGCTGCACCACCCACAGGTCGGCGCCCGCGTTGTCTATCATCACCTCGGCGTCGTCCACCATGCCGCGGTACACGCCCGCCATGGTGAGCGTCACGCCGATCAGCAAGCCCAGACCGATGCCCGTGAAGAGAAACTTTCCCCAGCTGTGCAGGATGTCGCGTCCGGCCAGGTTGATCACAGTTTTGCTTTCACCAGTTCGGCCACGGCCTTGACCTTCATGCCCGCACGCAGCGCCTGCTGGCTATACACGATCACCTCGTCGCCCGCGGCCAGGCCTTCGATAATCTGCGTGCGCCCCTGCAGTGTGGAGAGGCCGGCTTTCACCCGGGCAAACTGCACGCGCCCGTCGCGCAGCACCCACACGCCTTCCTGCTTGTCCTGGCGCTTGAGCGCCGCCGTGGGAATGGACAGCGCCTGCTCCAGCTGCGGCAGCCTGATGGTAACCTCGGCCAGCTCGCCTACCACCGCCGCCACGCCTGGTGAGGCAAACGCCACATCGACCATGCGTTCTTCGGTGACTGCATCGCCGATCTGCTCCACGCGCTTCACGCTGCCCGGCAACACGCTCTGCGGCTGCGAGCGCAGCACGATCTCGGCGGATTGGCCGACACGGATGAGCCCGGCCTGCTTCTGGTCGATGCGCGTCTTCACCCACAGGCTGGCGGGATCGATCACCTGCAGCACGGCCTGCCCCGCCACCAGGGTGACGCCCGGCTCGGCCAGGCGCGCGGTGACGATGCCGTTCACCGGGCTGAGCAGGCGGGTCTGCGCACGCAGCTTGCCGATGCCGCTGGCATCTGCGCGGGTTCTGGCCTGGTCCAGCCTGGCAGAAGACAGGGTGGCACTGGCCGCCGCCACCGCGGCCTGCGCTGCGTTCTTCTCGTGCAGCTTGGCGTCCAGCATTTCCTGGCTGACAAAGCCGCCCGTGCGCAGCTCGGCAAAGCGCGTGTAGGCGGCCTCGGCAGTGTGCGCGCGGCTTTGCGCCTCGGCCAGCTGCGCCTCCGCCGCACGGATGGCGTACTGCGAGCGCTCGGCCGCCTGCTGGCTGCTGTTGACGCGGTCGTTCAGGTCCACCGCATCCATCTCCGCCAGCAGCTGCCCCGCCCGCACCGTGTCACCCTCATCCACCAGCACCCGGCTGACGCGGCTGGTGAGCGTGGGCGCCAGGTTGTAGCTGCGCCGCGCTTCCAGCGTGCCCACGCCGAACACCGCATTGCTTAGCGTGCCCACGCTGGCCTTGTCGACCGTCACCTTCACCGCGGCCAGCGGCCCCTGCGTGGTGACCACCCAGAAAAACAGCGCTGCCACCAGCAGCCCCAGCGCAATCAGGCGGATTTTCAGTTTGGACATAAGTAGGCGCGACACCGCAACAAGAAAGTAATTGATTACTATCTTAATCGGCGTCGAAAAAAATCGCAAGCGGGTGCAGTAATCACTTCAGGGGGAAGCGCGCCAGCACCTCGTAGCGCGAGCCGTGCGCATCCAGCACAGAGCGCACCAGCACGAAATCGTGCAGCTGCCAGCGCAGCGGCGGCAGTGCCGGCAAGGCGCTGCGGCAGGCCGCTTTGCGCAGCAGGGTGACATGGGTCTGGAAATTGCGCGCATCGAGGCGGAACTCGTGGCGCAGCAGGTTCTGCTGCAGATCGTGCGCCAGCTGCAACAGCGCGGCCGGCTCCTGCGCGGCAGCGGCATGCACGATGTGGTTGTGCGCCCAGTACTGCGCCCTATCCAGCGTCACCGCAAAGGGCGCCGCACTCACCTCCTGCGCCGCCAGCTGCAGGGCCTCCAGCCGCCCCGCCTCGACCTCGCCCAGGAACGCCAGCGTCACATGCAGGCCCTCGGCATGCACTGCGCGCCCGCCGCATGTCTGCTGCAACGCTGGCTGCCAGGCCGCCAGCGCGGCGCGCGTTGCGGCGTCCGGCCACAGGGCGAAGAACAGGCGCATTGCTTTGGGGGGAGTGGAATTCTGCATGGCGCCAGCTTAATACCAAGTTGATGGACACGCATGGCGAGGTAGTGACAATCACAGACCGGGCAGCTTCAACATGGCGGCACGCGCTTTAAAATGACAAATGTAAGGCCATACCCTCGTATTCTGGCTTGAAGAGCAGTCATATTGGCAGCCTAATAGCTATCCCGCTGGAAGCTGACAGCGTGAGCGGAAATAGGCTGCTTTTGACGGCGCGCCATACTGAACCGTTATTCCGAACTGGTCATGCGTGCAACTAATAACTTGAATTCCTCTCCGGCTAGAGCAGCGCTTGTATTGTCAGGCTGCTCCAGTAGACCTGACCCCGCGGATTCACGCAAGAGGATATCGAGCTTATGTAAGGACACTGGGCAAGCGTGATCGCGGTGTCGCGGATTGCGAAAGGCGGCGCGCCTACTGGACGCTCAGCCGGAACATGCCGCCCACGTCCAATGCCGTGCCCGAGGCCCAGTCGCCGTTATTCGTGGTGAATTGGCCGTCCACCGCGATGTACATCGTGGTGATGCCGGCAGGAACGACCACGGTACACACGTCATCCTGCACCCCGATATTGCGCGAGGCGCACAGGCGGTTGAGATATGCTGCGTCCGAATACAGCAGGACGTCGACATCGACGTTCATCTGCGTGGCTGATACCTGCAAGGTGCTCCCGGGGGTTACGGGGACGGAGTAGTAGCTCATCCCGGTGCCAACGGTCGAGAGCCGGTTCGCCACCGGGGCCGAACCCAGGTTGACCGGGGCGGCGCTGGCCCCTTCACCGGGATAGCGCGCCGGCGAAGCCGCGCCAACGGGGGTGGGTATCGCGCTGATGACATATTTGTCGGTCAGGCCCTGGGGAATCTCGGCCATCGCGTAGATAGTTCCCGTTGCGCCGGAATTGACCACGCAGGACTCATCGATCAGATCGAGTTGGCGGGAATTGCAGACGGCGAGGCCAAGGAAGGTGCTGTCCGCCGCGATGATCAGATCGAGCGGAACATGCATGCCGCGCAGATCGACCATATAGCTGGTATTGGGCGTGACGGCCAGCTTGTAATAGCTGTGGTCGTATCCGATACCGGCGGTGTTACTAGCCGTACCGGCGTACACGGGGGCCGCGCCGGTAATGGTAACGGGAGCCGCCGCCGTTCCATCCTTCAGGGCATTCTCGACCGCAACCTTGTAGGTCGCTCCCTTTCCGTACTGCGACTCTTGCGCCACGATGGAAATGAAATTGGCCGTCGGCTTCGCCAGGCAGTGAATGGTCGAGAGACGATGCTGCGCGCCGGATACGCTGGCGCCGCCGCTATAGTCGGTGCATAGATTGCCGGGCGCGCTGCCGGCGTCTGGCCCGGCATACGCGCCGTCGAAGGCGCCCAAGAACAGGGTGCTCAAAGAGGCGCCGGAATCAGCCCAGTCCTGCAGCGTCACGCGGTAAAGGTTGCCCGGCGTCACGGCGACCTTGTATACGCTTTGCCCGTTTTCGAGCACTGTCCCCGGGCTGGGGAGGTGTGGCGCGGCCCCCAGATCGACCGGAGTCGCGATACTGCCCTGATTGACCACTTGTTCGGCCGAGAGCGTCACGCTCTCGGCGTACTGAGTGGTCGCGGCGACACGGATATAGAAGATGCCGGTTGCCGGCACCACCGCTGGGCACTGGGGCCGGAACTTGGCGTAGGAAGAGCGATAGGACCCACAGGCCAGACTGAATGCATTCCATGTATTGTCGTTGAAGACTTCGAGCGTGGCCCCGTCGCGCACATTGTCGAGGTGGAACATGTAGGTGGCGCCGGGTGTAGCGGACAATGTGTAGTAAAACTGTCTCGTGTTGTCGGGCAGCGCCTCGAGGTAACCGGTCAGGGGCGCGGTGCCGAGATCGAAGGGGTAGGCCTGGGTTGCGTAGGGGGGAACCAGCGGCGTCGCGCCGATTTCCCCGGAATGTGCGCTCTCGCCGGCCGCGCTCAATGCGGTGACCGAGTAGTAGTACGTGACACCGTTGGTCAACGCCGTGTGCACATAAGGCGACACCACGTTGGCGATCTTAGTCGCCGAAGCGCCGGCTCCGCTGGTGGTGCTCCAGTAGAGGTTATAGCTGGTCGCACCCATCACCGGGCTCCAGGAAATTGTGTTCTTCTGGTTGGCGGGCGTAACGCCCATCAGGGTGGGCGCGCTCGGCGAAGGAGCGGCCGGTGTACCTGCAACTTCGGCCGATGCCGCGCTCTCGCCCGCGGCGTTCACCGCGGTCACAACATAGTAGTAGGTCGTGCTGTTAGTGAGAGAGCTGTGGTTGTACGGAGAAGCGACACCGGATAATTTCGTGCCGGACTTGCCCATCCCGCTCACAGTACTCCAATAGATGTTGTAGCCCGTAGCTCCCGTGACACTATTCCATTGCAGGGCGTTCACGGTATCGCCGGCGGAAACCGTTAAGCCGACGGGGCTGGAGGGCGGCGCGCTATTTCCGCCACCATCGCCACCACCACCACCACCACCGCAGGAGGCAACAGCGACACATACCAATACCAGCCAGATTACATTCCTTACGTTGCGCATTTCTTAACTACCCCCCCATATTGGAAACCAACGCAAAGATGCCGACTGACAGCTTATCAATAGTCTCGATTTGAAACCTGCCCGTAGCATGTCGACTTCTTCAAGTCCGACCAAAGCGACAACCAAAGGGGTCAGTTCAAGCTGACCCCTTTAGCTTGCGGATTCTGAACTGTTTGACCAGCTGCGCGACAAAATCAGGACCGATGCTGCCTGACTCGATTTGTGTCGGCCTCAGCCTGCTTTGCCCGTTATCGTTCAATTTCAACGCGCGCACTGTCGCCGAGTTCAGCACCACTGTCAATAACCCACTGATTTCAATTATGTAATGCGCATAATTTGGCGCTGCATCGTACCTGCCTAAGTTGACGCACTTCACTCTCCACACCCGCATCAGGGTCGAGCAAACGCGCGGCTTGCGGTAAAATGCGCGACTTGACGACCACCTGAGCAACCATGAACGCCCGCCTGCGCGAAATCCCGTACAACTACACCTCGTTTTCCGATCGCGAGATCGTGATCCGCCTCTTGGGCGCCGAGGCCTGGGACATCATCAACAGCCTGCGCGAAGAACGCCGCACCGGGCGCTCTGCCCGCATGCTGTACGAGGTGCTGGGCGACATCTGGGTGGTGATGCGCAACCCCTACCTGCAGGACGACCTGCTCGCCAACCGCAAGCGCCGCGATGCGCTGATGGCGGCGCTGCGCCACCGCCTGGACGCGATCGAGGAACGCCGCCAGGACAACGCAGCGGTGAAGCGCCTGCTGGAGCTGAGCCACCGCGCCATCGACGATTTTGCCGGCGACCTGGAACACACCGTGCAGCTGCGCCGCCGTGCGCTGCGCGTGCTGAGCCGCCACACCCGCCGCGACAACATCCAGTTCGACGGGCTGGCACGCGTGTCGCATGTGACCGACGCCACCGACTGGCGCGTGGAGTACCCCTTCGTGGTGCTGCACCCGGACAGCGAGGCCGAGGTGGCGCAGCTGGTGCGCGCCTGCATCGAGCTCAAGCTCACCATCATTCCGCGCGGCGGCGGCACCGGCTACACGGGCGGCGCCATCCCGCTGGACAAGCACTCTGCGGTGATCAACACGGAAAAGCTGGATGCCCTCTCCGCGGTGGAAGCCCTCAAGCTGCCGGGACTGACCGAAGCCACACCCACCATCCACTGCGGCGCCGGCGTGGTGACGCGGCGCGTGATGGATGCGGCCGAAGCCCATGGGCTGGTGTTCGCGGTGGACCCCACGTCGGCGGATGCTTCCTGCATCGGCGGCAACGTGTCGATGAATGCAGGCGGAAAGAAGGCCGTGCTGTGGGGCACCGCGCTGGACAACCTGGTGTCGTGGCGCATGGTCACGCCGGAAGGCCTGTGGATGACAGTGGAGCGCCTGGACCACAACCTGGGCAAGATACACGACGTCGAGCACACCCAATTCCGCGTCAGCCGTTACGAGATCGACGGCCGCACCCTGCGCGGTGCGCCGGAAGTGCTGGAAATTCCCGGCGGCAAATTCCGCAAGACGGGGCTGGGCAAGGACGTCACCGACAAATTCCTGTCCGGCCTGCCCGGCATCCAGAAAGAAGGCTGCGACGGCATCATCACCTCGGCGCGCTTCATCCTGCACCGCGCCCACGCCCACACGCGCACGGTGTGCCTGGAATTCTTCGGCCAGGTGCGCGAGGCGGTGCCGGCCATCGTGGAGATCAAGGATTATCTGGACGCCCATCCGCACGCCGTGCTGGCCGGGCTGGAGCACCTGGACGATCGCTACCTGAAGGCGGTGGGTTATGCCACCAAGGCCAAGCGCAGCGTGCGTCCCAAGATGGTGCTGCTGGCCGACGTCGTGGGCGACGACGAAAACGCGGTGGCCCAGGCCGCCTCGGAAATCGTGCGCCTGGCCAACCTGCGCAGCGGCGAGGGCTTCATCGCGGTGTCCGCCGAGGCACGCAAGAAATTCTGGCTGGACCGCGCACGCACCGCGGCCATCGCCAAGCACACCAACGCGTTCAAGGTGAACGAGGACGTGGTGATTCCGCTGCCGCGCATGGGCGACTATTGCGACGGCGTGGAGCGCATCAACATCGAGCTGTCGCTGTCCAACAAGCTGAAGCTGATCACCGCGCTGCAGGAATTCTTCGCCGGCGAGCTGCCGCTGTACTACCAGGACGATGCGCAGCTGGGCGACGAAGAGCTGCTGGGCACGCGCCCGCAGCAGGCGCGCGAGCTGGTGACGGAAGTGGGCAAGCGCTGGCAATGGCTGCTGGACAACCTGGATGCGCCGCTGTCGCAGATGCCTGAGGAACTGCTGAGCTCGCCGCCGGCAGCGCTGCTGCGCGACGACCCGCACACCAGCGTGTTTGCCGCGCTGCAGAACCACAGCCTGCGCGCCTCGTGGAAGAGCGAACTGCGCGAGCCGCTGCGCCAGCTGTTCAGCGGGCGCACCTTCCAGAAGGTGCTGGAAGAGTGCGGCGCCGTGCACCAGGGCGTGCTGAAGAGCCGCGTGTTCGTGGCACTGCACATGCACGCCGGCGACGGCAACGTGCACACCAACATCCCGGTCAACTCAGACGACTACGCCATGCTGCAGCAGGCCAACGGCGCGGTGGAGCGCATCATGGCGCTGGCCAAGCAGCTGGGCGGCGTGATCTCGGGCGAGCACGGCATCGGCATCACCAAATTCGATTTCCTGGAGGCGTCCGAGCTGGCCGAATTCACCGCCTACAAGGCACAGGTGGACCCGGAAGGCCGCTTCAACCGCGGCAAGCTGCTGCCCGGCAGCAACCTGGAGCGCGCCTACACGCCCAGCTTCAACCTGATGGAACTGGAAAGCCTGATTCTGGAAAAGAGCGAGCTGGGCGAGATTGCCGATTCGATCAAGGACTGCCTGCGCTGCGGCAAGTGCAAGCCGGTGTGCGCAACCCATGTGCCGCGCGCCAACCTGCTGTATTCGCCGCGCAACAAGATCCTCGCCACCTCGCTGCTGATCGAGGCCTTCCTGTATGAGGAGCAGACGCGGCGCGGCGTTTCTATCGCGCACTTCGACGAATTCGGCGATGTGGCCGACCACTGCACGGTGTGCCACAAGTGCCTGAAACCCTGCCCGGTGGACATCGACTTCGGTGACGTGTCGGTGGCGATGCGCAACTTCCTGCGCAAGCAGGGCAAGAAGAAATTCAACCCCGGCACCGCCGCCGGCATGTTCTTCCTCAACGCCACCGACCCCACCACCATCAAGCTGGTGCGCAAGGTGATGATCGAATGGGGCTACCGCGCACAGCGCCTGGGCCACCAGCTGGCGCGCCGCTTCGGCCTGATCCAGGGCCAGACCGCGCACCCGCCTTCCACACTGGGACGCGCGCCGATCAAGGCACAGGTGATCCATTTCATCAACAAGCCGATGCCCGGCGGACTGCCGAAGAAGACCTCGCGCGCGCTGCTGGACATCGAGGACAACACCATCGTCCCGGTGATCCGCGACCCGCGCAAGGTGGGCGACGATTCCGACGCGGTGTTCTACTTTCCTGGCTGCGGCTCGGAACGCCTGTTCGGCCAGGTGGGCCTGGCCACGCAGGCGATGCTGTACGAGACCGGCGCCATCACCGTGCTGCCGCCCGGCTATGTCTGCTGCGGCTATCCGCAGAATGCAGCGGGTCAGGACGATGTCGGCAGCCGCATGATCACCGACAACCGCGTGCTGTTCCACCGCGTCGCCAACACGCTCAACTACCTGGACATCAAGACGGTGGTGGTGTCGTGCGGCACCTGCATGGACCAGCTGCTGCAATACCAGTTCGACAAGATCTTCCCCGGCTGCCGCCTGCTCGACATCCACGAGTATCTGCTGGAGAAGGGCGTGCGCGTAAGCAATGCCAGCGGGGCGCGCTACATGTACCACGAGCCCTGCCACACGCCGATGAAGAACTATTCCGGCATCCAGGTGGCCAACCAGCTGCTGGGCGCACCGGTTGCGCTGAATGACCGCTGCTGCGGCGAGTCCGGCACGCTGGCGGTGACACGCCCCGACGTGTCCACCCAGGTGCGCTTCCGCAAGGAAGAGGAGATGCGCAACGGCGCTGCCGCATTGCGCGCCGACGGCTACGACGGCGAAGTGAAGGTGCTCACCTCGTGCCCATCCTGCCTGCAGGGTCTGTCGCGCTTCGAGGAAGATGCGGGCACCAGCGCGGATTACCTGGTGATCGAGATGGCCAGGCATCTGCTGGGTGAGGACTGGCTGCGCGACTATGTCGAGAAAGCCAATAACGGCGGCATTGAACGCGTATTGCTCTAGGGTGTTAAGACTCATGGATCACGGCAAGGTTTGCGAGTTGTGCGCCCAGGACGGCGGTGAAGTGGTGTATCGCGATGACGCGTTGCGCGTGGTGCTCGTCAACGATGACGACTATCCCGGCTTTTGCCGCGTGATCTGGAATGAGCACAGCCGGGAAATGAGCGACCTCGCGCCGGCACAGCGCAACCGCCTGATGGAATCCGTGTTCGCCGTGGAAAGCGCAGTGCGCAAGGTGATGCAGCCGCACAAGATCAATCTCGCCAGCCTCGGCAACGTGGTGCCGCACCTGCACTGGCACGTCATCCCGCGCTACCGCGACGACCGCCACTTCCCCAACCCGATCTGGGGTATAGCCCAGCGCGACGCTTCTGCGCGCCACACTGCACCTGCCGCAGACTGGCGTGAGCAGCTGCGCACGCTGCTCGTTCACACCCTGCCCGCCTGACCATGCTTTCGCTGCCCCTCGAACCGACCGACGCCCAGGCCAAGCCTGCCTTCCGCAATGTGGCCACGCTGACGCAATGGCTGGCGCAGTTGCAGCTGACCAATCTGCATGCCGCGCACCAGACGCTGCGCAAGCAGCTGGACGAATTCAACCGTCTGGCCGTGTCGCCCATGGATCGGCTGCAGACGCTGGAGCTGCTGCGCGAAACCGTGGCCATCGTGCAGGCGGATTACGCCAAGAAGCTGATCACCAAGAAGCTGCCCCTTAATACCGATGAGCTGGCCATCCTGGTTTCCATGCTGGACCTGTGGCAGGGGCTGCAGACCGGCTACAGGCGCTGCCTGCAAGCGTTCATCGACGGCGACAAACACCTGGCCCAGCACGGGCCGCTGTTGAGCCACCGCTGCCTGCTGTACGGCAGCCTGCAGATCTTCGAATACCTGCGCACCGGCTATGAATTCGAGGGCAGCCTGTGGCAGCAGCTGCACGAGCTGTATTCCTTCATCGAGGGCAACGGCCTGCAGCACGAGAAGGTGAAGGACGAGGTGCATACGCGCGGCCATGCACTGTCCTGTCACACGCTGTATGCCAAGATGCTGCTGATCTGCCACGCGCACCCGGCCGAGCTGTCGCGCGCGCAGCTGCAATTGCTCGATCGCTGGCTGACGCAATGGGGCGACGTGATCCAGATCGAGCGCCGTTACACCCTGAGCAAGGGCGACGCACCGCCGCTAGCGCTGGATCTGGGCGGCCCGCAGGGCTTGCAGGCACTGGAGCAGGTGACGCAGTCAGACCGCCTGCGCTTCCTCGCCATGGTGCCGCTGTCCAAGCTGCTGCGCGTCAAGACCATCCTGCTGCAGCAGGGCCAGGCACCGCAGCAGCTGGAGCTGGGCACGGAATTCTACGGTGTGGATTGCATCGCCTTCCTCAACCTGCTGCACCAGTTCTGGTGCGAAGGCTTCAACCATCGCCTGGTCGAGCGCCGCAGCGTCCACCAGCGCGCACAGGTCGCCTTCGGCATGGACCTGGTTTATGCCCTGATTTCCGGCAGGTCCTACCAGCGCTCCAAGGATGTCGGCGCAGACACCATCAAGCGCAAGGAACAGATCGCCACGCTGGGGCGCACCCTAGATGCCTCCGCGCAGCCGGCCAGCAGCTATGTCGAAACCTGGACCATTGAAAACGAAAACATTCTCGGCGCGCGCATGCTGCGCGACGGCGTCGAGGGCGAACGCGTGGGGCTGAATCAGCTGGTGGCGGTGAAGCCGGACAATGCCAACGCCTACATTGTGGGCACGGTCAGGTGGCGCAGCGTGACCCGCAGCGACCAGCTGCGGCTGGGCGCGCACTACTTCCCCGGCGTGGCGCAGGCCGTGACGCTCAAGAACACGCAAGACCGTGACGGCAAGCAGAGTTATGGCCTGCTGTTGCCCGCACTGCCCCACCAGAAGATTCCCGCCAGCCTGATCGTGCCGCGCGATGTGTTTCAGGCAGACCGCGCCTTTGAGATGACGCTGCCCAACGACAACAAGCAACTCATCCGCATGGGATTCAGCGTGGTGACCGGCACGGATTTCGAGCGCATCAGCTTTGTGACCCACTGAGCCGGAAGTTGTTGGGTCAGCGGCGGCGCCTGGATGGGAATTCGATGCTGAAGGTGCTGCCTACACCCTCTTCACTGACGATATCCAGCCTGGCCTGGTGCCGGTTGGCAATGTGCTTGACGATGGCCAGGCCCAGGCCGGTGCCGCCGGTGGCGCGCGAGCGGCTGCTGTCGACGCGGTAGAAGCGCTCGGTCAGGCGCGAGATGTGCTGCGGCGCAATGCCGATGCCGGCGTCCTTGACGCTGAACACCGGCTGGCCGCCGTCCAGCAGTTTCCAGGTCATCACGATTTCGCCGCCGGCCGGCGTGTAACGGATGGCGTTGGATACCAGGTTGCTGAATGCGCTGCGCAGCTCTTCGGCGCAGCCCAGCAGCTTGCAGTCGCTCTGTATGTCCAGCCTGATATTGTGCTGGCCGCCGCTGAGCGCGAGGCCATCCTGGTAGCAGCGCGGCAACAGGGTGGGCACGTCGAGCACCTCTTCCTGCAGCACGTTCAGCTTGTCTTCCAGCTTGGAAAGGGTCAGCAGGTCGCCCACCAGGCTCTCCATGCGCTGCGTCTGCTCGCCCATCAGGGTGAGCGCGCGGCGCGCCATGTCGTTTTCCAGGTTGGGCATGTCGTGCAGCGTTTCGACGAAGCCATTCACCACGGTGAGCGGCGTACGCAGCTCGTGTGAGACGTTGGCAACGAAATCGCGGCGCATGGTCTCGATGCGCTCGAAGTTGGTGATGTCGCGGCTGATCAGGAGGCGCTTGTTGCCGCCATACGGCACCAGCTTGAGGGACAGGATGAGGTCATCCTGGCGTGCGCCACGCAGGGTGAGCGGCTCGTTCAGGTTGCCGCTGGCGAGGTATTTCACAAATTCGGGCTGACGTACCAGGTAGGTGATCTGCTGGCCGACGTCGCGCACCCCGTCCAGGCCGAGGTGCCGCTCGGCCAGCATGTTGCACCACTCGATGTGATCGCGCTTGTCCAGGCTGACCACCCCTTCGGGCAACGCCGAGGTCGCCTGCTCCATGTCATGCAGTGCGGCGGCACGGCGGGTGCGCTCCTTGCGGTGCTCGCGTACCAGCTTGTAGATGCGCCCATACACTTCCTGCCATGGGCCGGAGGCGTCCGGCAGGTCGCGCCCCTCCGGGTCATGCAGCCAGTAGTTGAGCGTGAGCAGATGCCGCACGTGGTAGACCCAGCGATAGAACAGCAAGGCGCCGAACACCATCGCCGCCGCCAGGGCGCCCGACGACGCCCATACCAGCAAGGTCAGCGAAACGAGGATAACCAGGAAAATCAGCGGGCGCCCCCACAGTTCTAGCACGATCAGGCCTTCTGAAAATTATGCGGCGCAATTATACGTGGGGAGCGGTATACGACCAAATGTGATCCGCTGCCGGCGGCAGGGTCAATTGGCGGAGAATCGATAGCCGCTGCCGCGCACGGTCTGCACCACGCCATCCAGCCCCGAGGGCTCCATCGCCTGGCGCAGGCGGCGGATGTGCACATCCACCGTGCGCTCTTCCACAAACACGTGGTCGCCCCACACCTGGTCGAGCAGCTGTGCGCGGCTATAGACGCGCTCGGGATGGGTCATGAAGAAGTGCAGCAGGCGGAATTCGGTCGGCCCCAGGTCGAGCGGCTGGCCGTTGGAACTGACGCGATGGGTAGTGGGCGACAGCTCCAGTCCCGCTGCACTCACGGTTTCCTCGCTCATCTGTGGTGCGCGCCGCCGCAGCACGGCGCGGATGCGCGCCATCAGTTCGCGCGGGGAAAAAGGCTTGGTGATGTAGTCGTCGGCGCCGGATTCCAGCCCCATCACCTTGTCGCGCTCGTCGGTGCGCGCGGTGAGCATGATGATGGGGATGTTGCGCGTGCGCTGGTCTGCGCGCAGGCGCCGCGCCAGCTCCACCCCCGGCGTGTCCGGCAGCATCCAGTCGAGCAGGATCAGGTCAGGCAGGGCGCGGTTGATCTCGGCGGTGGCGCTGGCCACGTCCCTGGCCGCAATGGCGCGGAAGCCGCATTGCGTGACGTTGAACGCCAGCAGTTCCTGGATCGCCGGCTCGTCTTCCACCAGAAGGATATTGGCTGTCATCTTGCTCTCCATTACTCAGATCTTGCCATGGTATGAAAGAATTGTGACAGCAATATGACAAGGATGCCCGTATCGTCAGCGCGATTCACGCGGCACGTGCGCGTGCTCGGCCACATGGCCGGTATGGCTGGCGGCATGATGGTGCAGGTAGGCATGCTCCGGCTCCTCCGGCAGTGTGCGTCCGATGCGCTGCGGCAACAGGGAGCCCGCCACCATGCCAGCCATGCTCAGCAACAGGCCAACCAGCTGCGGCGGCCACACGTCACAGAACTCCTGCACGCTCGGCACCCGCGCGCTGAGCACCTCCAGCAGCAGCCAGGAACCCAGGCCAAAAGTCATCGCCAGCAGGGCGCCCTGGTTGCTGGCACGTTTCCAGTAAAGGCCGAAAGCGAGCGGAACGAATGCGGCCACCAGCGTCACCTTGTAGGCGTTCTCCACCATCTCGAAGATGCTGGCACTGGACGAGATGGCAAAAATCACCACCAGCGCACCGAAGCACAGCACGGTGATGCGCATGGCACGCAGGAACTGGTGGTCGTTCATGTTCTTGAACATGAAATGCTTGAGGATGTTCTCGGTGAAGGCGACCGACGGCGCCAGCAGCGTGGCCGAAGAACAGCTCATGATGGCGGACAGCAGCGCGCCGAAGAAGATCACCTGGGCGAACACGGGTGTGTAGTTCATGATCAGGGTGGGCAGCACCAGCTGCGAATCCTTCTGCAGGAGGTCACCGAATGCGGCCGGGTCGATCAGCGTGGCGGAATAGGCAAGGAACATCGGCACGAAAGCGAACACGAAATACAGCGAGCCGCCCAGCACCGAACCGCGCACCGCGGTTTGCTCGTTCTTGGCCGAGGTGATGCGCTGGAACACGTCCTGCTGCGGGATGGAACCCAGCATCATGGTCACCCAGGCAGCAAAGAAGGGTAACCATTCCTTGTAGCCTCCATGCGGAAAGAAGTCCAGCTTGCCGGCCGCCTGCGCATGTTCCACCACCGTGCCGACGCCGCCGGTCTTGGCACTGATGAAGAAGGCGATGAACAGCATGCCGACCATGATCACTGTCATCTGCACGAAGTCGAGCAAAGCAACCGACCACATGCCGCCAAACATGGTGTAGGTCAGCACGATGGCCGCGCCGATGAACATGCCGAGCTCCTGGCTGATGGCATCGTGCGACACCACGTTGAATACCAGCCCGAGCGCCTTGATCTGCGCCGATACCCAGCCGAGATAGGACAGCACGATGCACACCGCCGCGATCAGCTCCACCGTGCGGCCATAGCGCAGACGGTAATAGTCGCCGATGGTGAGCAGGTTCATGCGATAGAGTTTGTTGGCGAAAAACAGGCCGGCCAGGATCAGGCACAGGCTGGCGCCGAAGGGATCCGCCACCACGCCGTGCAGGCCTTCCTTGACGAAGGTGGCGGAAATACCCAGCACCGTCTCCGCGCCGAACCAGGTGGCAAACACGGTGGCGGTGACGATATGCAGCGGCAGGTGACGGCCGGCAACCGCGAAATCCTTGGCGCTATGCACCTTGCTGGAGGCGTAGACACCGATACCGATGGATAACAGCAGATAGAGGACGACAAACCAGATCAACATGAGAATAGCCCGCAAACCCAACAAGGTGGCTATTCTAGCCGGAATATTTCAGGCCGCGACAGGAAAAATCCGTGACTCACCCGCGCGGTACAGGCGCTTCACCCGGGCATGACGGAAAGGCTGACAGGCTTACTGGCTACTGCGGAAGGCGGCGTATTTCTTGGAGCTTTCCAGGCTGACCACCTTGTCTTCGCTGCGCACGCCAAAACGGTTGGGGAAATGCCCTTCCATCCATTTGATGATCGGCATCAGTTCCTGGCGCTCATTGGCGGAGACCATCTCATCCATCTCGAACACGCCCTCGCCGCAGGCGGCGGCACGCAGGTAATTTTCCGAGTCGCTGATGGTGGTGAGAAAGGGCAGCTTGAGCGAATTGAGGAAGCGCTCGAGCGACACGTACACCGTGGAGGAACGGCTGCGCACGCGGTTGGCGACCACCGCAATCTTGGCCTTGCTGGTGCGCGCCCCGCCCCCGAGCAGCAGTTCCTTGATGAAATCGGCAGTGGCGCGAATGTCTATGGGTGAGGGGGCCACCGGAATCACGATGTAATTGGCGCGGCGCACCAGATCCTTCAGCAGCAATCCGCTGGTACCGGCCGGCGCGTCCACCACCAGCACCTCGTTATCCTTGGGAATCCAGTTCTGCATGCTCTGCAGCGGCCCGCCGCCCTTGGATGGCGCGGCATTGGCAGCGTGGATGCGATGCAGGTGCAGCGGGCGCACATTCAGCCATTGCAGGCTCGAACCTTGCGGGTCGAAATCCATGATGGCCGTCTTGTACTTGCGACTGGCGTAGTAACTGGCCAGATTGGTCGTCAAGGTAGTCTTGCCGGAACCTCCCTTGGAATTGATCACCAGTATTGTCAGCATGTTTTCCCCCCTCCCGTGCACGCACACCCAAGGAATTTCGGGCACTGCCAGCCGGCATTCAGCCCGAAATCCAGTCCCGGCACGCATTTTGCCTGCACCGGGTTCGCTACATTAGCAAGCCGCCGCGCCATATTCAAGAGGAAGCGCCCATGAAAAAGGCTCCCGCAGGAGCCTTTTCCCGATGCACGGAAGCTGGATTACAGTTCCTTGGCATGCGAAGCCAGGTATTTGGCGACGCCGTCCGGCGAGGCATTCATGCCGGCCTTGCCCTTGCTCCAGCCGGCCGGGCACACTTCACCGTGCTCTTCGGTGAACTGCAGCGCGTCGATCATGCGCAGCATTTCATCGATGTTGCGCCCCAGTGGCAGGTCATTCACCACCTGGTGGCGCACGACACCGGCACGGTCGATCAGGAACGAGCCGCGATAGGCCACGCCACCCTCAGCTTCGACGTCATAGGCCTTGCAGATTTCATGCTTGATGTCGGCCACCAGCGGGTAGCCTACCTTGCCGATGCCGCCGTTGTTGACCGGGGTGTTCTTCCAGGCGAGGTGGGTGAATTGCGAGTCGATGGAAACGCCGATCACCTCCACGTTGCGCTTCTTGAAATCATCCAGACGGTGATCAAACGCGATCAGCTCGGACGGGCAAACGAAAGTGAAGTCCAGCGGATAGAAGAATACCACGGCATATTTGCCTGCCACGTGCTTCTTCAGGTTGAAGTTCTCATTGATGTCGTTGTTGCCCATAACGGCAACAGCGTTGAAATCGGGCGCGGACTTGCCGACGAGTACTGCCATGATGTTTCTCCTGGAATTGACGACTGAGGTTGACTAAAACACTAAGGATTGCAATTTAGCGAGGGGCAGCGCTGGTGTCAATCCTTTCCGCATGCGCCTGGCACATTCAGGTCATGGGCTGGCTGGTGAACGAGGGCACAAGTTCAAAGCAGGTATTGCCCGACCCTGCTGGCCAAAGCAGGAGAACGCCGGCACCTGCCACGCAGGCGGTGTTGCTGGCGTGCACGCGTTGGCTCCGGAAAAATCGCCTGCGCATTTGTAAGACTCACGAGTCACTCCCTACTCCGCATGACTCGAGGACCAGAGCGGCGCTTTAATGAACGGGCCTCCGGGGAGACGTCATGCACCCGCATGCGGCACCGGCTATCGATGGAGAAATGCTCCCTATCAAAACTGATAGGTTGACTGCCGCGCAGCCAGACAGCTTAATTCGACCACCGCGACATTACGTACGGCGGCGAAAGCCGGTCGCGCCAGGCCTCACACGAACAAACAAATGCAGGAAGCAGCCGTACACTGCCCTTATTCCTGCAGCCATCCAGGGAGATTGCGAAACAGTCTGAGCACAAAAAGCGTCTGAGGTATCCGGAACAAAACGATCCGCCAATTAGCCGGAGAAACACGTTCACGGGCAGGTCCGTGAACCTTGTTACCCCTGAGGAGAGTAAAGATGATGATAGAAACGCCCCCGAAATTGTCGCTATCCGCTACGGATCTGGCTCAGCTGCTGAAAAAGGCCGAGGGACTCGCACGCACCGCAGGCGCTGCGATCATGGAAATATATCGCAGCGAAAATTTCGGTGAAAGCAGCAAGGCCGACAATTCTCCCCTGACCCTGGCCGATCTGGCCTCGCACAATGCAATCGTGGACGGCTTGAACAAGCTGGAGCCCCATTACCCCATCCTCTCCGAAGAAGACGCCAGCATCTCCTATGCCGAACGCAGCAAGTGGACGCGCTTCTGGCTGGTCGACCCTCTGGACGGAACCAAGGAGTTCATCAAGCGCAATGGCGAATTCACCGTCAATATTGCGCTGATCGAGGACGGTGTACCTGTGCTGGGCGTGGTCTACGCACCGGTACTTGATGTCTGCTACTGCGCCGCGCGTGGCAGCGGCGCCTTTGTGCAACGTGGCGAGGATGCCGCGCAAGCCATCAGGGCGATTGCGCACACTGCCGGCTCCCCCATCAAGGTGGTCGCCAGCCGCTCGCACAGCGATGCGCGCACGGAGGCCCTGCTGCAGAAACTGGGGAATCACGAATGCATCAGCATGGGCAGCTCCCTCAAACTGTGCCTGGTCGCCGAGGCGGCAGCACATTTCTACCCACGCCTTGGACCCACCATGGAATGGGACACGGCTGCAGCACATGCCGTGGTCAACGAGGCTGGCGGCATGGTCTGCGACCTTGCGGAACATCCGCTGCGCTACAACAAGCAGGATCTGCACAACCCCGAGTTCCTGGTCCTGGCGAAAGGCAATACCGCGTTGTTAAAGATGTTGCGGGACTGATCACGCAGGCTGGATCTCGCCGCCCTGTTGACGCGATGCAAGCGGGAAAACCCGCACTTCGTGGCAAGGGGCGCGCAGATAAAGCCATGCGTGCCATGCGTTGACTGTGCTAATTCAAATTTGGAGGCGATATTGAATACTGGGCGGGTTTCACTGTGGACATTGTTCACTCTCTTCTTGCGGATAGGCTGCACAGCCTTCGGCGGTTTTATGGCTTTGATTGCCGTGGTGCAGAACCACGCCGTGGAACGCCGCAAATGGCTAACCCAGGAGGAGATGCTGGACGGCGTATCCCTCGCGACCGTGTTGCCCGGGCCGGTAGCCGTAAACACGATTGCCTATGTCGGCCATCGCCTGCGCGGCACCGCCGGCGCGCTGGCCTGTACCATCGGTGTGATCCTTCCCTCCTTTTTGCTGATGCTGGCCTTGAGCGTGGCGTATCTCACCTGGGGGCAATTGCCGGTGGTGGGCAAACTGTTCATGGGTTTCATTCCGGCCGTTGCGGCGATCATTCTGGTGGCAGCCTGGAATATGGGGCGCAAGACGATCAAGGTGCCTTATGAGGGCGTGATTACCGTGATCGCGGCAGCACTGATGGTATGGCACAGCAGCTTCGTCGTGTCGCTTGGCATCATCGCCGGCTCAGGCGTGGCCGGCTGGCTGTTATTTGGCGAAAAACGTGCCGACAGCAGCAAGCGCCCTGAAGGCAAAGCGAGAAGCGAAGGCAGTCAGCTTAACGTCGCCGTCGCACCACTGGCGCTCACTGTGCCCTTCTGGAGCGTCAATGGCGCCATGCTGCTCAAACTGTTCATGACTTTCGCCGGCATGAGCGTGTTCCTGTTTGGCGGCGGCTATGTGTTCATCCCGCTCATTCAGCACACTGTCGTTGACAGCAATGGCTGGCTCACTCGACAGGAATTCGTCGATGCCATCGCCATGAGCCAGATCATGCCCGGCCCCATTGTACTGAGCACGGTGTTCATCGGCTACAAGGTGGCGGGCTTCTTCGGCGCCCTGGTGGCGACCATAGGCATCTTTCTGCCACCGGGCATTCTGATGATCGCGGGAACACACGCATTGAACCGCATCAAACAGTCTCCCCTCATCAAGGCGGCGTTGCGCGGCATACGTCCCGCCATCATAGGAATGATCATTTCCGCCGTGATCGCCGTGGGGATGACTGCGCAGCACCATTGGGTGTCGCTGCTTATCTTTGCCGCCGCCTTGCTCGCCCTGCTGAGATTCAAGCTTGATGTGGTGTGGGTCATACCGACTGCGGGACTGGCTGGATTGTTGCTGTATTAGTCAAGACAAGGAGATTCCGATGACTGAACTGAATACGCAGTTTTGGCGGGCCATTACGGCACGGGCATGAAGGACGCAAGTTGAATGCGGCTGCGGCCATGACGCAGTCCGGTAAAGAATGAGCGCTTGATTTTTTTGTCACTAACCAGAGGGGAAAATATGCCGATATTCATGATAGGTACACAACGTTCCGGTTCGAATTTGCTGCGTTTGATGCTGAATCAGCTGCCTGACATCGCCGCTCCGCATCCGCCGCACATCCTGCAGCGCATGATGCCGCTGGAGAAAGGCTACGGCGATCTTTCCACCGACAAGAACTTCAAACAGATGGTGGATGATGTGTGCAAACTGGTCGAGCTCAATCCTGTTCCCTGGGAGGGCGTGAAGCTTGATCGCAAGGATGTGGCATCGCGTTGCCGCAATCACTCGGTGGTGGCCGCTTTCGGCGCGGCATACGATGCCATGGCCGACCAGAGCGAAGCGGGCAGCTGGTGCTGCAAGAGCCTGGCCAACATCAACTACTTGAAGGAACTTGAGGACTATTATGGCGATGAAGCGCGCTATATCTACCTCTACCGCGACGGGCGCGATGTGGCAGTATCCTTCCGCAAGGCTGTGGTGGGCGAAAAGCACCCGTTCCACATCGCCAACGAATGGGGCGCCACCCAGCGCATCGCGCTGACGAACCGCAAGAACATAGACCCGCAGCGCTTTTACAACCTCAGTTACGAAACCCTCACCGGTTCGCCCGAGAAGGCAATGCGCGGCCTGTGCGAATTCCTTGGTGTGACCTACACCGATTCGATGCTTGATTTCCACGAGTCTGACGAGGCCAAGCGCGCCGCCAGCTCCAGCGAGTTGTGGGGCAATGTCGTGAAGCCGGTCATGGCGGACAACAGCAACAAATTCCTGAAGGAAATGAGCGGCGAGGATATCCGCATATTTGAACTTGTGGCCGGCGATGTGCTGGATGCACTGGGTTACAAGCGTTTCCAGACCAAAGTTGGCGAAACAAAGAAATTCACTGCCGACGAAATCAGGCAATTCGATGCTGAGAATCAGCGCCTCAAGCAGGAGGTACTGAGCAAGGTTGACCCCGAAGACCTGAAACGTCGCGATGTGCAGGCCACGCTGATCAAGCAGATCAAGGACAGACAGCAATCGGCAACTGCCACCGTGCCTGCCTAGAAAGAAGCGAGCTGGCGATGCAACGTGCCCTCACCGTGATCGGTGAGGGCACGCTGCTTTAGTGAGGTGGTTTGCGGCGCTTTCAGCAGGCGCCTGCCTTGTCGCAGCCATGTGCTGAGCTGGTGTCCAGCGGGTGGATGGCAGCCGCTGACGCACGGCTTGCAGAGAAATACCGTTCTCGACGCGTGTCAACGGCCCGGTGAGCGCTGGAAAACGCCTTGAGGATCATGCGGGCCTGGGCGATTTCGATGTTCCATCTATGGCGCTGGCGCATCAAATATCCTGCCCAGGTTGAGCACCGGCACGGCATCACCCTGATAGTCAAAGCAGGAAATGGCCAGGCTTTTCCAGCGTTGCGCTTCCTCAGGAAGGTCGCATGCCTGCTCATTGCTGACTTCCACCTGGCGAGGCGGAGACGCCAGCATCAGCGCACCGAACCGGGGAAGCTCGCCCCGCACCTGCTGATACCCCACTACGGCCAGAAGTGACCCCGTCTGCAATTCGCCGCCCAGCCTGCCCGCCATATCCATGACCGGCAGCAGTCTGTCCTGCCAGAGTACGGCGTGCCGGCAATAGGCAGGCGTGCAGGGAATTTCATGAGTCCGCGGCGCATCTATCAGATGCAACAATTCCCGGACACCCACTGCAGCCCGATTCGATGCTCCCAAATCCAGCAACCATGCCTTCGTCCCCGACATCCTGCTTTCCTCGCGACTATGACTCATACGCAATCTGCGCAATGTAATCGGCCAGCCTGCCGGCATCGCTGACGCACGCCATACCCTGGTTATGCGAGACCACTCCGCGTATCGGCGTATCATGCCTGCGCATGGCGACAGGAAGCTCATGAAGACGTCCGCTTACCTGCCTGAGTATGGTCACATCGTCACAGAGCACTCCGGCGTACCCGTCTTCCAGCGCAAGCAGCACGCAGGTGCCGCGCGCGGGCGGTATCTCTAGCTGCAAATCCAGCCGGGACGACACGCAAAACACCGGCCAGCGTTGCTGCGCAAAACTGATCCAGCCCACGCTCCCCTTGCCGGGCGCGCTGCGATCCACATCCGAAACGGATTCCAGCGTGCGTATGTCGCGCTGCTGAATCAACAGGTCAAGTCCGTCAATTTTGAGTACGGCAGCAGCCGAATGCAGTCTCAGATCCGCCTGCTGGAATCCTCCATTCACCGGCAGGTTCATCGTGCGCCCCGGCCAAGCAATCGGCCCACGTGATCAACGAGCGTGTCGTCGCTGAATGGCTTGGTCAGATATACATCCACTCCGGCATCCATTCCCATTTTTCGGTGCTTTTCCGTGGAACGGGAGGTGATCATGATGACCGGCACGTCTTTCGTGCGCGCAGAATCACGCACATGCGCCGTCAGCTCGATCCCGTTCATGCGTGGCATTTCCATGTCGACCAGCATCACGCTGGGAACAAAGCTCTGCAATATGTTCACGGCATCCAGGCCATCAATGGCCGTGCGCACCTGGTAGCCCGCGTCCTGCATCACCTTGGAGGCAGCGCGGCGCGCGCTGAGCGAATCGTCCACTACCAGCGCAGTGCGCCCGCCGTGCACCTCAATGCCGCCCGCCGCGGCGTTGCCGGCATGAGCCTGTTGCAGTTGCTGGCGATATTGCGCAGGCGTACGCAACAATTCGACCAGATCCACCACCGGCGCCACGCCACCGTCACCGAGAATGACTGCACCCACCATGCCCTGGATCTTGGGCACATAGCGGCCAAAATTCTTCAGCACTACCTCGCGTCCGCTGACCACCTCCTGCACCAGGATGCCGCGCGTGGCGCCGCTTTCGGTGCGCGTAAGCAGCACGGGAAAGCCGAGCCGATCCGCCTCGCGCCGATCAGGCGGCAGGTCCAGCAAGGTTTCCAGTTTGACCAGGGTGTGCAGGTTGTCGCCCACGCGATAGACGCGTTCGCTGCCCAGTTTTTCGATTTCAGGCAAGGTGATGTAGTGAATGTCTTCCACACCGCGCGTGGAGATGGCCAGCATCTGGTCGCGGTGGCGTACGACCAGTGCGTGCGCCGACAGCAGCGTGGCTGGCAGGCGCAGCTCCACGGTCAGACCACTGCCCCGCTGCGAGTTCAGCGCCAATGTGCCCTTCATGTCCAGCACGCGGTTGTAGACCACGTCCATGCCGATACCGCGACCGGAAATCTGGGTCGTATCGTCGCGCGTGGAAAAGCCATTGACCAGGATCAGGCGTGCCAGCTCGTCCGGTGTCGGATTCTGCTCCGGCTGCAGCATGCCTTTGCCCTCGGCAATGCGCCTGATGGCCGCGTAATCAAGGCCGGCGCCGTCGTCCTTGCAGCGCACCACGATGGTATTGCCTTCACGGGCAAAACTCAGTTCGATGTTGCCCGCCGCGGCCTTGCCGGCGTCAGTGCGGCTTTCTGCCGCCTCGATGCCGTGGTCCACCGCATTGCGCAACAGGTGCATCAGCGGATCCATCAGCTCGTTCAGGACGTTGCTGTCGATGTTGGTGTTCTCGCCCGTGATGTTGAGGTTGACCTGCTTGTCCAGCAACCGGCACGTTTGCCGCACGCTGCGCTGCAGGCGCGACACCACGCTGCTCACCGGCACCAGGCGCGTGCGCATCACCGCATGCTGGCTGTCCATGTGCAGGCGCTGCTGTTGTTCCAGCAGCTCGGAGAGAGTGCCCATCTGCTCGTTGACCTGTACCTGCATCTGCTGTGCATCGTTGGCCGCCTCCACCAGACGCCGCGTCACCGTATGCAGCTCACTGAAGCGCTCAAATTCAAGCGGGTCGAAGTCCCCCTGATTCCGCGCGCCATTGCCGGGCGCCGCCACACCGTGCACATCCACCAGCTGCTCAAGCTCCGCAACCAGATGCTGAAACAGCCCGACCTGGTTCCTGATGTCATCGGCCTGACGCGAAGTCAGGCGCAGGCGCTCCTGAATCTGCGAGTTGGAAATCAGCGTTTCACCGGCCAGGCGCAGCATTTCGTCCACCACCGGCGCGGGAACGCGCAACACGTTGCCCACTTGTGCCTGGGCTTCGCTGTGTTCCGGCCGGCTTCTGACGCGGGCGACCTCCTCGTCGCCCGCCTGGGCAACGCTGGGCATGGCTGCGACCGAGGCACCCTCCACGCCATCTCGGTCGATGCGATTGGCCGTATCCAGCACCTCCTGCAACACCTCCTGCGCCTGCGCCGGCTCCGGCCCTACGCCGAGCAGCGCCTCGCTCATGGCCTCCAGGCAGTCACCCGCATTGGTCAGCGTATTGGCCAGCGACGGGACTGGCAGCGCCTGCGCTTCCGACAGCGCCACCAGAATGTCCTCTACATGGTGAGTCAGGTTGGCCACTCCCTTGACCCCCACGGTATTGGCTGCGCCCTTGAGAGTATGGGCGGCACGCATGGCGCGTTCCACGTCGAGCTGGCTGCCCTGACCGCTCGACAGACGTTCGATCGCAGCGGTAAAGGCGCTGGTCTGCACGGGCAGTTCCTGCAGCAGACCATCCAGCAGTTCGGCATTGAGATCTTCCGGCAGCGCCAGCGACACGTCCTGCGGGGTCGCATCCGCCTGTCGTTCCGGCGTTTCAAGTTTGTGCTCCACCTGTTCGACATTGACCAGCGCCTGCACCCACAGTGGGATTTCGTCATTGGCCAGCGCAGCCGCCCAGACCGCGTCTGCCAGCAGATCGATCAGGGCTGCACATGCGCTTTCGTCGTTAGGCCAGCTCAGATAGGCGGTCACCCGGCCTGGCAATTGCAGCAGGAGGTCGTGCTGAGCCTGCGTCATCCCGCCATCCTCTGCCGAAATCATCCGCGCCAGACGGGAAAACACGGCGCCAAGTGCGCTCATGCCGATGGATTCTGTGGCCAGCGCCAGCCTCTCCAGCAGCTCCACATAATTGGAGCGTGCCAGCTGACGCTGTGCAGAGGGCAGATCTGACGCGATGGTCGCCCTCAGATCCTCGTTGAGCGGCTCGGCCATCTGGGAAAATTCCTTGCGCAGCATATCCACCATGCTGGCATCCACCTGCTGCAGTTCTACTGGTGGCCGCACCGTTTCGGGTGGCGCTGCAGATGGCTCGCCTGATGCGATGTTCGCGGCCGCCTGGCCTTCCACTGCGACCGTGCCCTCAACCGCCGCCTCGGACAACATGTGGTGGAGTATGGCGGCCTCATCGGCGCCCAGCCCCCTGGGCCAGCCCGGCAATTGCAGGTGTTGCACCAGTGCCCCCAGCGAGGCGGAATCACCCTGGCCCATCACATAAGCAAGCAGGCGCTCGGCCATCACGGTCAGCATGTCTGTCTCTTGCGCACTGAGTGCGCGCCCCTCCTGCGCGAGCAGCTGCAGGTTGTCTTCCAGCGTGGCGCAGGCGGACTGCAGGCCGACAAGCTTGTCGGCATCCGCAGCCTGCCCTACCTTGCGCACCACTTCCAGGTAGTACTGCAACCCGCTGGCCGTTGCAGCGGCATCCTCGGCCCAGGGCACATCTCCTGGCATGACACCCCACAGCGCATCCAATGCATCCGCAGCTTTCAGGCTGAATTGCGTCAGGCGTTCTTCAAGCATATCCACGGCACCCCTGATTGGTTATTGCGCACGCAGCTCAGGCGGGCAGCCTGAACACGCGCACGGAGGCCAGAAGTTGCTTGGCGTAATCCAGCAGGTTGGTTGTCTGTGCCGCCTGTTCGTGCAGCTGCTCGGTAGCCTGCTGGCTACTGCGCTTGATCTGCACCGCGCTGTCGAGCAGCGCCTGACCGGCATGCGCCTGGTTTTCGGAAGTGCTGGCAATCTTTCTTACCGAATCCACCAGCTCGGCGGTATTCTGCTGCGTCACCTGCATCTGCTGACCAGCCTGCTCGGCCAGACGGCTGCCCTCGACAATCTGCGCGATGGCATTGTTCATGGTGTTAACCGTATCCTGCGTTTCCAGCTGGATGTTGCTCACCAGCGCGGCAATCTGCTGTGTCGCCTGCCGGGCGTTTTCCGCCAGTCGCTGCACCTCGTCCGCAACCACCGCGAAGCCGCGACCCGCCTCACCGGCAGAAGCGGCGTGCATACTGGCGTTCAGCGCAAGGATGTGGGTACGTTCCGCGATCACGTTAATGAGGTTAACGACGCCGGAAATTTCCTGCGAACGCTCACCCAACCGCTTGATCCGCTTCTCCGTCTCGCGGATAACGTCACGCGTACTATTAATGCCGCTCACCGTGCTGTTTACCGTCTGCAACGCCTGCTGAGTGGCGCGGATGGCGTTGTCGGCCACCACGTTGCTGGCGCGCGCCAATTCGGCAATGTCGCGCATGGACTGCGCGGCAGACGCCAGCGAGACGGCTGTCTTATCCACCTCCTCGCGTTCCCTTTCCGCTGCTGCCAGCATCGCGTCGGCCTTGGCCTGCACCGTCATCGAAGCCTTGGTTACGTCGGCGGAAATATTGTTCACCTCGCCCATCACCTTCGCCGTTTCAGTGGTCATCAGGTTGAGCGCGTCTGCCACCGCGCCGGTCACGTTTTCCGACACCGGCACCTTGACGGTCAGGTCTTTCCTGGAGAGCTGCGCCACGGCCTGCAACAGGCTGAGCACCGATTCGTTCAGCTCGTCGTTCTCCTTCTTGATCGCCGCCTGCACCGCTTCGCGCTCGTCCATCATCTTGTCGAACTGGTTGGCCAGCACGCCCAGTTCATCGCCGGATCTGAGGTTCACGCGTACGTTGCTTGCACCGGAGGCGATCTTCGAGATGGCGTCCTGTAGTCTGTTAAGCGAGGAGGAAATGGTACGAATGATGGTCCAGGCCAGAAAGCCGCTGATCAGCATCAGCACCACAACAATAAGAATCGACACGTATTGGCTGCGCGAGCTGGCGGCCCGCACCGCTGCCGTCTTCTTTTCCTGCTCTTCAAGGTTGAATTTGGCGATGTTCGCATTAGCCACCTTGATCGGCTCATACAGAGGACCCAGTTTCTCCTGCGAGATGCGCGACGCCTCGGAAATCCTTCCTGCATTCAGGGCAGCCATATAGCTGTCGTTTTCCTTCGCATACGCCGCACGGGCCGCTTTCCACGTGTCATACAATTCGCGCTGCCGGCCCGGCTCGATGGACGCCTCATATTTCTTGGCGTAGTCGGTAATGGTCGCACGAGTGCTCAGGAATTCTTCAACGCGTCGCGTGATATTGCTGGGCTCCGGATTGGCCAGCGCATCCAGCAGCGCAGCGCGGTTACGTGCCTGCAGATAGTTAACCTGGTCGAAGGCCTGGATGTCGTCAAGGGTGCCCTGCATCTCTTCGTGCAGCCGGTCCAGCGAACGCTGACCGCTGCTGGTGGCATACATAATGGTTGCCAGCATCATCAAGGTGATGGCGCCCACCAGGATGATCAGGCGGGTTACGATTGGTATGTTCTTAAACATTTTTCCCCTCTTTCAATACACCCGAAAACATTTTCATTTAGTTTCGCCTGCGCACCCATTGCGACTGCACAGGCAACAATGCAAAAATCCATCCTGCCGCGTCACGCCGCTGATTGCGCCAGATCATCGAAGAATGATTCGTGATCAAATTCCAGCCAGGCTGCCTCATCTTTCATGTGGCCACCGCGCACGTGCGACTGCAGCACGGCCGGCAGTTGCGGCAGGCTCGTCAGGCGCGTCATGTCATGCAACGGCCTGGGGTAATCATCAATCAGCAGACC
This sequence comes from Gallionellaceae bacterium, assembly GCA_036523795.1. Classification (GTDB taxonomy): domain Bacteria; phylum Pseudomonadota; class Gammaproteobacteria; order Burkholderiales; family Gallionellaceae; genus 39-52-133. The sequence continues at coordinate 8,921 of DATDDN010000182.1, read as the reverse complement.
GACGGCGCGCTCGCCCTGATCAAACACGAGCACCAGTCGCTCCTCCGCCTGGCGCGCATCCGCATTGCCCAACAGGCGACTCAGATCAAACACGGGCACCAGATTACTGCGCAGGTTCAGCAAGCCCAGCAGCCACGGCGCAGCCCCTGGAATGCTCCAGATCCCGGGACGCCGCACCACTTCACTCGCACATCCCGGCTTGATAAGCAGTTTCAGCTCGGCCACCTGGAATCCGTAGCGCGCACGTCGTTCCTCCGCTGCCGCGACCAGCGCCATTCCGGCCGGCAATTCAAACTGGCCCAGAGCGTCGGCCGGCGGCAGCCACTCGCTCACCCGCATCGGGGTGCCGAGACTGGGCATCGTCGTGTCCATTACCTCATCCGTCATGCTCACAAGCCTCTGTCAGCTCAGGCTCTTGAGCTGATCGACGATCTGGTCGGCTGTGTATGGCTTGGCGATGTGGCCCTTGGCGCCCTGCAACTCACCCCATACCTTGTCGGCCTTTTGGCCCTTGCTGGTGACGAACACCACGGGGATTTCCTTGGTCGCGCCGTCCAGCGAAAGCTGGCGGCAGGCCTCGTAGCCATCCATGTCGGGCATGACCACATCCATGAAGATGACCGAGGGCTTCTCGCTCTTGGCCTTATCAACTGCCTCCTTGCCGCTGGTAGCGGTGACCACCAGGCAGCCGGCATCGCTGAGAATATTCTTGATGTTGGCCAGGTCTGCTGCGGAATCATCAACTACCAATGCTTTCTTTGCTGCCATGTTTGCTCTCCTTGAAGTGATTAATCTGACAGATGCTAAATCTACTGCTCGCCACCCACTCTTGCTCTACGCCACGCTCCGGTCAGGCGTCACGCCTGTCGCGGTTGCGTACACTTTGTACTCCTCCAGAACCTGCTTGAATTTTTCATAATCGACCGGTTTGGTCAGATAGGTATCACAGCCCGCCAATGAGCCACGCACACGGTCAAACGGCGACGACTTGCTGGTCAGCATCACCACCGGCGTGCGTTTTGTCGCAGAGTTCTTCTTGATGGCTTTACACACCTGGTAGCCATCCGCATTCGGGAGCACGACATCCAGGAAAATGATGTCGTAGAAATTCTTTTCCGCAAGTTCCAGGCCAACCTCACCCGTCTCCGCTGAATCAACATGGACATGGAAGTCCCTGAGCTCGATCTCCAGTTGCTTGCGCACTGTCGGGCTATCGTCCACCACCAGCGCACGCCGGAACTGGCGCGGCCCGTTCGCCACCACCTGCGGGCCGGACGCGCCGCGCACCTTGCCGGCAAAAATCTGTTGTCCGGGATCCTGTACCTGTATTTCCAGCGCCAGCTTGTCCAGCAGGGACAGCAGCTTGATCGGGCTGAACGGTCGCAGGAAATAGTTTTCTGAGGAATAAACCAGAGCGGCGTTGCTGACCAGAACCGGAATCGGCGCATTTTCCCGGCTCGACAGGGAGCGCCAGGTCATCATGGCCGAGGCATCCTCTGCGTTGACCAGCACCACATCACACATGCCAACGTCCGCCCCTTCGTGCAGCGCGTAACACCCCTGCGCGCGTGTCGCAGTCAACCTGAGCATGCTCTTGATCAGACGCAATTCCTGCTCTGGAAGCCCCAACATACCCACCAAATAGCAATTCTCTTGTTTCACAACCCCTCCTCTTCCCCTCGCGATGCAGTTCCCACTTCGGCTCGCAACATGGCGAGCTACGCACAACAAGAGTGAATGTTAGAAAAGCTTGACGAAAGAATTACGCCCACTTTGCTTCTTGTATGCAATCCCGCTGCCATAGAATTCTTACAAAATTCCTTAGACCGGAAACTTTGCGTCCCTGCCTTTCGGCAAGTTTGCCTTGTCAGATCGAATTACCAAACGAGGTTTCTGCAAATCAGGGCTCACATCCTATAGTCGGCTTTTTGATTGTCAATAATTCAGGACTTTTTTTTGCGCTTTTTTCACTCAAATATGCAGGGGGAATAATTTGGACTCAATTGTTATGCAATGCAGATAAATAGCGGGTTTTGGCGATATGCATATGGCATATTCCGGGTGCCGCACAAAGATGCGATCAATGGCGAAATTTAACAGGGTCATGTTTTGCGTTTTTTGAATTTTGAGAGCGCTTCACGCACAGCTCCGGAAGCGCATTTTTCATTACTCCGACACGCCATTTCATGCGGCTGGACAGCCAACCCGTGCACTGTTAGTCTGCAATGTCATTTGTGTTCCATTCATCATGCAGCAGCAACTTCGCCTCTTCCTGACCGCAGTTCAATTCTTTACCCGGATTCCCATGCCCGCCTGGGTGGGCCACGCGCCCGCACAGCTTGATCAGTCCGCACGCTACTTTCCGGCGGTCGGCATGCTCGTCGGCTTCTGTTGTGCACTGGTGTTGTGGCTGACAGCACTGGCGCTGCCGCTGACGCTTGCGATCGCGTTGAGCATGCTGGCCGGCATCATGTTGACCGGGGCATTTCATGAGGATGGCCTGAGCGATTTTGCCGATGGCATGGGCGGCGGCTACACGCGCGAGAAGATACTGGCCATCATGAAGGACTCGCGTGCAGGCAGTTACGGTGTGATTGCACTCGTGCTGGTGTTGCTGCTCAAGCACCAATCGCTTCTGGCAATGGGCAATGCGCACCCGCTGACCTTCGTTGCCGCCGCGCTGATCAGTGCCCACACCATCAGCCGCTTGCTCGCCGTGAGCATCATGCTCACCCAGCGTTACGTGCGCGATGGCGATGAGGCAAAAGCCAAACCCGCCGCACAGTCGCTGAGCCCGGGCAGCTTTGTCGTGACGCTGCTGACGGGCGCCGCTGCAGTCGCACTGCTGTTTGTTGCCGGGGCCAGCGCAAGTCAGTTTCTGCTGGCACTGAGCTGCGCCTTGCTGCTGCGCGCCTATCTGGCGCGCATGATGTACAGGAACATAGGCGGCTATACCGGCGACTGCCTGGGCGCCGTGCAACAGATTACGGAAGCGGGCTTCTATCTCGGCCTGCTGCTGCCCTGGTAATGCAGCAGACGCTCTACCTGGTTCGTCACACGCGGCCGCTTATTGAGGCCGGCATCTGCTACGGACAGCTGGACGTCGGCCTGGCCGACAGCTTTGCTGCCGAAGCCGCCGCGGTAGCCGCCAGCCTGCCTACGCCGCAGCTGATCCTCAGCTCACCCCTGCAGCGCAGCCACAGGCTGGCGGCCTATCTGGCGCAGATCTATGACTGCGAGCTGCGTTGCGATGAACGCCTGAAGGAAATGCATTTCGGCGACTGGGAGGGACGCGCATGGAACGACATCGAACGCAGCGAACTCGAGGCTTGGAGCGCCGACATACTGAATTTCACGCCGCCCCACGGCGAATCCGCACTGCAGCTGACGCAGCGGGTGAGCGCGCTGCTGGATGAACTGGCGCATCTGCCGTTGCAGCGCATCGCCCTGGTTGCGCACGGCGGCAGCATGCGTGCCGTGCTGGCACATGCAGCCGGCATCCCGCTGAGCACGACGCTGAGCTGGCAGATCGATTTCGGCAGCGTGGTGGCGGTGCGCCGCAATCCGCAACGACGGGTTTAAATTTTCTCCGACACGCCCGCTTCCGCAAACGTAGCCATCCCGCCGTGCAGGGAACACGCCAGGCGCAACACCGGCACGGCCATCGCCGCACCGCTTCCCTCGCCCAGGCGCATACCCAGCTGCAGCAGCGGCTCGGCCCGCAACGCCTCCAGCATCAAGGCATGACCCGGCTCGGCCGAGCGGTGCGCATACAGCAGCCAATCCGCCACCTCCGGCTGCAGGCGCACCGCAAGCAGTGCCGCCGCCGTGGTGATGTAGCCGTCCACCAGCACCGGAATGCCGCGCTGCGCACAGCCGATGAAAGCGCCCGTCAGCGCGGCGATTTCAAAGCCGCCCAGGCGGCGCAGGACTTCCAGCGTATCGTCCAGGTGCACTGCATGCAGTTCGAGTGCGCGCGCCACCACCGCTGCCTTGTGCTGCACGCCCACCTGGTCGAGGCCGGTGCCCGGCCCGGCAAGCTGCTGCGGTGTGTGGTCGAGCAGCGCGCAGGCCAGCGCAGCCGCAGCCGTGGTGTTCGCAATCCCCATTTCGCCGCCGATGTAAAGCGAAGCGCCCTGTTGCGCCGCGCGGGCCGCACTGTCATTACCCACCTGCAAGGCTGCCGCCAGCTGGCTTTCGCTCATTGCCGCCTCCTTGGCAAAATTGGCCGTGCCCTTGCCGAGCCCGCATTGCAGCACGCCGTCCAGTTCGCCCGTGTCGTAGGCGGTGCCGAGATTGACCACTTCCAGTGTCGCGCCCAGCTGCTGCGCGAGCACGCTGATGGCCGCACCACCGCGCGCAAAATTCTTCACCATCTCCGCCGTCACCAGCTGCGGAAACGCCGATACGTTTTCTTCCGCCACACCGTGGTCGCCCGCGAATACGCTGACAAACACCTTGCCGATCTGCGGTGTGACACAACCCTGCAATGCCGCCAGACGGATGACCAGGTCTTCCAGCCGCCCCAGCGCGCCGGGCGGCTTGGTCAGTTGCTGCTGGCGCGCCAGCGCGGCGCGGCGCGCTTCTTCATCCGGTTTTCTTGCAGGCTGGCGCAACCAGTTCATATCCATCTTCATACTGTTTCCTCACCCTTTCACGGTCAGTGGCAAGCCTGCCACCGTTAAAAACACTCTGTCGCAATTCTGTGCCACGGCCTGGTGCAAACGGCCGGCCTCATCGCAATAGCGTCGTGTCAACTCCCCCAGCGGCACCACCCCCATGCCGGTTTCGTTGCTCACCAGGATCAGGTGGCCGGGCAGAGCGGGCAGCACCCGCAGCAGCTCACCAACTTCCTGGCGCATGCGCGTGTCGTCCTGCGCACACAGCAGATTGGTCAGCCACAAGGTCAGGCAGTCCACCAGCACGCAGCGATTTTCTGCCGCCTCGCGCTGCAGAACGGCCGCCAGCGCGAGCGGCTCTTCCACCAGCCGCCACTGCGCAGGGCGGTGCTGCTGATGATGCGCAATGCGCGCACGCATCTCCTCGTCCTCGGCAGTGGCCGTCGCGACATAGGTGACGGGCAGGCCCGTCGCCAGGGCATGCTGTTCGGCCAGGCGGCTCTTGCCGGAACGCATGCCGCCCAGGATCAGCTCGCGCACTTCTTCCCTCCCATCACCTGCAGGATCCGCTCCATGTCCAGACGCGCCTCCAGCTCATCCGCCAGGCGTTCCAGATTCTGCTCGCGCAGTGCGCGGTAATCGAAGGCTGCGGGCGCGTGCAGGCCGCCCCATTGCAGCAGCGCGGACAAGGCCGCAGGCGTCTCGAACACGCCGTGCAGATACGTGGCCATGATCTGGCCATCGGCGGAAACTGCACCGTCGCTGCGGCCGTCGGCCAATAGCGCAAAGGGCTGCCGCAGGGCAGGACCGGCGCTGACTCCCGCATGGATTTCGTAGCCGCTCACCGCATCCCGCGTCAGGGCAAGCTGGCCGCACACATTGTGCAGCTCCTTGTGCGGCTGCAGGGTGGTGGCGTAGTCGAGATAGCCCAGGCCGCTGCTGCTGCCCGGCTCGCCCTCGATGCCGTGCGGATCATGCGTTGCCTTGCCCAGCATCTGCAGCCCGCCACAGATGCCCAATAACTTGCCGCCATAGCGCAGATGGCGTGCCAGATATTCTTCCCAGCCCTGCGCGCGCAGCCAGGCCAGATCGGCGCGTACATTCTTGCTGCCGGGCAGGATCACCAGATCTGCCGCCGGCAGCCCTTCTCCCGGCGCCACCCACTGCAGACTCACCTGCGGGTGCAGACGCAGCGGGTCGAAATCGGTGTGGTTGCTGATGTGCGGCAATGCCGGCACCACCACGCGCAGGCGCTCGCCGCTTGCAGCCTGCTGCTCGCGCGCGATGGCATCTTCAGCTTCCAGGTGCAGGCCATGCAGATACGGCAGCACCCCCAGCACCGGCTTGCCGGTGCGCTGCTCCAGCCACTCCAGCCCTGGCTGCAGCAAGGCGATGTCGCCGCGAAAGCGGTTGATGACAAAGCCCTGTACGCGCGCCTGTTCGCTCTCGCTCAGCAGGGCCAGCGTGCCCACCAGGTGGGCGAACACGCCACCGCGGTCGATGTCCGCCACCAGCAGCACCGGGCAGTCGACGGCTTCGGCAAAGCCCATGTTGGCGATGTCGCCCTGCCTGAGGTTGATCTCGGCGGGCGAGCCGGCCCCCTCCACCACGATCGCCTCGTATTGGTCAGCGAGGCGCCCGAATGAATCGAGCACCGCCATGCGCGCCACGCGCTTGTAGCCGTGGTAAGCGGCTGCCTCCATGTTGGAGACGGCGCGCCCGTGAATGATCACCTGCGCGCCGGTATCGCTGTTCGGTTTCAGCAGCACGGGGTTCATGTCGGTATGCGGCGCAAGCCCGGCAGCCTGCGCCTGCACCGCCTGTGCGCGCCCGATCTCGCCGCCGTCTGCCGTCACCGCGCTGTTGAGCGCCATGTTCTGCGGCTTGAATGGCACCACGCGCACGCCACGTCGCCTGAGCACGCGGCACAGGCCCGCCACCACGGTGCTCTTGCCCGCATCCGAGGTGGTGCCCTGGATCATCAGTGTGGATGAATTCATGTGTGACAGGGGAGGCGACGCCGTGAAAGCGCGACGCCATCTTGCGCCGTGATGCCCGCATGACAGGCATATTCGAGCAGATGCATTGCAGTGACAGTATGCGCGTCATGCGCGCGCGGTGCTCCGGTCGCGTCGGCCGTTCAACCGTGCGCCGCCCCCTCCACCTTGCGTGCATTGACCAGCAGCACATACACGACCGCGGCCAGCGCCAGATACATCAGGCTGCCGGCCAGATAAGGCAGGTAGTATTGCGCGGCGCCGGACGCGTATTCGCCCACGCTCATGTCGCCGTAACGGCCGGACAAAAGATAGAAACTCCCCTCGGAAACCAGAAACGCCCCCGAGGTGGCCAGCCAGGACACGCCGGCAAATTGCGCCAGGCTGCGCCAGCCATTCTGCTGCTGTCCGGCAAACCAGCTGCCGCCCAGCCACATCACCGCGTAAGTCGGAATCAGGAACCAGTAGGCCGGCGTCACGCACCAGTCGCTGACGCCGGCCGCATTGACGGCGTAGTAGTCAATGGCGCCCGCTTCCAGCAGCAGCACGCCAAACACCAGCATGGCCGCCCGGCCGAAACCAGTCAGGAAGAAACCTCCCAGCAGGAACACCGCCAGCGTCGCATCCGGCAGATACGAGCCTGATCCGAAATGACTGCCGCGCGTAACGGCCATCAGCAGGGCCAGGCCTGCCAGTATCCCCAGTTGCTTGGTGTGCGTCTGCAAATGCATTTTCTGCTCCTTATGAATTGGACTGTTTAATGTGTGCACCGCGTATCTTACCCCTTTGCCAGCCAGGCGTGGCAGCCGCCCCGCCTGCCCACCTTACTGCTGATAGCTCAGGCTGACGTAGAACACGCGCCCCAACGGGTTATAGCCGTAGGCATTGGAGTCGTCCTGATTGGTCACGTTGTCCGCCCGCACCGCCAGTTTCAGTTCCTTGCTCAAGGCATATGCGGCGGAGAAATTCAGCACGCTGTATGCCGGCATGGTATGGACGCCATCAGTATCCACCCGCCCATCGCTGTATTGCCACTCGCCACCCACCTGCAAGGCACCCAATTTTTGCGTCAGCGCCACGCTGCCGTGCTGGTTGGCGCGAGGCGGCAGGGCGGAGCCGGTGGTTACGTCGCGCGCATTCTGCGTAACCGCGGCCACCCTGACACCCGTGTCACCGAACTGGCCGTTGTAACTCACCTCGACACCGTCGATGCGTGCCTCGTTGAGGTTGATCATCGTATACGCAGGCAAGCCATTGCCGACAATCAAGTTGTGGATGCGATTGTCGAAGTAGACGATATCCACGCGTTGGCTGTCAGCGGCGTAATGCACGCCGACTTCGTTGTTCCTTGACTCTTCGGGCTGCAGGTTCGGGTTCCCCTGATAAGAGTAGCCAAAACCGTAATTGATGAACGGGTAGAACATGTCGTTAAACGTGGGCGCCTTGAAAGCAGTTGATGTACTGCCGGCAATACGCCACGACTCGGTCAGGCTGTAACCGTAGCCAAGCAAGCCTGTATTCGCGATGCCAAAATCGGAAAAGTTGTCGTGGCGCGCATTGATCTGGACCTGATGCCTGCCATAGCTGCCTGTGTAGCCGGCAAACAGGCTTTTTACCTTACGGTAATCCCTGTCGTATTGCGGCTGGAGGTCGCTGTCGACCTGCTGGCCGAGATATTCGACGCCTGCCAGCAGCTGCTTGCCCGCCCCGAAGCCGACGGTGTTCTGCCAGCTCAATTGCTGGCTGCTTGTCTTGTAGAGCGAGCCTCCGGCGACGGGTGCCCCATTGAGATAGTCCTGGTAGCTGTCGACACCCTGGGCCAGTTGCAGCTTGCTCATCCATGTCTCGCCCAGACGGTCTTCCGAGGCAAGTGACAGCTTGCTGACGCGTGCATCATTGGTGTTTATGTCGGTCGGGGCTCCGTAGGCATTGTCATACTGGTTATGTCCCGTGCTGTTGAACGCGCTGGCCGACACGCTGTGATCGGCATTGAAGGCATGGCGCACGTTGGCGGAGACGCTGGTATTGTCATAGCCATCATTGTCCGGATTGGCATTGGGATAGATCGCGGGGTTGATGGCCGACACGCCATCCGTATTGAAACGCGAGGCCTGGATGTTGAATTCCGTGTTTTCCACCGTCCCACCCCAGCCCGCAGACAGACGCTGCGTGCCATGGCTGCCTACACCTTCGCTTACATTGAAGGCTGGCGCGCCACGCCCGTGCTTGGTAAAGATCTGGATCACGCCACCGATGGCCTCAGAACCATACAGGCTGCTCACGTTGCCGCGTACCACCTCGATGC
>DATDDN010000181.1:0-7624 GCA_036523795.1 Gallionellaceae bacterium | reverse complement strand
GCCTTGCTCATTTCGGTTCAGCCTGAGATTCAGTACAAAACAAACATTGGAAAATCGCTGCGCCAGCGGGTTCCGCACGAGCGGCGGAACAGGCCAATACTTGACAAATATACTGGGTTTAACGATAATTGCAGTCCGGACACTCGTCCGGTCTAAACGTCAGCAGGAGGTTTCACCATGCTAGACATCAACCAAGCCTTACGCAACCTCGAACACCAGGATACCGACCCGCATGGCAACATGTTCGATCTGGGGCGCTGGACGCCGCAGATCGCCAGTCAACTCGCCGCAAGCGAAGGACTGGAGCTGGAGGACGAACACTGGGAAGTGATTTACTTCCTGCGTGAGCGCTACCGCACTCACGGCAACGAAGACAGCGCCCGCATCGTGCTGCGCGATCTGGAAGAGAAATTCTCACACGCCATGGGGCGTGGCCATTTGTACCAGTTGTTTCCGGACGGACCAGTCAGCCAGGGCAGCCGCCTGGCAGGGCTCCCTATCCCACCCCACGCCAGCGATCTCTCGTTCGGCAGTGTGATGTAGGCCGCTTCCCGGCATAAGGGACAGCCAGGCGAGCGGGGTCAGAACGGGATGTCGTCGTCGAAGTTGTCGAAATTGCTCTTTGCCGGTGCCGGGCGCGCCGCCGCTGGCGCCGAGGCAGCTGCCGCGCCGGCAGGCTTGTCCATCACTTCGAAGCTGCCGCCGCCGGACTTTCCGCCCAGCATCTGCATCTCATTGACGATGATTTCGGTGATGTAGCGCTCCTGCCCGCTCTTGTCCTGATACTTGCGCGTCTGGATGCGGCCTTCAACGTAGATTTGCGAGCCCTTTTTCAGGTATTCACCGGCAATTTCAGCCAAGCGGCGATAGAACACCAGGTTGTGCCATTCTGTGCGCTCCTGCTTTTCGCCGGATTTGTCCTTCCAGTTTTCGGAAGTTGCCAGGGTCACATTGGCCACTGCCTCGCCGTTAGTCATGTAGCGGGTTTCCGGGTCCTTGCCCAGTCTGCCGACCAGTATCACTTTGTTTACAGACATCTCACGCCCCTTTGATTAATTGCTCTACGCTTGCTTCATCAAAACCGCCCAATTGCACTTTCAGGCTGGCCATTTGTTCTGCTGCCACCACCATTGCCTCGGTAACACCCCGTAATTGTGCCAGACGTTGCTGCAACATGCGTGCCGATGCTTCGTCCATTGCCGGCAGCGCATACAGCCTGGTGCGCACCGCCGCGGGAGTCCGCATGGTGCTGGCGACCAGCAGCCAGAGCAGCAACAGGATGATGGCGAATATGAGGACGGCGTTGCCGCCGACGTGCTGCATAAGCAAACCGCCCATGAACGCACCGAAAAATGCCCCCAGGAACTGCACGCTGCTGTAGACCCCCATGGCGGTGCCCTTGGCGGCCAGCGGGGCAGTTTTGCTGATCAGCGAAGGAAGCGTGGCTTCCAGCACGTTGAAGGCGGCAAAGAACAGCAGCAGCGCCGCAGCAATACTGAGAATGCTGCCGTGAAACAGCAGCAGCGCCGATTGCCCCAGGGCAGCCAGGGCAATGGCGACGAGCATCACCTGCTTGATCCTGCTTTTCGTCTCGGCCACGATGATGGCGGGGATCATCAACACAAAGGCTATCAGCATCACGGGCAGATAGACCTGCCAGTGCTGCTCTGCAACCAGGCCGTTATCCCGCAGCAGAAGGGGCACTTGCATGAACACGGACATCAGTATGGCATGCAGCGAGAAGATGCCGAAATCGAGGCGGAGCAGATCCTTGTTGCGCAACACTTCACCCAGGTGTTTGCGGCTGGCCTCGGTATCGGTATGAAAGCGGTTGATCGCTGGATCAGGAATGAAGAAGGCGACAATGAACATAGCCAGCACCGCGAGCACGCCGGTCAGCGCAAAGATGCCGGGCACGCCGAGGTGCTGGTACAGCACGGGCGACAGGATCAACGACATGGAGAAGGTTATGCCTATGGTCATGCCGATCATCGCCATGGCTTTGGTGCGATGTTCCTCCCGCGTCAGGTCTGCGGCCAGTGCCATCACGGCGGCGTTGATGGCGCCGGCCCCCTGAATGACACGTCCGATGATGATCCAGTAGATGTTGTCGGCGGACGCGGCAATGAAGCTGCCAATGGCAAACAGGATGAGTCCGGCATAAATGACCGGTTTGCGCCCGTAGCGATCGGACATCCAGCCGGCAGGGATCTGCAGGATGGCCTGGGTCAGTCCATAGGCTCCCAGCGCTATCCCGATCAGCAAATGGCTTTCGCCCCCGGGCAATTGCTGCGCATACAGGGCAAAAATGGGCAGGATGATGAACAGGCCCAGCATGCGTAGGCCGTAGATGCTCGCCAAGCCAATGCTGGCGCGGCGTTCGGCGGGTGTCATGGTATCGATTTCGACCGACATGGAAGGGTTGGGCACTTGCAGAAAGTCGCGTATATTAGCAGGTTTAGCCGACCCGACGAAAGATCAGGATGGACAGCAACCATAGCATCAAGATACGCGGCGCACGCACGCACAACCTGAAGAACATCAGCCTCGATTTACCCCGCAATCAGCTGGTCGTCATTACCGGACTGTCCGGCTCCGGCAAGTCCTCACTCGCGTTTGACACCCTGTACGCTGAGGGCCAGCGACGCTATGTCGAATCGCTGTCGGCCTATGCGCGCCAGTTCCTGCAGCTGATGGAAAAGCCGGATGTGGATCTGATCGAAGGCCTTTCGCCCGCCATCGCTATCGAGCAGAAGGCCACTTCGCACAACCCGCGCTCGACCGTGGGCACGGTTACCGAGATACACGATTACCTGCGCCTGCTGTTTGCCCGCGCCGGCGATCCCTATTGCCCGCAGCATGATCTGGTGCTGCAGGCGCAGAGCATCTCGCAGATGGTGGACCATGTGCTGGAGCTGCCGGAAGGCACCCGCATCATGATCCTGTCGCCGCTGGTGGTGGAGCGCAAGGGCGAGCAGCTGGAGCTGTTCGAGGAGCTGCGCGCGCAGGGCTTCGTGCGGCTGCGCGTGAACGGCACGGTATACGAGATGGACAAGCTGCCGACGCTGGCCAAGAACAAGAAACATACCATCGAGGTGGTGGTGGACCGACTGAAAGTGAGTGCTGACAGCAAACAGCGACTGGCCGAGTCGTTCGAGACCGCACTGCGCCATGCCGACGGCCGTGCGCTGGCGGTTGAAATGGACTCCGGCAAGGAGCACCTGTTCTCGGCCAAGTTTGCCTGCCCAATCTGCAACTACTCGCTGCAGGAGCTGGAGCCACGCCTGTTCTCCTTCAACAGCCCGATGGGCGCCTGCCCCAAGTGTGACGGGCTCGGCAATATCGAATTCTTCGACCCGCAGCGCATCGTGGCCTTTCCCCAGCTGTCGCTCAGCTCGGGCGCGATCAAGGGCTGGGACAGGCGCAATCAGTTCTATTTCCAGATGCTCGACAGCCTGTCCAGGCATTATGACTTCGACCTGGAACGCCCGTTTGAAAGCCTGCCGGAGAAGATCCAGCAAGTTGTGCTGTACGGCAGCGGCAACGAAGAGATCGCCTTCACCTATCTCAATGAGCGCGGCAAACCGACCAAGCGCGAACACCCGTTTGAAGGCATCATCCACAACCTGGAGCGCCGCTACCGCGAAACGGAATCACCCACCGTGCGCGAGGAATTGTCCAAGTATCTGAACATCTGCGCCTGCCCGGACTGCAAGGGCACGCGGCTGCGCGTGGAGGCACGCCACGTGCGGGTCGCCGACCAGACCATTTACCAGCTTAGCGCCCTGCCACTGAAGCAGGCACTGACTTTCTTCCAGGGCGTCAGGTTGCCCGGCAACAAGCAGGCCATTGCGGAAAAGATCGTGCAGGAAATCACCAGTCGCCTGACCTTCCTCAACAACGTGGGACTGGATTACCTGTCGCTGGAGCGCTCGGCCGAAACACTGTCCGGTGGCGAGGCACAACGCATTCGCCTGGCATCGCAGATCGGCTCCGGCCTGACCGGCGTCATGTACGTGCTGGACGAGCCTTCCATCGGCCTGCATCAGCGCGACAATGACCGCCTGCTGGGTACGTTGAAGCGCCTGCGCGACATGGGCAACAGCGTGATCGTGGTGGAGCACGATGAAGATGCCATTCTCTCGGCCGACCATGTGGTCGACATGGGGCCTGGTGCCGGCGAGCACGGCGGCACGGTGATTGCGCAGGGGACGCCCGAGCAGGTTTTCGCCAATCCCTCTTCGCTCACCGGAGACTACCTGACGGGTCGGCGCAGCATCAGCGCTCCCAGAAAATATACCAGGCCCGATCCTGAACGCATGCTGCGCATCACCGCTGCCTCCGGCAACAATCTGAAGAATGTCACGCTTGATTTGCCAGTCGGATTGCTGGTGTGCGTGACCGGTGTATCCGGCTCAGGCAAATCCACCCTGATCAACGACACCCTGTATCCAGCCGTGGCACAGCACCTGTACGGCAGCAGCACAGCCCCTGCCCCCCACGCCAGCATCAGCGGGCTGGAGTTCTTCGACAAGGTGATCAACGTCGACCAGTCCCCTATCGGCCGCACGCCGCGCTCCAACCCCGCGACCTACACCGGCCTGTTTACCCCCATCCGCGAGCTGTTTGCCGGCGTGCCGCAGGCACGTGAGCGAGGCTACGGTCCCGGGCGCTTCTCGTTCAACGTCAAGGGCGGCCGCTGCGAGGCCTGCCAGGGCGACGGCGTCATCAAGGTGGAGATGCACTTCCTGCCGGACGTGTACGTCCCCTGCGACGTGTGCCATGGCATGCGCTACAACCGCGAATCGCTGGAGATCCAGTACAAGGGCAAGAACATCCACCAGATTCTGAGCATGACGGTGGAGCAGGCGCACGAATTCTTTGCACCGGTACCAGTCATCGCCCGCAAGCTGCAAACCCTGCTCGATGTGGGCCTGGGCTACATCACACTGGGGCAGAGCGCCACTACGCTGTCCGGCGGTGAGGCGCAACGCGTCAAGCTTTCGCTGGAATTGTCCAAGCGGGACACCGGACGCACGCTGTACATACTGGATGAGCCCACCACCGGCCTGCATTTCCACGACATCGCCATGCTGCTCAAGGTGATCCATACCTTGCGTGACCAGGGAAACACCCTGGTCGTCATTGAGCACAATCTTGATGTCATCAAAACAGCCGACTGGATCATCGATCTGGGTCCTGAAGGGGGCGAGGGAGGCGGCCGCATCATTGCGCAGGGCACACCCAAGGAAATTGCCAACAACCCGGACAGCGTCACCGGCAAGTATTTGAAGTCCGTTCTGAACAAGAAAGCCTGAAGCGGCCCAGCAAAAAGAATGGCCCCTGACCAAAGGGGGGAAGGTCAGGGGCCGTTCAGAGTCCCGACTTGCGTTCAGGACAACCGCTCAGGGAGGAGTAACGGTTATACAGCTTTCACCATACGAGCTATTAGTACCCAGGAACGGCTAAAAAGTTCCTGAAATAAAAAAGCCGGCATCGCCGGCTTTTTTATCGAGCAAACAACATGTTACTCCGCATCTTCCACAGGCTGGCTTTCAGCCGGGCGATCCATCAGCTCGATCAGCGCCATGGGAGCATTGTCGCCCTTGCGGAAACCGAATTTCAGAATACGCGAGTAGCCGCCATTGCGAGATGCATAACGCGGGCCGAGTTCGTCAAACAGCTTGGTAACGATTTCGCGGTCACGCAGACGCGAAAATGCCAGACGACGGTTGGCCAGTGTCGGGTTCTTGCCGAGAGTCAGAATGGGTTCTGCAACGCGGCGCAGTTCCTTTGCCTTGGGCAAGGTGGTCTTGATCGCTTCATGACGCAGCAGGGACACGGTCATGTTGCGCAGCATGGCCAGACGGTGGCTGCTGGTGCGATTAAGTTTTCTAAGTCCTAAACGGTGACGCATGATTATCCTTTCTTACATCTCAGCTGGCGCAGGCCAGTTTTCTAATTTCATGCCCAGTGACAGGCCATGCTCAGCCAGCACCTGCTTGATTTCATTCAGCGACTTGCGACCCAGGTTAGGCGTGCGCAACAGATCAGCCTCATTGTGCTGAATCAGATCACCAATATAGTGAATGCTCTGTGCCTTGAGGCAGTTGGAAGAGCGCGGAGTCAACTCGAGGTCATCCACTGGACGCAGCAGCAAGGGGTCGACCTTGGGTGTCTGCGGCTTCTCAACCGGAGCAGGCGTGCCTTCCAGCGCAGCAAATACGGAGAACTGCTCAACCAGGATACGGGCCGCAAAGCGGATGGCTTCTTCCGGATCAATCGCACTGTTGGTTTCGATATCCAGCACCAGCTTGTCCAGGTCAGTACGCTGCTCTACGCGCGCGCTCTCAACTGCGTAACTTACGCGGAACACAGGGCTGAACGAAGCATCCAGGGCGATATGGCCCACCGGACGAGTCGCGCCGGGCACCTGGCGGGAAATGGCAGAAACGTAACCACGGCCCTTTTCCACCTTGATTTCCATGTCCAGTTTGCCACCTGCGGTCAGGTGCGCAATCACGTGGGATGGGTTAACCACCTCGGTGTCGGCAGTCGTTTCGATATCCGCGGCAGTGACCACACCTGCGCCAGATTTGTTCAGGCGCAAAGTGGCTTCGGTCGCATTGTGCAGTTTCAGTACCAAACCCTTGAGGTTCAGCAGAATCTCCACAACGTCTTCCTGCACGCCGTCGATCGAGGAGTACTCATGCAGTACGCCAGCAATCTTCACCTCAGTCACTGCATAGCCAGGCATCGAAGACAACAGGATGCGGCGCAGTGCATTGCCCAGTGTGTGGCCGTAGCCGCGTTCAAAAGGTTCCATCACCACTTTGGCCTGGGTGGGGGAAATCCTCTGAACGTCAATAATACGGGGCTTCAAAAAATCTGTATTGGACATATCCAACTCCGAATGGATTACTTGGAATACAACTCAACGATCAGGTGTTCGTTAATTGTTGCCGACAATTCAGAACGCTGGGGCATGGCCTTGAAAGTACCTTTCATTGCCTTGGCATCCATATCAATCCATTCCGGGAAACCGCGCTGCTCGGCAGCCTGCACGGCAGCCTTCAGGCGCAGGTGGTTGCGTGACTTCTCTGCAACCTCTACAACATCACCAGGGCGCACCACGTAGGAAGGAATATTGACGCGCTTACCGTTAACCAGGATGGAGTTGTGACGTACAACCTGACGCGCTTCCGCACGAGAGGCACCAAAACCCATACGATAGGAAACGTTGTCAAGACGGGCTTCCAGATTCTGCAGCAGAGTTTCGCCGGTAATACCGCGCTCTTGCTCTGCGCGCTTGTATGTCAGGCGGAACTGCTTTTCCATCACGCCATAAATACGACGCACCTTCTGCTTCTCACGCAGCTGGCCACCGTACTCAGACAGACGCTGATTCTTCTTCTGGCCATGCTGGCCGGGTGCATAAGCACGACGCTCAACCGCGCACTTGTCGGTAAAGCACTTTTCGCCTTTCAGAAACAGCTTCTCGCCTTCGCGGCGGCACTGACGGCATTTTGCATCAAGATTTCTAGCCAAGATCTATGCTCCAATAAATTAGATACGACGCTTCTTCGGCGGGCGGCAACCATTGTGCGGCACCGGAGTAATGTCG
>DATDDN010000180.1:0-26887 GCA_036523795.1 Gallionellaceae bacterium | reverse complement strand
GCCCTGCTCGAATTCGCCGGCTGCGTGATGGTCATCTCCCACGACCGCTGGTTCCTCGACCGCATCGCCACCCATATCATCGCGGCGGAAGGCGATTCCAAGTGGACGTTCTTCGATGGCAACTATCAGGAATATGAGGCGGACAAGAAGAAGCGCCTGGGTGAAGAGGGCGCGAAGCCTAAGCGGATTCGGTATAAGCCGATTAGCCGGTAAAAATCGAGGGCGGCTTGGTGATCGATTACGGACCAAAATTTGTTGGCTCAAAATCATCTGAATTTGATGATGTTGAAAAGCTGTTTTTATGCTATCAGTCCGCAGCCTTTTTGGATCGTCAGGATCTGAGATATGAAATCTCAAAGAAGATTGCAGGTCAGTTCCATGTTTCAATTAGTTCGATTCGCTTTTGCGGCTCCGCACATATCGGGAGTAGTCCACACAAAAACACTCCTTTTGTTGAAGGCACATCTGACTTAGATGTTGCGATCATCAACGAGTCTCTATTCGAAACCTACTTGATGCACGCGATGAACAACTCGCGTGGTTTGCAGGATTTGTCTTGCTTTCCCGTTAAAGATGGATATTCGACTAGAGATTCCTTTTGCCAGTACGCTGCTCGTGGAATATTCCGACCAGACATCATGCCGAACTGCCCGCAGCGTACAAGTTGGATGACTTTCTTTTCGAAGCTATCTAGGGATTATTCAATGTTTTCTGACATTAATGCGGGACTATATCTGTCTGAGAGGTTGTTTCTGGAGAAACAGAGAAATGTTGTTGCTAGGCTTAGAAAGCAGGGGGAATTTAAATGATTAAGTATCAAATCAGATCGAGGGACTTGATCGGTGTCTACCAAGAAATAAAGAGTGGCCGGTTAATTCCGGATGCCTATTTTCAACGCAATTTGGTTTGGCGAGACTCTCATAAGCAAGATTTTATCAAAACAATATTGCTCGGTTTTCCTTTCCCTCAAATATTTATATCGAAAGGAAAGATCGACGTGGCTGCGATGCAGACTACTTCCTGTATTGTAGATGGACAACAACGAATGAACGCCATTAGGGAGTTTATCGAAGGGGATTTGCGAGTCGATAACCGAACTTACGATGATCTTACGGATACAGAAAAGTCAGAGTTCCTAAAATATGAAATTGCAGTTATCGAGTTGGATATTGAAAATACCGACCAAAAGATCAAAGAAATATTTCAGCGCATCAATCGCACTGCTAATGCGCTAACGGCAATTGAAAAGCTTGCGTCTGAATATGCTGCTTCGGAATTTATGTTTACCTGCCGCGTGCTTGCGGACGATATTGAGCTTGATACGTCGGTAGAAGATGAATATAGGATTGACCCAGTTATTACTGCAGATTTACTTGATTGGGCTAAATCAATTAAGGTAACGAGAATAAAGAAGCTGCTAATTGAGGGGGGGGTTTTCAGTTCGCACGAGATTACTCGGAAAGTTCATCTTCAATACTTGCTTAATATAGCTGCAACTGTATTAGGTGGCTACTACAACAGAAATGCCAAGGTAATCGATTTTCTAAACGACTATGCTGTCGAATTCCCAAATAAAGAGCAGCTTGTAAAGCTGCTGGAAAAGACAGCAGGGGTTTTTGACAAGCTGAAGCTCCCGAAGAAGTCAATTTGGCGAAATAAGGCTAACTTCTTTTCGCTCTTCGTGGAGTTGTACTTTTTCAATAGCGGCAGTAAATCTCTCGATATCGAGGCGACTAAACAAAAGCTAACTCGGTTCGAAACTCGTCAACCCGAAGATTTCAAATTGGCTGGGCAAGAGGCGGTAAATAACAAGCAACAGAGAGAGACACGAGGGCAGTACGTGAGAAAGCTCCTTGTAGAAATCGATTAAGAACCAAAGTCAGATTTAGGGTGCCAGGCTCCAGTTAAATCAATGGGTCAGGCGCTTTGATGCACTAAATTAACTCTCGAGGAGAAGGTGAAAAGAGAGCGAAAGGTGCCGGGATCGAATTGTTTTTGGCTGGGGCTGGAAAAGAAATCGACTTTGGTGCCTCAAGTTATTGCGATTACTTGTAATGCAGAGGGTGTTTAAGAATGGGAAATTGGTCATCGCTTGGGAAACCGAAAGAAGTCGAAAACAAAAGGCCATCCATATTCAAGGATGATGTAGTGCCGCTTGGCACTCTCTTTCTTGCAATCCTTTCTTTATTTACCCAGAACACGCCGCCTTGGTGGGTGAGCCTGGCGATAGCCGTATTTGTGGGCATCGTTTTTCTATTCCTTGTGGTGCCTGCTTTAGTGCGCTATTGGATGAAATGGAGGGCGTGGTCAGTACGCGTCAATATGGAAAATAATTTCCTGCCAAAAGTTAATGCGGCCCTATCCAGAATGAAGCCAATGATTGAGATGAATCGCTCTGACACCATTAGTGGGGTGTGGAGTGATGCTGCAAAAACTTCTGAAATGCAGAAATATATTCGCCCTAATATTTCACATTTTTATACCTTATCAGCCTGGCTTGCTCATTTGAGCAAGATAATTGATTCAGCTAAGCCTGCTGATTTTGAGTTTATCGCAGCTGAGACCTCGTCATGGATTCAACAATACATTTCATTTTGCCGAGATGCGTATACGCAATTTGAAGGTGCAGTGCAAAGCAAAGAGTTTGAAGATTCCAAGGTTCGTGAAATCAAGAAAAATTGGAACCATGCTCGTGATGAACACAATCTGGCAATAAATAATTGGAAAGCTTTGTGCGAAGAAGTGAACGCATCTTTCGGGCGCAAGATTTGCGCTGACTACTGTGAAACGCTGAAGACATTGGAATAGGCCGCAAAGAACTCGTAGCTCCCAGGAGTCAAAAGGATCAGCATCGCATTAGTTTGTTAAAGTGGCCGAATGAAAACCTCAATCACCTTCCTTCTTCTCATCCTGTTTGCTGCGCAAGCGCTCACCGTGGCTGCGTCAGAGCCCGAGGTGATCTACTGGAACTCGGAGGCGGGCAAGGTGTTGCGTGCCCGCATCGCGCCCGATGAAGATTACTGGCAGCTGATTCCCTGGTTCACCAATCAGGAGAACCAGACCTATTGCGGGGTGGCCAGCGCGGTGACGGTGCTGAATGCGATGCCGATCAAGAAGCCGGTCGATCCCGTCTATGCGCCGCATGCCTATTTCACCCAAAGCAATTTCTTTACGCCGGAGGTGGTGAAGGTCATCAGTCCGCAGACCGTGCGCTATCAGGGCATGACCCGAGACGACATGGTACAGACGCTGACGCGGCTTGGCGTCAAGGCGACCACGGTGGCGGGCGATAGCGTGGATGAGCCTGCACTGCGTAAGCTGGTGCAGCAGGCGCTGGGTGATGGCGGGCGGTTTGTACTGGTGAATTTCCTGCGCGAGTCGCTGGGGCAGCAAGGCGGCGGGCATTGGTCGGTGCTGGCGGCCTATGATGCAAAGTCAGATCGCGTGCTGATCCTCGATGTGTCGAAATACATGTACGCCCCGGAGTGGATCACCATCCATACGCTGCGCAAGGCGATCAATACGCTGGACACCACCAGCAACAAGGCGCGCGGGCTGGTGTTCGTGGCGCAATAATTTTCTGCATGTCGCCCGCCAGGGCGATGTTCTTTTCTGAGCCACGCAAGTCTGCCTCACCATGAAATTACCTGATTTGAAGCAACCCGCCCCCAGCAAGGCCGAAATCGCCGTGATGGAGCCTTTCGCGGGCCTTACCCTGGAGCGCATCCATGTGCCGGCCAGCCATGAGGAATTCGCTATCGCTGCAGCGGAGATCATGGCGGCGGGCGTGGTCGGGTTTGATACGGAATCGAAGCCGACGTTTGCCGTAGGCGAGGTGAGCGACGGGCCGCATCTGGTTCAGTTTGCCCTGGCCGACAAGGCTTACCTGTTCCAATTGCAGCACACGGCGGGGCATCACTTCCTGCTGGCGTTGCTGCGATCGGAACAGCTCATCAAGGCGGGCTTCGGCCTCAAGTCGGATGGCGGGCATATCCAGCGCAAGTTCGGCGTGAAGCCGGGCGGCCTGGTGGATCTCAATGCGGTGTTTCACCGGGCGGGCTACCAGCGCGAGATGGGCGTGCGCACGGCGGTGGCGCTGGTGTTCCGCCAGCGTTTCGCCAAGTCGCGCTCAACACGATCAATGGGGTCAGACTCCTTTGATCCCTGTGTGTTTTCCCGTTTACTCAATCCTCACTACGGCCATGAACCACCAATTATTTCCTCTATTGACTTACAGTTTGCAGAGAGGTTCTCATTAAAATGTTCTACACAAACAAATTTTTTTCGTCTCTCTGCTGCAATTCTTTCATCAATAATCTGTTCGGCAAAACACAAATCAGTTCGTAATTTAACTAACTCATCAAGTGATGGTTGCACCCTTTTTAGGTAAGACGAAAAATTTTGCAGTACAGCATATACAAATAGCAATTCTTCACTCGTCAAAAAAGTACGGGACCTAAAAATTGAAAACAGGAAAAATGTTCCTGCAATTTGAGGCTTCGTGTTCTGCAATGACAAATTCTCTTTAAGGTCAATTTTGGCGGTACTCTCTAGCATTGAGCAAGCCCTAGTAACCTGCGTTTTCCTCGCAAAAAATTCCACAAGTTCTACCCAACGTCCCTTACCTAAAGCTCTATCTATTGAAAGGTCAATTTGACGCAGGAATAGATACAAGCCCAGAAGAAACTGGGTATCAAAATATATTTCCTTTTGTTTTCTCATTACCAAGCCTTCCACCACGGGATGGTATGCATCGTAGCATTTTGTGGAAGGGGCATCGGAGAACTCGTAGCTCCGATTAGCGCAGCGTAATCGGAGGTATGACATTCGTGCGATTACGCTGTGCTAATCGCACCTACGCAATTCAAGTAGCTAAACGGGCTACGAAATCGATGGGCCAGCAGGCCCGGCGTGCTTGATGTGGCGTTTCGGGCTATTTCTGCATATTCCATAGTCATGGTTTGATGCCACCTCAAAACCTGTCCCTGGTGTATTCTGTTTCGGGAGCGTTGACTTGCACCCCTCATGCCGGTTTGTTGTCGGCGCAGGGTCACGCTGCCTGATCAGTCTAGATAAAAGGGATTCTTGTGAATAAAAAACCAAACAAGTGGCTGGCTGCAATCCTGAGCCTTGTTTCTCCGCCTATTGGCATGTTGTATGTCTCGCAATTGGCCTGGGCAGGCATCTATTTTGTTGCCGGGTTTGCGGTAGCTTTGCTCGCGCTTGTTTATGGCCGCCAGATACCTTTCGGCGTAGTGGTACTTGGTTTCAATGTGATTTGTGCGGCTCATGCATACCGCATGGCAGGCAAGTATCCTGCTGATGCTGCGCGCCCGGCCTATAGCCCCTGGTATGGGCTGCTTGCCGCCTACGCGGCGCTGTTCATTGTCGTGTTCGGTTTCCGCTCATTCCTGTTTGAGCCCTTTCGCATGCCATCCGGTTCGATGCGCCCCTCGATAGAGGTGGGCGCTCATTTTGTGGTGCAGAAATGGGGTTATGGACACTATGGCACATACGACGTGTTGCCGTTTCAGCGGCCGATTTCTGCCGAGATGCGGCGTGGTGATGTTTACGTCTTTGATTACCCCGAACAACCTTCCGTGCAATTCGTAAAACGTTTGATCGGGCTGCCGGGCGACAAGATTGAGTATCGCAACAAGCAGCTGACCATCAATGGGCAAGCTGTGGCTCAGCGCAAGGTGGGCACTTATTCCGAGCAGTCAGCGGCGTCTGGCGCCAGGCATCTGGAGCAGCTCGAGGAGAACATCGACGGCAGGACATATTCAGTCGCGTTGAATGACGACATCAAGATGGATTTTCCGCAGGATCTTTCTTTTCCGCAAAGAGAGATGTGTGTTTACAAGGCAGACACTGTGAGCTGCGAGGTGCCGCCGGGCCACTACTATTTCATGGGCGATAGTCGCGACAACAGCCGGGATAGCCGTTACTGGGGGTTTGTGGCGGAGCCCAGCATTGTTGGCCGTGTCGTGTCTGTATTCAATTAGGACGGCCTAAAAAACGTGGCGGAATCAAAAGGGTCAGCATCGCAATAATTTGTCAAAGAACCAGAATGAAAACTTCAATCTCCTTCCTCCTTCTCATCCTGCTTGCTGCGCAAGAGTTAAAGGGGTCAGCTTCGCAATAGTTTTTCAAGGTTAAAAATCAACGAATAACCGGGGGCAATCCACGGTTTCTCCTCTGGCATCCTCACCCGTAACGCCGTAAAGCCGAATCTCTTGGCGATACTATCGCGTTGCGACAGTATTGCTTCCCATGATCACGGATTTTCACGACGAAGAAACCCTGAAGGTCTGGAGCGGCGAGTTTTCACGTCGTTTGCCCAACCAGATTCGGGACGTGGCGCGCCGTATAAAAAAACCAAAGGTACCGGAGTCGAATTGTTTTTCTGGAGGGGCTGGAACAGTAATCGACTCCCAAGGGAAATTAAAGGGGTTTCAGGCTCAAATTGTTCAGGAGGTAAAGCATGCCAACCATCAGCCAGTTCTTCGGAATCACTATTCAGATGTTTTGGAATGATCATGCGCCGCCGCATTTCCACTGCCAGTATGGCGAGTACGAGGCGATTGTGAATATACAAACGCTGGAGCTGATGGAAGGAAGATGCCCAGGCGAGCGCAGAACCTCATTCTGGACTAGGCGGAATTACATCAAGAAGAACTGCTCGAAGACTGGAAGCTTTGCGAAGCCAAACAGCAACCCAAGCCCATCGCACCACTGGAGTAATCATGTCAGCTTATTGGAGAGTCACAGAGGTTCTGGGTCATAGAAGACCATGCAGTATGGGTGCGCTTCAAGGATGGCCTTGAGGGCGTCGTACGTTTTTTGCCCGGATTCTTTCGCGGCGTGTTTTCACACTTAAGCGATCCAGATCAGTTCCGCAAGTTAAGGTAGAGGGTGGCGCGGTCACATGGCCAGGCGAGCTCTATCTTGCACCCGATGCAATGCAGGAGGAAATCAAGCAGCGTGGAGGCGAGTGGGTGGTGGACAAATAAAGAGCGGACGACTACAGTTACCGGAGTCGAATTGTTTTCGGGAGGGGCTGGAAAAGTAATCGACTCCGGTACTTTTCGTCTTTTCGTTTTTTCAACGGCACGATGCACCGATGGATGGCCTTTTTCTATAACTTCGTTTTATGAGGAGGTTAGCATGTCAAAATCGGGTACGGTCCGTGCAAACGGACAAGAACTTTATTACGAAGTACACGGTGAGGGACAGCCGCTCATTCTGGTGATGGGAATTGGATACGACTCCACACTGTGGTCACTCGCGCAGGTTCCTGCATTGTCGCAGAGGTTTCAAGTCATCATCTTCGATAACCGCGATGCCGGCCGCAGCTCGCAGGCCACCAGCGCGTACACAATCGCAGACATGGCCGACGACACGGCCGCGGTGATGGACGCGCTCAATATCAAGAAGGCACACGTTTGTGGTCTGTCTATGGGAGGAATGATCGCGATGGAGTTCGCACTCCGTCATCCCGATCGCCTGGATCGGATGATCCTGACTGGCACGCCCGGGGCGCCGGCTCGCTCGGTCTTCCACCCGATCATGACGTGGAACTGGGTCAAGGCGAACGACAAGACCGGCGAAACCTTCGCTGGCGAGCAATTCACCTGGCTGTTCTCCGGTGCGTTCCTGCGCAACAAAGAGGCGGTTCAGCAGACCATTGCGATGCTCTCGAGCAATCCCAATCCAGTCGGCCCGGCGGCCTATAACCGACAGGCCCAGGCGTTCCTCAAGTTCGATGTGCTCGATCGGTTGAGCGGCGTGAAGGCCCGCACCCTCTGCATCGTCGGCGAGCAAGACATCCTAACGCCCGTGTACGAGTGCCGCGAGGTCGCCGACAGGATTCCGGGCGCCAGGTTCGAAGTGATCAAGGGCGACGGCTCTTCTCACGCCGTGCCGATCGAACGTTCAGACGACTTCAACGGCCTCGTCACGAAGTTCCTGTCCTGATCGCCCGCTATGCATGGGTCAGCATCGCAATAGTTTTGATGAATGACAACATGGAGACAGGAGAACTCGTAGAACTCGTAGCTCCGATTAGCGCAGCGTAATCGGAGGTATGATATTCGTGCGATTACGCTGCGCTAATCGCACCTACGCAATTCAAGTGACTAAACGGGCTACGAAATCGATGGCCAGCAGGCCCGGCGTGCTTGATGTGGCGTTTCGGGCTATTTCTGCATATTCCATTGGCATGGTTTGATGCCACCTGAAAAACCTGTCCCTGGTGTATTCTGTTTCGGGAGCGTTGATTTGCACCCGTCCTGCCGGTTTGTTGTCGGAGCAGTGGGGTCATACGGGTCAGCATCGCAATCGTTTGTTAAAGTGCCAAAATGAAAACTTCAATCTCCTTCCTCTTTCTCATCCTGCTTGCTGCGCAAGCGCTCACCGTGGCTGCGGCAGAGCCCGAGGTGATCTACTGGAACTCGGAGGCGGGCAAGGTGCTGCGCGCCAGGATCGCGCCCGATGAAGATTACTGGCAGCTCATTCCCTGGTTCACGAATCAGGAGAACCAGACCTATTGCGGGGTGGCCAGCGCGGTGACGGTGCTGAATGCGATGCCAATCAAGAAGCCGGTCGACCCCATCTATGCGCCGCATGCCTATTTCACGCAAAGCAATTTCTTTACGCCGGACGTGGTGAAGGTCATCAGCCCGCAGACCGTGCGCTATCAGGGCATGACGCGCGACGACATGGTGCAGACGCTGACGCGGCTTGGGGTCAAGGCGACAACGGTTGCAGGCGACAGCGTGGATGAGCCTGCACTGCGTAAGCTGGTGCAGAAGGCGCTGGGCGATGACGGGCGGTTTGTGCTGGTGAATTTCTTGCGCGAGTCGTTGGGGCAGCAAGGCGGCGGTCATTGGTCAGTGCTGGCGGCCTATGATGCAAAGTCAGATCGCGTGCTGATCCTCGATGTGTCGAAGTACATGTACTCCCCGGAGTGGATCACCATCCGCACGTTGCGCCGGGCGATCGACACGCTGGATACCACCAGCAACAAGGCGCGGGGACTGGTGTTTGTATCGCAGAACTCGTAGCTCCGATTAGCGTAGCGTAATCGGAGGTATGACATTCGTGCGATCACGCTGCGCTAATCTCACCTACGCAATCGACGTCCCCCGCATTTCCCCAGCGCCTGCCTTAGCTCGCTGCCCCACTAATGAATGGGGTCAGCTTCGCATAGTATTGGGAGTATTAAACAGGGTGGGGCTACCCTGATTTACCCCACCCTCGCCGAATGCCTGTCGGCCGTGTCAGTGTACTTGTTCGTGCAGGCACAGGTAATTGCCCTCAGTGTCTTTGAACCACGCTGCCTTTTCCGATCCTAATACGCAGATGTGGTTGGTCGTCTTGAGGTTGGGCATGTCGTAGTCTTCGAATCTGATACCTTCACCTTCGAGTTCTGCAATGACCTTTTCGATGCTTTGCACCTCGAAGCTCATCACCGTGTAATCTGACGTTGTGCCTTCGGGCTTGGGAATAAGCGCAATATGGTCGCCTTTTCCGCAGGCGAACATGTAATTGCCATCGGAAGCAAATCCTTCCGGCTCCAGCCCCAGCTTTCCTTCATAGAATCTGCGCGCCCGATCCATGTTCATTACCGGGAGGATCGTGGTCACGCCTGCATGAGTTAAGGAAGTCATTTTCTTCTCCTTGCAAATTTGGCTGAAAATGCGATGTGCGGCTGCTTAGGCTTGGCCGACATTTCGCCACGAGTGGTGGGCGGTGTTCAAACTACCCGATGTGAGATGAGCATGCTTCTCAGCATGACTAAGTTATGCGCCAGGCTTGGCTGTGATCTGCCATTCAGGTGACGCATGGCCTGGATGTAGAAAAACATTATTGCGCTACAGGTGCAATAAAACAACTAGCTTGTCAGTGTATATATAACCCAAGGCGCCGCAGGTTGTGACAAACGAAAACAAAATCCAGGCTGCCACTTTATAATTTGCGTATCGCTAACTGGCCAGGATCGAGAACTCGTAGCTCCGATTAGCGTAGTGTAGTCGGAGGTATGACATTCGTGCGATTACGCTGCGCTAATCTCACCTACGCAATGAACTGACTAAACGGGCCGGATTAAACTGTCCAGCGGGAACAATCTGACATTAAAGGGGCCTGGCTCGAATTGGGCTGTCATTTATTCATGCGTCCGATTACGCTACGCTAATCGGACCTACGCGTGCTTGTCGAACTTTGAGGGGACCATGGAGGGCGATAGGCTCCACGCCCCTTATCAGGAAAGCTGGAGTAGAATTCACCCATCAATCCTGAAGCAGGAGGCTGTAATGAGTGAACGCATCACCATCGACCCCGCCGTATGCCACGGCAAACCCTGCATACGCGGCTTGCGCTATCCCGTCGAAACCGTACTGGAATGGCTGGCCAGCGGCATGACCATCGAAGAGATATTGCACGACTACGAAGACCTTGAGCGTGAGGATATCCTCGCCACGCTCTCTTACGCTGCGCGGCTCGCTCACGTCAAACGACTGGACAAGCTGGCTGCATGAAATTCCTGATCGATGCCCAGCTGCCACGGCGCTTCGCCAACTGGCTGAACGAAGCAGGGCACGATGCACTGCACACCCTCGATCTCCCCAAGAAAAACAGAACCACGGACAGTGAACTCATCGCACGAGCCACGCGCGACGGGCGCATTGTCATCAGCAAGGATGCAGACTTTGTGCAGTCCTACCTGGTTGGTGGCGAGCCGCCGCTATTGCTGATCTCAACTGGCAATATTTCCAACGCGGAACTGGAGCAGTTGTTACGTGCCAATTTGAAAGGCATAGAGAGCGCGTTTGCCGTAGGGCGATTTGTCGAGATTACGCGCGAGGCGTTGGTGGTGCATGAGTAGGGAAGATGGAAAACGCGGCTTGTCTCTGATTATCCAGATCTTAAATAATGAATGAAGTTGCCAAAAGTTTTCTTGAGACCTATGCGCGAGGCGGTGAGGTCGATGGCGGCTGGCTATTTGCCAAGGCATTGCAGCAGGCACAACTTGATTATTCGGACAAGAGTCTGTGGCGCCTCGATCAGTTGCTGAAGGCAATCAGGGAACGCGGAAAGCCATCGCGTGAAGCAATACAAGAGACGATGGCGGGCCGCAATTTCAGTTCGCTGCTGTCTTATTACATGATTGAAGTTGTACGTCGTCGGACGGGTGCTGAAATTGACTGGCGTGACCGGAATTCGGCGCTGGCGGAAATGCCGAAAGGCGCCCAGTTGCCGGACACGCCAACGGCACGACTGATCGCACTCGCGCCCGCGCAGGGCGCGGCGCTCATGCCGCTGATCTGGGTTGAAGCTCAAGTGTTGGGGAATGGGACGCTTAGGGATGCGGAA
This sequence comes from Gallionellaceae bacterium, assembly GCA_036523795.1. Taxonomy (GTDB): domain Bacteria; phylum Pseudomonadota; class Gammaproteobacteria; order Burkholderiales; family Gallionellaceae; genus 39-52-133. The sequence goes on along the minus strand of DATDDN010000180.1, from coordinate 15,511 downwards.
GATTTTGTGGCCAATCTTATTGCGATGCTTGAGCAGAATGGGCCGGTTGCATGGGCGGCGGGAATGTATTCGCTGGGTCGCTTGGCGTCATATCAGATGATGATGGCAGCTGATGGTGGCTCGGTTAGACCCATGATGCTGAGCTCGACAGCCCCTTATACCTGGGAAATATTGATGGCCGGCTTTCCTGGTGAAGACATCGATGCGGCCCTCAGCCACGGAGCAAACAGGCTCGAAAGTAACCCGAATAGTGCGATCTGGCAGCTTCTCTCATATGACGGCATGATGGATATTAATGGGGTAAGTCACGATTCGGTGATGGTGATTCTTGAAACGTATGGTCAGTCGCCATTAAGGTTGAAAATGGCGTTTCCTTATCGTCCCGCAAAGGATGGTCACCCTTTTGTAATTCTTAAGCCCAGACTGTTGAATGCGAACGTGGAAAATGAACCGATCTCAAAGCTGGGGAGTTCGCTAGAGAGAGGCATCCAGAGCGTCAAGTGGGTATTCGGGACAACTTGGGATGAACTACTCGAAGATGAAGATCAACTTGGCGGAGCTCCTGGTGACTTGCAGAAGGAGCAGGCCATAGGCAAGCTGCGAAGCGCGTATGAGCTGGCACAGAAAAGGTTCAACCCGCAAATTCTGGCTTCGGTCAGTGCACCCACCCCTCCCTGGATGGACAAGAGGGATGCTTTAAATGAAATTTTGAGGCAACAATCTTTGCTCTTACAGGAAGGGAAGATTGTATGGGGGGCGCTGATTCAGGCAAACAAATTGCTGTTTTCTCCTGGTCGTGATGATTGTCCTGCGCTGCTGGTCTATTCTGCTGATCCATACTTTGACAGTAGGCCGCAGGAATTGAGGCAAATCGGTCATTCAATATTTTCGCTTAAAGATACAATCCCTGATCATCCGGAACTAGAAGAGGTCGCTCAACTGGTGAGTGATAAAATGGATCGGTCGATGAATTTCAGGTTGCCTCATGTGCTTTCAAACCGGGAAATTCGCGCTGCTGCATTTATGGTCTTCCGCAAGCATATTCCAACCGGGGTGTTGACTGCAGGCACCTTTCCGATCCTGATTCATCCATCGACAGATGCCGTAATGATCGTACCTTGTGAGTTCTGGCCAATTGAGTTGATCGTATTGTGGAAGGAAGGCAAATTGTAGTTCGTTTGTTTTGTATGAAAGCCAATGGGGGCAGACTCCATTGATCTGCGTATTACTCTCTCTGACCTGTCATGCTGAATGCCCGCCGCAAATTCTTCCGTTTTACCTTCAATGCCGCTCCTGAATCGGGCACACCGCTGGAGAGGCCGCGCACCATTCCGCTGGTGGCCGGGTTGATTGTGGCAGGGATGTTTGCCGTTTTTGCCGCTGTCTGGTGGTCGCAGTTTAGCCGCCTGCATCTGTCTGGCTCAAACGGGGTGTTCGATCTGATGGGTGGGCTGTTTTCCCTGTTCTGGCTGATGGGCTGGTCGATCGGCGTTCTGTTCCTGGCGGCGCTGACGCTGGCGTTCCTGTTCTACCGCGAGGCAGCTTATTTGTCTGGCGGGCGGCTGGTGAGCGTGATGACGGTGGGGCCGCTGGGGCTGCGTGCAGAGTATGAGCTGGCGCGGATACGCAACCTGCGGGTGGCGAGCGACCCGGATGGGAAGACGCGGAAGATCCTGTTTGATTGCGACGGCATTGCCTGCAGCTTCGGCAACATGATGCAGCCAGAGGTGGCGGAGCGTAATTTGCAGCGCGTGCAGCGCGCGGTGGAGGGGGCGGGCTTTGGCGAGGCATCGGATTTTGCGCCGGCCACGCCCGCGGCAGCGCCTGTCGATCCGCTGCCTGCGCCGGCGTGGGTTCCGCCAGCATCACGCGGATTGCCTTGGGCCTCGATGCTTGCGCTGGTGGCAGCCAATCTGATCCCGCTGTTCATGGTGTGGTCGGGCGCGTGGACGCTGGGGCAGGTGATGCTGCTGTTCTGGGCGGAGAGCACAGTTGTCGGTTTTTTTACCCTGCTCAAGATGGCGGTGGTGGCGAAGTGGTGGGCAATTTTCCCCGGCATGTTTTTTGTAGGCCATTTCGGTGGATTCATGGCAGGCCATTTCATGTTCATTTACATGCTGTTCCTGCGCGATGGCCATGCCGGCTTGCCGGATTCCGCGGCACTGCTCGAACTGGGGAGGCTGTTTGCACCGCTGACGCTGGCTTTGCTGGCGCTGGTGCTGAGCCATGGCATTTCGTTTGTGCTGAATTTCATCAAACAGCGCGAATACGAGGGGGAGAAAGTGCAAAGCCTGATGATGGCGCCTTACGGTCGCATCATGGTGATGCACTTCACGCTGCTTCTGGGCGGCTGGGTGGTGATGCTGCTGCACGATCCTGCACCGGTGATTTCGTTGCTGGTGCTGCTCAAGATCATGGCCGACCTGCGCGGGCATTATGGCTCGCATGCACGGCAGGTCAGTGGGGCACAGGACGCAAACTGAACCAATGAATCCTGGGGGCGTCTGTACCCCCGCATTCTCCAGAAGCGCTACACTCACTCCTGAGCCTGTTGCCTATTTCACCCGGGAGAACGTCATGCCGCTACGCCACCTGTTCGCCAGCCTTGCTGCCATCATTGCCCTGATCCTTTCCGGCTGCACCAGCGTGCAGCCCTCGCCGGCGCAGATGCTGGCGGAGTCGGCCAGTTTCCAGCTGCCGCACACGCCGGGCGCGGGCAAGGCGGTGGTGTATGTGGTGTTCGACGAAGCATACGTCAAGCAGCAGCTGGGGTTTGACGTGTACCTCGACGGCCAGCAGCCGGCGGCTGCGGTGGGGCGCAATCGGGGCGGGGAATACTTCTATTTCGAGGTGACGCCGGGCGATCATGTGCTCTATTCCAAAGGTGAGAAATGGGCGGAGCTGCCGCTGTCGGTGAAGGCGGGCGATATCGTGTACGTGCGCCAGGAGTGGAAGATGGGCATGATGGAAGCACGCGTCAGCCTGCAGCGTCTGGACGAGGTGGCGGGCAAGTATTACGTCAGCAAACTGACGCCGGGCCTGGCCGTTACGCCGATGGTGCCCGCCGCCCCGGCAACCACATCGCAGCCGGGCACGGCGGCTGCAGCGGCGCCCGACACTTTCATCGGCACCATCACCGGCGGCAACATGGCCAAGGGCGTGGGCTTTTCCAACCCGAACGTGAGGTTGATCGTCACCCCGGATACGGGCGTAGCGGTGATCTTCTTCGTGCGTTCCGATTCCAAGGTGTTCGATGTCAGCGGCAAACAGGTGGACTACCTGGAGGCCATCCGCATGTTCAAGAAACGGGTGTCGATCGAGCATTTCGTGATCCGCGATGGCACCGGCGGCCAGCCGGGGCGCAGCGATTTCGCCTATGAGATCGGCGAGAAGGGCGTGCGCAGCTTGCGTGTGCTCGAGAAGTAGGCGTGCATCACGCGCACATCAGGCAGCTCTTGCAGATGTGATGGGTAGGCAGGCATGACGGGCTGGCCCATGCCTGCTTGCCCCGGTAAATATACCTTGCTATTGCACTGTGCATCATGCATAGTGCGCGCAGCGATTCTCAAGCATGTCTTCGTAGTCTGGTTCTGTACACGCGTTCTGCGTATCTCTTCCGTCCTCTTGTCGTCTTGACCTTCGCCCCATGTGGGGAGGTTTCTCCATTTATCTTTCAGGAGTTTCAAGATATGGCAACAGGTACTGTCAAGTGGTTCAACGATGCAAAGGGCTTCGGCTTCATCACCCCGGCTGACGGGAGCGCTGATCTCTTCGCGCATTTTTCCGCAATCCAGAATTCCGGGTTCAAGAGTCTGGCAGAAGGTCAGCAGGTGAACTTCGATGTGATCACCGGCCCCAAAGGGCTGCAGGCATCGAATATCCGCGCAGCGTAACCGGACTGGCAGGCATGGTCACCATGCCGCTGCTCCACCGGAAAAGCCCGGCATTGCCGGGCTTTTTCTTTTCAACTTCAGGAGATGCAATCATGGCAAAAGAAGAGCTGCTTGAGATGAGTGGTATGGTCCACGAAGTGCTTCCCGACTCGCGCTTCCGCGTAACGCTTGATAATGGCCACAGTATCGTGGCCTATAGCGCCGGCAAGATGCGCAAGAATCACATCCGCATCATCGCCGGCGACAAGGTTTCGCTGGAACTTTCGCCCTACGATCTGAGCAAGGGCCGCATCACCTTCCGTCATATCGAAGGGCGCCCTCCCGTTGCACAACATCAACGTCGCCGGTTCTGATTGAAGGATCAGAACTCGTAGCTCCGATTAGCGCAACGTAATCGGAGGTGTGACATTCGTGCGATTACGCTGCGCTAATCGCACCTACGCACTCCCCGCCCCACCATCTGCCGTTGCTCCAGCAACGCCCTGGCCTCTTCAGCGGTGAGCGATTTCCACGGCAGCGGTAGCAGGCCGGGAACGCGCCATATAGCGGGGTAAGTGTCGCCGTGATAGACCAGCATTTTCTTCTCTTCCATGCGTGAGCTGATCGCGAAATAAAGCGTGATGAATGCGCCAGACAGCAGCGTCGTGGCGTTCATGTTGCGCGTCCGCAGCATGCCCAGATCGAGCAATTGACGGGGCAGTCGAGAAGCAAAACCTCAAGGAAGACCGCGATCATTGCCGAGCGATGATGGGGCGCCGGATAATGGTCAGCACTCGTAGCTCCGATTAGCGCAGCGAAATTGGCGGTATGACATTCGCGCGATTACGCTGCGCTAATCGCACCTACGCAATTCAAGCGTTAAACGGGCCGCGCAATCGATGGAGTCAAAAGGTCAGCATTGCAATGTTTTTCCCCACGTAGTGACGGATATACGTATTCCAGATTGGCTTTTGAGCCAGGTCAATATGTCGTCAAGTCAAACGTGGAAAATCACTTTCGGCTGCCGGTGGCCATGGAAGCGGCCAGGAGGGCGTAAGGAAGTCCAGATTGCTGCAGGTGCCGTACGAATAATCTGGGACAACGGCTTGCACGGCGCGACCGCAATATGCGTCGGCAGAGTTCGGCAGCAGAAGGCAACACCGAAGCTCACCCTTGGGGTTCTCCATGGGTAGATAACAACCAATAATTCAGGGAGCGGTACATGTTGAAGCTACTAAAATATTTTTTGATTTTTGTTATCTTGTCCGTAACGGTGCGAACGCTTATGCAGAAGTTTTTTGAATCCAATGCAGACGAAAAGATAATACAGAGTGTCAAAGACGGAAACACTCAATTGCCGAAGATGATGAACGAATTTGTCCGAGCGGACAAACTTGAATATTCAGATCGCGTTGTGCGATTTTACGCAACTGTCATCGGTACGCGTGAAATTTTCGACAAAGATAAATCCAGCTTTGAAGACCTTATGCGCGGCAATTATTGCGCGGGTAACATGAACCTTTACGCAAGAGCGAACGTTTCCATCGCATACGTCATAAAATATACATCTGCCATCTATGGGGACACGGAATGGGACTTCAAAATTACCCCTGCTTCCTGCGGCAGGCGATGAAGCGATGAGGTCAGCCCCCTTTGAGTTACTGCTTTTCGGTTGGACGAGGGAAAATCAAATGAGAGCACCTGCACCCCAGCTGGCAGAGGTAACCATGACCATGCGTCATCCTTCCGTGTTTCTGTTGCTGCTGCCCATCCTTGCCTGCGCCGCGCCTGCAGTGGCCGCAACTGCTGAAGCTTTCCGTCCCGGCCCGCACATTGAGGTGCAAGCTGATTTGAAGGCGAGCTTTTCCTGCACCGAGGCCCAAACCATCGACGAGCAGCTCATTTGCAGCGAACGCGAACTGGCCGAGCTCGACCGGCGCATGAGCGAGATCTACTCAACAGCCCGGGCCGGCTTGTCCCAGGCGGAGAAGAAAGCTTTGCTGCAGACGCAACGCACTTGGCTGGGCGGGCACGACCAGGCCTGCGGTATCAGCGCTCAGGAATTTCTCCCCTCTAACGCCAGTGAATGCATTGCCAATCGCTACCATGCGCGCATCGCTGAGCTGCTGGCCATTATTTCGCGGGGCAATGTGATCCGCGAACTGGGCGGCGCCGAGCCGTGGGCGGAGAACGTGGAGCGGTACGGGATGTCGAAAAACCACGTAGACATGCTGCAGAGCTGCGTCGGCGAAGAACTGGAAGACGAAGTGAACGCGTGTTGCGCACCCGGCACGGAGACAGTGGAAGAAACCGAATCCAGTACCACGGCCTATGCCATCAACGGCAAGCGGTATCTCCTGTACAACGGGAAGTACCAGCAGTTTTTCAACGTGCCGCGCGGTGCGTGCACCACCGAGATCGACGAGAAGGGCGAAGAGAGCATGGAGTGTCCGGAGGTCGCGCCCACATTCGGCAGCTGCGCTGCGCTATACGCTGAAACCGAGCCCGGGAAAGGAGATTTTGCCTACACAGGCCACCGCTGGAACAGCCCCGTCACCCTGGCAGGACTGCTGAGCGGGGGATCCAGGGAGCGCTTGTCCAGCGAGAAATTCGTGAGCGATCTGCATGCCAAACTGCTCCCCGGCGACGCGATCACCCTCGCGCCCAAGAAGGGCGAGCCAAGCCAATACCGTTGGGATGCGGGGAAAAAGGCGTATGTGCAGCAGTAGCCGACAGCGCAGAACAGTTCCGGGTGTCCATCATGGACTTGTATGAACTTGGTTTGACTGGCGGGCTCCGGGAACAGGCAGGCTGTGTGCGTCGGGCCAAGGCTGGCGCGGGTAGCCGCCACAGACCGAGGCCGCTACATGGTGCGCAATGAGGCGAGCGAGGTGTCGGCCGAGCTGACTGGCGAGTTTCTCTACGCGGCTGCCTCGGCCATGGACATGCCCGGTGTGGGCGACTGGGTGTGCGTGCAGTATCACGATGCTGAGCCGCATGCGACCATCCACGAACTTGGCCGCCTCCCCAAATCATCCCTGGAATTGATTTCGTCGCGAAACTGACGCGCTGGCTTGCGACCCAGTCGATACTAATTTATCCGTGGCGCATAACGCCTGTGTCATCGCGTGCCCCTTTGCGCAATCTGTTCTGCTAGACTTGCCCCCGCTTTGTTCATGACGCGGCTTATGAGTAGATCTGCACGGCTGACGGGCCAGCATCGCGATATTTTTCAAGCAGGGGAGAGTGAAATGAAGAATGGCATCAGACTGCTCAAGTGCGGGGCAGAACTGGGGATGTTTGCCCTGATGGTGGGAATTCTGATGGCGGGATGCGGTGGTGGCGGCGGTGGCGGGGGAGGCGGATCCACGGGCACTGGCACAAGCGGGGGTACTCCCTGGTGGACCGTCGGCACTACTCCTTCCGCGGGAGGCACCGCAGTGGCGAGCTACATCGCCGGCGAAATGAGCGGAAGCTTCGGCGGCAAGTGGTGGGTCGGCAACTGGTTTGGCAGTACGCCAGCGGCATCGGCCACGGCCTTGACCGAGACCCTGGCCGGCACTGCGCAGCCCACCGTCTTCAATGTGACCAAGAATCAACAGGCGCTGATCAATGGGGCCTGGTCCAATCTCACGGTAAGCAGCGGGAGTTCCTACAACCTCACCCCAAACGGCTGGGCGTTATCGACCAACGACATGCTGGGCAGCACTTTCGTGGACAGCGGCAATGGCTCCGATGCGGCCCTGGTGCTGGCCAATGGCGCCGCATACACCTACGCCATCACCCGGACCAACCTGGCCGGCTCGCCGGTGGTCTGCCCTGGCACCTGCACAACGCCTGGCGCGTATCCTGCCGGGGCTGAGAGCTACAGCCTGGCCTATACCTCGAATTTCTATTTCCTATATAACCTGTCCAATGGCTTGCAGGTGACCGACGGTAACGGCGCGGCGCTGACCAGTCTGCCGGTGGAGGATGTGACGACTTTCTGCGATCCGCTTATCGGTGCCGTCTATGTGCACACTCACACCCAGATGTCAGCAAATCCCAATGGCTGGCTGTACTACGTTTATTTCCTCACGCCGGGATCGGCCTGCACGTCGGGTAACATCTCCACGGCCCTGGCGGCAGGGGCACAGCAGCAGGTAACCATCACATGGACGCCGACCGGTGTTGCCGCTGTGCCGACGGTGCTCGTATTGACGAACTGGTTCCCCATCTACCCCAACATGTCCTCATACGGCTTCACCAACCCGTGGTTCTATTCGCTGCGGGCGGGCTATGTGTGGGAAGGCCTCATGCTGCCCGCTGCCACCAGCGGGAGCAGCATGAAGAACAAGGCCGCCATCAATGCGGAGCTGAACGCCAGCGGTTACACAGCCATTCCCTGAGGGGCGGCGAGCGATACAAAAGGAGGCTTGGCTCGAATTCCACGGTGCTTGTCCTTAGCTCCCCGCCCCACCATCCTGCCGTTGCTCCAGCAACGCCCTGGCCTCTTCAGCGGTGAGCGATTTCCACGGCAGCGGCAGCAGGCCGGGGACGCGCGCCATATAGCGGCGATAAGTGTCGCCGTGATAGACCAGCAGTTTCTTCTCTTCCATGCGCGAACCGATCATGAAATACAGCGTGATGACTGCGCCCGACAGCAGCGTGGTTGCATTCATGTCGCGCGTCCACACCAGCACCAGGCCGAAGAAATACCAGGGGTGACGCACGTAGCGGTGGAACGGGGAAAGGTGGAGGTGCTCCTGATCTTCGACCTTGCGCACGTGCTGCTGCATCTGGCGCAGGCCGAGGAATTCCTGCATGTCGTAGTATTTGAGGCTGCGCCAGAAGCCGAACAGCGCGGCCAGCGCCAGTCCGTTGGCCAGCCACGCGGTGGCGCCCTGCCAGTGCCACAGTAGCGGCCCCGGGTCGTGGTAGGTGAGCCACAGGATCGGCAGTATCAGCAGCGACGCCAGCAGGTTGAAGGTCAGCCGGTAATACGGCATCAGCTGCGGCCAGGCTGCGGCGACCCTGCGCTTGACCGCCAGTGACGCCAATGCGGAGTGCACGGCGAAGTAGGCTATCCAGCAGATTGCCAGCAACACGATGTCGTGCCAGTTGGATTCAGTCATGCGAGCCGCTGCCTTTCTCCCCCGCTCCGGGGATGAGTTGCCGGGTTCATCTAGCCCCATTAGTCCAAGAGTATAGGCTCAGCGAGATCAATGGGGGCCGACTTCTGTCATTCCCTGGAGCTAAAGGCGCCAGCCTCAAATTTCATCAGTGCTCGCATAATGCCCCGGGCAACGCATACGCCGTGGCCCGGCTTGTTCTGCTAGACTTGGCCCGAATCTTTTGGTGCAGTGATTGGCGGGCGGGGAAAAGGGGCGGTGCTGCAGGTATCAGAGCCTTTCCGTGAAGCCGCTGCAAGTCACCTATGCATTCCTTGATTCAAATGCAGGGTTGGAGGAGGTCGGGTTGTTCGCATACAAAACAAGAAGAAAACAGATGATAAGGGCGCATGCCCTTGTTGCCGTAGCGTTGTAGCCAATCATGCCAAAGGGGAGCCATGGATCAAGTACAACAACAGGTCGTAAAAAAGGTCAAAATCACCCGGGAATTGATCGACGACTGGACTGTGGAAGCCATCTCACTATATGAATCAGGGGCCAGTGAGGCAGAGATCGCTCAACATCTCAAAGATGCAGGTTGCACGCCCCTGATCCGCAATCGCATTATTCAGGATGCTCGCTCCAATGTGAAATCCGTGCACCGGAGGTTGGGCATGCGCGCCATATTTATTGGCGTGGCCATGCTGGGAGCGTCATTGCTGTTTTTCTATTTGATCGGATCCTCTTCCTCGCATGTGCACGTGCCGGGGAGGACGGGAGGCAAGGGAGCGCTTGCTTTGCTGTTGCTGGGATTGGGCGGTGTGGTCATGACGATACTGGGACTGATCAAATTCTTTACCGGCAGCACCATGGATGTAGAGCTGGATAGCGAGTGATGCCGCGATCCTGATCGAAAGGGCCAGGTTCAAATTTCCCGTGCCGCATACCTTAGAACACTGCCGGAGTCAGGCCTCATAAATTGCATCTTCAATTGAAACCATCGAGGGCAGGCCAAGGTAAAGCGGCCGCGCTCGCAATGATCATGAAATGGGCTAGGATGTGCACCTTGAAATGAAGCAGGGCGATTCTGCCTTGTTGCACGGTTGCCAATCACAAATCAGGGAGAAATATGTTTTGTCCTAAATGCGGAACTCCGAATGCGGCGGAGGCAAAAATCTGTTCAAGCTGTGGCGGTGTGTTGCAGGCTCATGCAGGCAGTGGCCCGGCAGATAGGGTAGAGTACTACACGGCAATTCTGGGGCCTGAAAACCAGGACTACTATCTGGACCAGTTTGATCGTTTTGACTGTGACGGCGATATAAACCCCACCTGGCACTGGCCGGCTTTCTTTGTGTCTTTCCTCTGGCTGCTCTACCGGAAGATGTGGGTTCCTGCCGTGGTGTATTTCTTCGCGCCCTTGCTGTTGTTGGGCTTTCTGAGCGTGACGGGCAGCATCATTCTGACCAGTCTGGGGTACCTGCTGTACACCGTTGGCGTGGTGGCTCTGTTTCCCATGTATGCAAATGCGCTCTATTACCGTCACTGCAAGAAACAGATTGCAGCGGTATCTGCCTCATCGGCTGATGTGCAGCAGCAGCTGGGTGAGCTTTCCGCCAGGGGCGGAACCAGCAGTGTCAAGGTCATCGGCGTAGCGGCAGCCGCCTCCGTCGCGGTGATAGGCATATTTGCAGCCATTGCCATTCCCGTCTATCAGAATTACAGCGTCAAGGCGCATACGGAGCAGGCCTATGCGCTGGGCAAGGCCGCATCAGGCAAAGTCAGTGAGTTTTATGCGAGCCATGGCGCGATTCCTTCCAGTCTGAGTGAGGCGGGTTTTGCCCAGCCGATACCGAGTTACGTCAGGGATATAAGCATGAATCCGCGAAAGGGGGCCGTGACGGTGACGATGGACGGCCCGGTGGTTGGCGGAAAATCTCTAACGCTGGAGCCTTTGCTGAATCGAAGCGGGCAACTCGATTGGGATTGCACAAGCGAGCAGATTCAAGCGAGCTACTTGCCGCAACCGTGCCGTCACCAGAACGGCACATGACGGCTTGATTTGCGCGAGCCGCCAGCCTGGAATGACAGGAGATAGGCCGCGGCATTCGACGCGACCGCGCAATGGCTTTCCAATGCGTGTCCCTCTCATCGAACGGGCTTGGCCGGATCACAAAGGAAGCTTCAATCGTGAAATTGACTGAACTAGGCCTGGATGGTCAGCTTGAGGAACAGGCAGGCAAGCTGTGCGGGCAGGGCCAGCGCCTGGCCCGCGTGACCGCCGTCGACCGCGGGCGCTATGTGGTGCGCAATGAAGCGGGCGAGGTGCCGGCCGAGCTGACCGGCAAGTTTCTCTACGCGGCTGTCTCGGCCATGGACATGCCCGGTGTGGGCGACTGGGTGTGCGTGCAATATCTCGATGCAGCGTCGCACGCGATCATCCATGAGCTGTTGCCCCGGCGCTCTTTTCTGCGGCGCAAGTCTCCCGGCAAGAACATCGATTTTCAGCTGATCGCGGCCAACATCGATGTGGCCTTCATCGTGCAGTCGTGCCAGTTCGATTTCAACGTGCGCCGGCTGGAGCGCTATCTGGTGATGGTGACCGAGGGGCAGATCGCCCCGGTATTGCTGCTGACCAAGACCGACCTGGTGAGCCCGGCCGAACTGGAGCGCATGGTTGGCAACATCCGCGCAGCGGGCATCACGGCGGACATCGTGCCGCTGAGCAATGTGACGGGCGAAGGCGTGGCCCAGGTGCGGGCGCTGATGCAACCGGGCAAGACCTATTGCCTGCTCGGCTCCTCCGGCGTGGGCAAGACCACGCTGATCAACCAGCTGCTGGGCAGTGATGCGCTGCAGACCGGCATCGTGAGCCACACGGGCGAGGGCCGCCACACCACCACGCGCCGCCATCTGGTGCTGCTGGCCAACGGCGCGTTGCTGATCGACATGCCCGGCATGCGCGAGCTGGGCATGCTGGGGGCGGGCGAAGGGCTGGACGACAGCTTTGCCGACATCACCGCGCTGGCCGCGCGTTGCCGCTTCGCCGACTGCAGCCACCACAACGAACCCGGCTGCGCCATCCGCGAGGCCATCGCCAGCGGCGAGCTGGACGAGGCGCATTACCAGAGCTACCTCAAGCTCAAGGCCGAATCGGCATTCAACGAGATGTCCTACCAGGACAAGCGCAAGAAGGACAAGGCATTCGGCAAGATGGTGAAGTCGGTGCTGAAAGACCGGCGAAAGTGAGCGCCTGTTCTGGCACAATGATGCCAGGGGACAGGGCGTGAATCCATCAGCATGAAAGCGCCAAATGCATATGCGGTTTGCATGGCGGGGCAGGTCGTCCGGGACGCGCTGGCGTCAGGGACAAATTCACGACGGCACGATCCTTCGTCCTTCCTTCACGGGTGTTAATCAAACCATATTTATAGAGAGGCATGTTTATGTGGCGCTGGATCAAGGGAAGATTCCCTCCACTGGAGCGTTTCAACCAGATGGTGTGGGCCATCATCGGGGCGGGTGTGGTGGGGATAGCGGGAATTCTGCTGATTGCCGGGCTGGTCTCGGCAATTTCATCCTTGTTTGATTCACACCGGAGAGGTCTGCCCGTGGCCATGGTGGAAGGGGATGCGGCTGATGACGCCAGCAAGCAGCCTGCGCATTACGATATCTGCATGCCGATTGATGTGCGCGACTCGCCCTATCAGCTTATCAGGGTGGTGAGTGATCAGTTCACGGTCAGGAAGGCGCTGGCGCGGCCCAGGCTGGACAAGTATGCCCCTTCCAGCTATGAAGCGGCCCCAATGAGCAACGCGTGCAGCATCTACGGCAGCAGCAAGCAGACAGGAGTGGTGAATGTGATCGTTCGCCAGGCTGGCGACAATTCAATGAAGCTGCTGCTGAAAGAAAACGCACAGATCATGGAGCTGGAGTATCCGGCGCAGCCCGGCAGGCATGACGACGATGAGGATACCAGTTTTCCGCCGGTGGGAACCTTGTACTGGGAAATTGCATTTGCCGACACCAATCATGATGGCGTGATTGATGAGCAGGACGATACAGGCGCGTATCTTTCCGGTGCAGACGGTACCCACATGGTGAGGGTCACGCCCGAACACAGTCGTGTGCTGGACAAGACCTACAACAGATCGCGCAAGGTGCTGTTGCTGCGCATTCTGCGGGACACGAATCATGACAACACGCTGGATGAATCGGACAAGCCTTCGCTGATCGAGGTGGACGTGGCTGCACGCAAGATGACACGCGAGGTGCTGGATGCGCAGATGCTGTCTGGCATGATGCGTCAGGCCGAGCCACGGCAAGGGGCGCAGGTGAAATAGTCGCGAACCTTGCGCGGCTGCAGGCCCTGAGGCTCGAGCCGCGTGCTGATGATTGCCTGGTGCATTGATGGCGTGCAGGCATGTGCGGGATCTGGAAGCGGTGCTGGTTGGTGACCGGTTGATGGTGCGTGAACATAGTGGGGGGAATGAATGAGCAATTGGCTGTATCGTTTATTGGGTTGGGATACACCGAATATTTCACAGGATGCCTACGGCGATGCTGTCGCCATGTCTTTGTTGCGAGATGGCAACGTCAAGAAGCTTAAGCAGCTGTTTTCTGGAATACAGGGCGACTGGTCCAGGCGCTATTTCTACTCGCTGGCCATGTCACGCAGTTTCCCATCCGACAAACTTGAAAAGTGGGTCAGGGCTGAGCCAGAGTCGGCAGATGCACACCTGGTTTATGGTGCACGCATGCTGAAGCTGGCATGGGCCGCCAGGGGCTATGGCAAGGGAGGCGAAGTAAGCGAAGAGCGCTGGCAGAATTTCTACAGGCTGCTTGAGCAAACCGAATCGATGTTGTTGCGGGCTGCGTCCCTGAACAAGCATGACCCCACGCCTTGGGTCTATTTGATCATGGTTGCGGTGTACAGGTCGGATGATGAGTCTTTGGAGGAGAAATATTTCAACGAGGCCATCGCGCGCGACCGGGAGAACTGGCATGCGCATATTAACCGGCTCACCGCGTTGTCGGAAAAATATGGTGGCAGCCATGAAGAAATGTTTGAATTCGCGCGCCGTGCCGCCGAAAAATCGCCTGAAACAAGCTTGCTGCGCTGTCTGATCCTGAAGGCACACTCGGAATACTGGAAATATGTGCAGTATTTTGAGGACGATGTCGAACACGCCAATGCATATCGACTGCGGGAAGATGTGATTGAGGAGTGCCTGCAGGCATATGAAGGCGCGCTGGCGCAATGCGAAGGCGGCAGTCACGATCTGATCTTTGTCCGCATCAACGCTGCCGGCACGTTCTGGATTTTGTCGCAACAGCAGCCGCTGCGCCGCGAGCTTCAAAAACTCAGCGGGCAAATTGACGACATTCATTGGCGGTGGGTAGGTACGGAAGGAGAATTGGCCGCGGCCCGGAAATTCGCATTGAGTTGAGGGCTCAGGCCTGATTTGTTTCAGACCAGATTGATTTCGATGAGCCTGTTAATGGCATGGAATGTCTGATGTGGAGCAATGAGGCACTGTTTGCAGCAGGCCTGGAAATTTTCCGATAGTATTTCCGCAGCACAATGGGAGGTCGCCCATGAAAGCCGCTCAGCGCATTCAATTCGCAGGCCATGTCAGCCCGGGTTTCGAGCCCGTACGCGATGCATTTGCCGAGAACTTCTCCCTCCGCGGCGAGACAGGCGGGGCCTGTTGCGTGTACCACCGGGGCCAGAAGGTCGTTGATCTGTGGGGCGGCGTACGCAACCAGGCGACCGGCGAGCCGTGGGAAGAGGACACCATGGTCATCGTCTATTCGACCACCAAGGGCCTGGCGGCGATGACGCTTGCGGTGGCGCATTCCCGCGGCTTGCTCGATTACGACGAGCGCGTGTGCACGTATTGGCCGGAATTCGCCCAGAACGGCAAGGAGGCCATCACCGTCCGCCAGCTCCTGGCACACCAGGCCGGCTTGTTCGCCTTCGCGGAGCAGGGAGAACGGAGCGTCGTCGCCGATCTCGATCGTCTCGCGCCCGTTCTGGCGCGCCAGGCGCCGGCATGGGAGCCCGGCACGCGCCAGGCCTATCATGCGATTACCCTCGGCTATTACGAGGGTGAGCTGCTGCGCCGCATCGACCCGCAGCATCGCAGCCTGGGACAATTCTTTCAGGACGAGATCGCATCTAAGCTGGGACTTGATTTCTACATCCGCCTGCCCGAGTCCGTCCCCAAGGCCAGGCTGGCGGTGCTGTCGCGGCCCGGCCTGCTCGACATGCTGCGCGGCTTCGGTATCGGATTTTTTCTCACGGCATTCAATCCGCGCTCGAATATCGCGCGGGCGCTCGAAGGTTCGATGTTTCCCCACGACGAACAGCATATCTACGCGCGCAATTTCGAAATTCCGTCTGGCGGGGGCGTGGGGACCGCGCGCGCGATCGCCCATGCCTACAGCGTGTTCGCGACTGATGGACACGAGCTGCAACTGCGCCCGGAGACGCTGCGCCTGCTCTCGGCGCCGGCCGTGCCACCCACCCGGGGCTTCTATGACGAGTGC
>DATDDN010000179.1:0-14791 GCA_036523795.1 Gallionellaceae bacterium | reverse complement strand
ACTTTACGGTAATCCCTGTCTAATTGCGGCTGGAGATCGCTATCGACCTGCTGCCCGAGGTATTCAACGACGGCCAGCAATTGCTTGCCCGCTCCCAGGCCCAGGGTATTCTGCCAGCTCAGTTGCTGGCTGGTCGTCTTGTAGATTGAGCCTCCGGCTACCGGTGCTCCGTTGAGGTAGTCCTGGTAGTTGTCCACGCCTTGCGCCAGTTGCACCTTGCTCATCCATGTCTCGCCCAGACGGTCTTCCGAAGTGAGCGACAGCTTGCTGACCTGCGCGTCGTTGGTGTTGATGTCGGTGGGCGCACCATAGGCATTGTCATACTGGTTATGCCCCTGGCTGTTGAACAGGCTGGCGGACACGCTGTGATCGGCGTTGAAGGCATGGCGCACGTTGGCGGAGACACTGGTGTTGTCGTAACCGTCATTGTCCGGATTCGCATTCGGATAGATCGCCGGATTGATGGCCGACACGCCATCCGTGTTGAAGCGCGATGCCTGGATGCTGAATTCCGTGTTTTCCACGGCGCCACCCCAGCCCGCAGACAGACGCTGCGTGCCATGGCTGCCCACGCCCTCGCTCACATTGAAGGCTGGCGCACCGCGCCCGCGCTTGGTAAAGATCTGGATCACGCCGCCGATGGCCTCCGAGCCATACAGGCTGCTCACGTTACCGCGCACCACCTCGATGCGATCGATCTGGTCGAGCATCAGGTGCTCGATCGCCGTCGTGCCGAACGTGGCCGAATTGACACGCACGCCATCCAGCAGCACCAGCACCTGGTTGTCGTTGCTGCCGCGCAGGAACAGTGAAGACGCCTTGCCGGTGCCACCGTTTTGCGCGACTTCAACGCCGGCCACGGTGCGCAGTATGGTCGCCACATCAGGGGCCTGCGAATTCCGGATGTCGTCCCGGGTCAGCACGGTGGTGCTGGCGAGCGTCTTGGCTAGAGGCTGCTCGATGCGCGTGGCCGTCACCACGATATCGTCGGGAATTTCGTTTTCTGCGGCAGAGGCGAACGGAGACAGCACGCTTAACAGAGCGGCCAGAAGTTGCGAGTGTTTCATTTGAATTTTCCTGATGGTAAGTCCCAGACGACCCCGCTGGAACGATGACAACACAGGAAATGAAGGGGAAAAACGAGGGGGATCAACCTTTGCACGGCAATCCGCCGTCCGTGCGCCGCCCGCTGCACTTCCTGAACCTTGTCCGAGGCCGGTATCCGGGCTCACAAGCAGGTCTTTGCGACCGGATGCGTCACCTTCCCATGATTGCTCACAGTGGTTTTCGACACATCGACACTTGCTTACCGTTGCGGGGGCAGCACAGGCCTTGAGTAGTCACTCGCACCTGTTTCCCGTTTAACTGAGGGCGATCAACCCGTCAGCACCTTGAGACGCACGCATTATAACAGACGGGCAAGGCGCCGCCTCAATCCGCCAAACAACTTTCAAAATATTTTGTTACCATTTGACTAATCAGCATTTTTAAATTTATAGTTGGCGCCATGCAAGCCGAACTCGACGCTCTGGAACAGAAACTGGATCAATTGGTGCAATTGAGCCAGCGCCTGCGTGCGGAAAACCACAAGCTGCGTCAGGATCTGGTGAACGCCCTCAGCCGTCAGCGTCAATGCGACGACAAGATCAACACGGCACAAGCCCGTCTTGAGCATCTGCTTACCCTGCTGCCCGAAGACCAACCATGAGCGACAACGTCAACACGCTGGATGTTTCCATCCTCGACCGCGAATTTCGCGTAGCCTGCCCGGATGAAGAGCGTGCCGAACTGCTCGATGCGGTCGACTATCTCGACAAGAAGATGCGTGAAATTCGCGATGCTGGCAAGATCACGTCGGTCGAGCGCATTGCCATCATGGCCGCACTCAATATCGCGCACGAGCTGCTTACCATGCGGCTTGGCAGCGGTTTTGACATGGCCGATTTTAAGCGTAGAATGACCTCAATGCAGGCATCGATCGATGCCGTGCTGGCAGAACAGGACGAACTGTTTTAACAAGACAACCGATCGGCACAGAACAACAAGATAGCCCGGTCCATGGTTGAAAGTTTGTCCCCTGCGGTGTTCGTCAGGCTCATAATTCTTTGAACCAATAAGCTAAGCTTAAGGTTGCGCCCCTTCAATGTTGCTGTTGTGAACATCCCTCGATGGATGTACCTGATGCGACCGGGAACCGACCCTCTTGAACCCCCGGTTCAAGACATTGAGTCAACGGCACAGGCGGGGGGCTTTATTCAGGGTGCAGCGCGAGTTGCCCCGTATTGCTAATGCGGCTCAGGCCGCATTATTTTTTTGCCCCGTGATCATCCGGCACTCAGCCGACCAGCACCACCGGGCAATCCAGTTCGTTGAGCAGAATGTAAAAACCCGCCCCCCCGCGGAAGCGCCCATCGCTGCCCAGCACCAGCACGCCCGCCTTTTCCTGCCGTCCGGCAGCTGCAAGCGCCCGCGGCTCCACCGACGCGACGCGCCGGTAGCGCACTGCGGCGCCCGGCAGCTGCGTTCTGATTTCAGCCTCGCGCTGCGCATGCTCGCGGTCCGACGCCCCCTCTACCAGCACCTTCAACGCCATGCCATTCGCCGTGGCGATCCGGTTCGCCAGCTCCAGTGCGCGCCGGGCCGCTGACGAGCCATCGTAAACTGCAAGCACTGCCCGTGCCTCGGCCTCGGAAGGAGCGGCGGCGCGCACGGGCACCGCCAGAAAATCCCCCAGCGACATCGCCCCCGCCCTGGCCCCTTTGCCCAGCACGACCAGGTCCGGCTCATTGGCGAGGGCAAACAGTTCGGCGGCGATTTGCCCGCGTGCCACCCGGAACGACCAGCGCACTCCCAGGCGTGCCGCCGTTTCGGCCAGCCGTTGCTGTACTTCCTCCGCCTCACGGTTCAGCGCCCGCTCCACCTCCTGCACACTGAACGGACGCAAGCCGGGCGAGAACAGACCCACCTCGCGCGTAAACGGCAGGCCGCACAGATGCAGCAGATTGATGTCCTCAACGAACACGCCGACCAGCTCAACATCCAGCGCGGCCGCCAGCACGGCAGCCGTTTCCAGCGCCACGCGGCTGCGCGCCGACAGGTCCAGCGCCAGCACGATCCGACCCGCACCCTGATCACGCATGATTGTCATCCTCTTTCGTGGCGGGCTTGTCGGCCGCTTCCTCCTTGGCGTAGGCGCGACGAATCTCTGCCAGGCGTTTCAGCCGGTCGGCCACGCGGCGATTGATGCTGTCCGCGGGGTAGATACCCTGTGCGTCCGCCTCACCCGCCTCAACCCCGGTCAGCAGTTCGAGTGCCTGATCCACTGTCTCGATCGGATAGATGTTGAATTTCCCCTCCGTCACCGCGTCGATCACATCGCGCCGCAACATCAGGTGCATCACGTTGGTGGCCGGGATGAGCACCCCGTGCCTGCCATCCAGCCCGCGCGTGCTGCAGATATCGAAGAAGCCCTCGATCTTCTCATTCACCGCGCCGATGGCCTGCGCCCGCCCGAATTGATCCACCGAGCCGGTAATGGCCAGCGACTGCCGGATCGGCGCATTGGCCAGCGACGACAACAGCGCGCACAGTTCTGCCATGGACGCGCTGTCGCCCTCCACTGCGCCGTAGGTCTGTTCGAACACCAGGCTGGCCGACAGAGACAGCTGCTGTTCCGACGCATAGCGCGAGGCCAGGAAGGACGACAGGATCAGCACGCCCTTGGAATGGATGGGGCCGCCCAGCTTGACCTCGCGCTGGATGTCGATCAGTACGCCGCTGCCCAGGCGCGTAGACGCAGTGATGCGCGATGGCTCGCCGAAGGCAAAGCCGCCCAGCTGGAACACCGACAGCGCGTTGATCTGCCCCACCTGCTCGCCTGCCGTGTCGATGTGCAGAATGCCGCGCAGGATGGCCTCGTGCGAGCGCGTCTTCACGCGGTCGGCACGATGAATCTGCGCCTCGATCGCCCGCTCCACATCCTGCAAGGCCACTGCCTTGCGCTTGGCCTGTCTGGCACGGAAGTCCGCCTCGCGCACCAGGTCTGCCATGCTCTCCATGTGGGTGGACAGCTTCTCGGCATCGTCCGCGCGGCGCGCGCAGTGCTCGATCACGCGCGCCACGGCATGGCGATCGAAAGGACGCAGGCCGTCGCGGCGCACCATCGTCGCCACCAGGCGCGCATACAGCAGATTGTTTTCCTCGTTGCGCTCGACTTCATCCTCGAAGTCGGCCGACACCTTGAACAGCTCGGCAAATTCAGGATCGTATTCCGCCAGCAGGTAGTACAGCATGCGGTCGCCGATCAGCACGATCTTGACGCTCAACGGGATCGGCTCGGGCTCCAGCGACACGGTGCTCACCAGGCTGTACATCTGCCCCAGCGACTCGATGCGGATCTCCCGCGTCGACAAGGCGCGCTTGAGCGCTTCCCACGAGAACGGTTGCGAAAGCAGCTTTAGCGCATCCAGCAGCAGGTAGCCGCCATTGGCCAGATGCAGGGCGCCCGGCTTGATCAGGGTGAAATTGGTCACCAGCGCGCCGAACTGGGAGACATGCTCCACCCGCCCGATCAGGTTCTGGTGGGTGGGGTGCTCCTCATCCACGATGGGTGCGATCTCGCTGTCGCCGTGATCGACCAGCACGTTGACGCGGAAGCGCGTGAAATCGCCTTTTTCGGCTGCCATCAGCATGGCGGCTGGTGAAGACGGCTCCTCCTTCTCGCCGCGAAACTCGTCCATGCTGGCGACGATGTTCTTCTGCACCTCGTCCAGGTAGGTGGTGACTGCCGGGAACGCGGCATACTCCTCGCGCAGGGCATCCATCATATGGCCTATCGCAAACTGCACGGCCTCCTCCTTGAGCTTGGCCACGCGCTCCTGGCGTTCGCGCCGCCAGCGCGGCACCTGGCGGATGACCTTCTCCAGCATCTCCTGCAGCATCACGATATCGTTCTCGATGCGGCTTTGATCCTCTTCCGGCAGCTTTTCAAATTCTTCCGGGCTGATCACTTCGCTTTCCCTGGCCGGCGCAAAGGAAAAGCCGTTGGGCGTACGCAACAACGCAATATTGCGCTTGTGTGCTTCCTCGTTCACCTCTTCGAACGCCTTGCCCTGCTGCGCGCTGTGTTCGTCATTGATCTGCCCGAGGCGGCGCCTGTATTCATCGCCTTCGAATACCGCGGGTATCGTCACGCGCAGCTCGTCCACCAGTTGCTGCATGTCGCTGCGCAGCTTGGTCCCCATCCCGGCGGGCAGACCTATGGCATGTGGCTTGTGCGGCTGCTCAAAATTGTTGACATAGCACCAGTCGAAAGGCCGCACCTCTTCTGCCACCTGCTGCTCCAGCAACTGGCGGATCATGGTGCGCTTGCCGCTGCCGCTGGGCCCCATCACATACAGGTTGTAGCCCTGCAAGGACATGCCGATGCCGAACTGCGCCGCATCGATGGCGCGCACCTGGCCGATGATTTCGGTCAGGTCCTCCAGCTCTGAGGTCGTGTCGAATTCGAAATTGCTGATGTCGCAGTGACGATAGAGCTGTTCGGGTGCCAGCGGTTTTGTCGTTTTCATATCACTATCCTCTGCCATTACAGATTCAGGGGGCGGTCAAGTCCGCATCGACGGCGGCAGCCAGTTGCTGCAACGAAGGCGAGATGACCACCGCGTATTTTTCATCCTGCAGCGCGGCCAATGCGGCAGGGAGCTTCGCAAGGCCGGCCGCAGCATGGCGCCTGCTTTCCTCCAGCACGGGCTGCTGCAGGCGGCGCCCGCCGCGCATCACCGGCTGCAGCAGGGGCGTGCCGGCCTGCTGCTCGCCTTCCAGACTGATCACGTCGCCGGCCATGCGCCCCGAGGCATCATGGCTGCGCCACACCTGCTTGCGCCCGGGCCAGGTCGCCTTGCCCAGCGAACGCTTGCGACGCGGCCTGCCCGCATACTCCTGCAGCTTGTAGGCACAGTCCAGAAACGGCACATCGGCGGAAGTGTCCAGCCGCGTGCCCACACCGAAGCCGTCTATCGGCGCGCCTTGGGCAAGCAATTCGCGGAGTCGGTATTCATCGAGGTCGCCGCTGGCGAAGATGGTGGTGCCATGCAGGCCGCCTTCGTCGAGGATGCGCCGTACACGCCGCGCCAGCTCGCCCAGATCGCCGCTGTCCAGGCGCACGCCCTTGATGGCGATGCCCTCGCGCGCCAGTTCCCGCGCCAGCGTCACCACCTTGTGCGCAGCCGCTTCCGTGTCATAGGTGTCGATCAGCAGCACAACATTGCCGGGCTGCGCATGGGCAAAGGCGCGGAACGAGGCCATCTCGGAATCGTGCGCCTGCACGAAGGAATGCGCCATGGTGCCGAACACCGGCACACCGAAACGCGCACCGGCGAGCACCGTCGAGGTGCCGGAGTAACCCGCCAGATAAGCCGCACGCGCCGCCAGCAGGCCGGCTTCGGCGCCGTGCGCGCGGCGCAGGCCGAAATCCACCAGCAGCTTGCCCGGCGCCGCCAGCGCCGAACGCGCCGCCTTGGATGCGATCAGCGTCTGCAAATGCAGCAGGTTGATCAGTCGCGTTTCGATCAGCTGCGCCTGTGGCAGCGGCGCCACCACGCGCAGCACCGGTTCGTCCGGAAAGAATATCGTCCCCTCCGCCATCGCATCGACATCGCCGGCGAAGCGCCAGTCCGCCAGCCAGTCGACGAACTCTCCGGAGAAACGCCCGCTGCCGCGCAGCCACGCCAGCTCTTCCGCGGCAAAGCGTGCCTGCTCGAGGAAATCCAGCACCTGCTCCAGGCCGGCCGCCATCAGGAAGCCGCGCCCCGGGCGCAGCTTGCGCACGAAGAATTCGAAAGCCGCAGTCTCGTGCATGCCGCCCTGGAAATAGCCCTGCAGCATGGTGAGCTGGTAGAGGTCGGTGAGCAGCAGGCTGCCCTCGCTGTCAACGGCTCTCATCGGGACATTCCCCCTCGCCTATCTGCGCGCCCAGCCGGTACATCTGCGCCAGCGCGTGCGCACCGTCGCCAGGCGCCACATCCACCGCGCGCACGGCACGGATCAGCAATACCACGCCGTAGCCCAGCGCCAGCGCATCCTTCACCGTGTTCAGCACGCAATAGTCCGTGGCCAGGCCGCCTACAAAGAGTCGCTTGATGCCGCCCGCCTGCAGGCGCCGATCGAGATCGGTGGCACCGAAGGCGGAATAGGTATTGAGTTCCGGCGTATCGTCCTTGGAGATCACCACCGCATCCGCCGGCAGCGCGAGCGCGGGCGCAAATTCCGCACCGCGGCTGCCCGCCACGCAGTGCGGCGGCCACGGCCCGCCCTGCGCGGCGAACGAGCAGTGATCAGGCGGATGCCAGTCACGCGAGGCATACACCGGCAACTTGTGACGGCCAAATGCCGCGATGCAGCGATTGAGCGGCGCGATCACCGCATCTCCTTCCGGCACGGCAAGTGCGCCGCCGGGCAGAAAGTCGTTCTGCACGTCCACAATCAGCAACGCATCAGCGGCCTGCAAATCAATCTTGTTCATCGCTCAGCCCTTCACGCAGATCAGCGGTTCCAGCCTGGCCACCTTGCGCGCCAGGCCAGCCTGATCGGCCACGTTGACCACCGCACTCACGTCCTTGTAGGCATCCGGCGCTTCTTCCGCCACGCCGCGAAATGATGGGCTGCGGATCAGGATGCCGCGCCGCGCCAGCTGTTCGATCACCTCGCCCCCGCGCCAGCGGCGCGTCGCCTCGTGCCGGCTCATGGCTCGGCCTGCGCCGTGGCAGGCCGAGCCGTAGGCCAGCTGCATGCTGCGTTCGGTGCCGGCCATGATCCAGGAGGCCGTGCCCATGCTGCCGCCGATCAGCACCGGCTGGCCGGCGGCGCGCAAGGCCGCGGGAATGTCGGCATGCCCCGGCGGAAAGGCGCGCGTGGCGCCCTTGCGGTGCACGAACAGCTTGCGCTTGTGCCCGTCCACCTCGTGTTCTTCCAGCTTGCAGGTGTTGTGCGAGACGTCGTAGAGCAGCGGCAGGTGCGTGTGCGGAAAATATTTTGCGAACACGTCGCGCAGCAGCTGGGTGAGGATCTGGCGATTGGCCAGGGCGCAGTTGATGGCGGCGCGCATGGCGCCGAGGTATTCGCGGCCAAGGTCGGAATCGAGCGGCGCGCAGGCCAGCTCGCGGTCTGGCAGGGCGATGTGATGGCTGGCGGCGGCGACCGCCATGCGCTTGAGGAACTCGGTGCCGATCTGGTGGCCCAGCCCGCGCGAGCCGCAATGCACGCTCACCACCACATCGTCCCGCGCCAGGCCGTATGCCTGGGCGATGCGCTCGTCACTGATTTCGGCCACGCGCTGCACTTCGAGGTAATGGTTACCGGAGCCCAGCGTGCCCATCTCGTCGCGCTGGCGCCGCTTGGCCAGCTCGGACACTTGCGCCGGCTCGGCACCCTGCATCTGCCCGCCTTCCTCGATGCGCTCGAGGTCGGCCGTCTCGCCATAGCCGCGCGCCAGCGCCCAGCGCGCGCCGCCCCTGAGCATGGCATCCATTTCTTTTGCGGAAAGGCGCAGCTCGCCGGTACTGCCCACACCCGCCGGAATGGCGTGCAGCAAGGCATCGGCCATGCGCTCCTTCACGTGTGTCAGGTCTTGCACCTTGAGGCCGGTGCGCAAGCAGCGCACCCCGCATGAGATGTCGAAGCCGACGCCGCCGGCGGAGACCACGCCACCTTCCGTGGGATCAAATGCAGCCACGCCACCGATGGGGAAGCCGTAACCCCAGTGCGCATCGGGCATGGCATAGGAGGCGCGCACAATGCCGGGCAACATGGCGACGTTGGCTGCCTGTTCACGCACCTTGTCGTCCATGTCGTGCAGCAGCGCCTGGTCGGCAAAGATGATGGCCGGCACGCGCATCGCGCCGCTGGCAGGCATTTGCCATTCGAATTCAGTCAGCTGTTTGAAGCCAGAGAGATTCATCGCCCCCTCAATTCAACTGCTGTTATTGACTGCGTTCAGACGTCGATCACGCACTGCGCCAGCCACTTGCCCTCTTCATGGCGCACCACCAGCGCGGTATAGGTTGCCCCTTTCGGCTCCACCGCGGGCTGGTGACGGGCGGGGTCAATTCGCTCACCCCATGCCCTTCCGACAAGTTCACCGTTGGCAAGTTGCACCTCGTAGCGGCCGAACAGCATGTGGCGCGTGGCCATCTCGTAAATGAGGGCATTCAGCCAGTCCACCAGCAGCAACTCGAGGTCGGGCGCGGCACAGCGCAATTCGATGCGGTGCGTGGTGCGCACGCTCAGCGGGTCGGTAACGATTGCCGTCAGTGCCAGCGCCGCCTGCTCGAATGCCTCGGCGCAGCTGGCGCCGACGCCACGCACCCCCATGTCGGCCTGGTGCGCGAAATGCTCCCACTGTTGCATGCCGGCCGCGGCCTCAGTCCTCGATATGGGGGATGTGGTCCTCCGCCGGCGCACCGGTGTCCGGATCGACCCAGTCTGCAATGCCCAGCTCGGCTTCGGCTTCCTGCAGTGTCTCGCCGGGTTCAAATTCGGAATCGACACTGGATTCCATGTCGGTGATTGCCTGGGATACGGTCGCAAATGGACCGAATTCCACGGACGTTTCGAGGTCTATCCAATAGTAGCCATCTGGGTGCTCGACTATGCGTGCAGCGTAGTCGGGTGGGATGTTGTTGCCTTGACTCGTCATAACTCGCCCCTCCCGTCATGAAGTTTCGGGTTTCAGTATAGGCCTGCCCTATCGCATTGTCATCACCAGGCAATTGTGGTTATATGGTCCTGAATGCAAAGGCAGCGACACTCACCAATTTGGGGAGAACAGCATGGCAATCATCGGCATAGACCTTGGCACTTCCAACTCCGCAGCGGCGGTCTTGCGCGGCGGGCGCCCCGTCATCATCCCCAGCGCCGAAGGGGTCAGCCTCGGCGGCAAGGCTTTTCCCAGCTATGTTGCCGTCACCACCGACGGCCAGATGATCATCGGCGAACCCGCGCGACGCCAGGCCTCGTCCAATCCGGAGGGCACCGCCACCGCATTCAAGCGCCGCATGGGCCAGCGCACGCAGATCCGCCTGCGCGATCACGACTACACGCCCGAGCAGCTGTCCGCTTTCCTGCTACAGAAGATCAAGCGCGACGCCGAAGCCTTTCTGGGCGAACCGGTGCAGAAGGCGGTGGTCACGGTGCCCGCGTATTTTGACGACAACCAGCGCAGCGCAACCAAGGATGCCTGCCGCATTGCCGGCCTCGAAGTCGTGCGCCTGGTCAACGAGCCCACCGCTGCTGCACTCGCCTACGGGCTGGACCGCCTCGGTCAGGAGTTGCGCATCGCCGTGATCGACTTCGGCGGCGGCACGCTCGACGTCACCGTGATGGAATTCGGCAAGGGCGTGTTCGAGGTAAAGGCCACCAGCGGCGACACCCAGCTGGGCGGCACCGACATGAACCAGCGCATCTTCGATTTCCTGGCCGAGAAATTTCACGGCGAAACCGGCATCGACCTCAAGAACGACATCAAGGCGTCTGCGCGCCTGCTGGAGGCGGCCGAGATCGCCAAGATCGAACTCACCACCAGCAACACCACCCACCTCAGCCTGCCCTACATCGCCGCTTCCGCCGGTGAAGCGCGCCACCTGGAAATGGACCTCAGCCGCAGCGAGTTGGAGCGCGTGGTGCGCCCGGTGGTCGAGCGCTGCCGCGGCCCGGTGGAACAGGCGCTGCGCGACGCCAGCGCCACCCCGCAGCAGATAGACCGTATCGTATTCGTCGGCGGCCCCACGCGCATGCCGGTGGTGCGCAGCTTCTTCGAGGACATGTTCGGGCGCAAGGCGGAAATGGGCGTAGACCCCATGGAATGCGTGGCCAACGGCGCCGCCATCCAGGCCGGCGTTCTGTCGGGCGAGCTCGGCCACGACATCGTTCTGGTAGACGTGACCCCGCTTACACTGGGCATCGAAACGCTGGGCGGCGTGGCCACCTCGCTGATCTCGCGCAACACGCCGATCCCCACCAAGCATGCGGAAATTTTCACCACCGCGGCCGACATGCAGACCAGCGTCACCGTGCACGTATTCCAGGGCGAGCGCCCGATGGCAGCCGACAACGTCAGCCTGGGCGAATTCAATCTGGAAGGCTTGGCACCTGCGCCGCGCGGCATGCCGAAGATAGAGGTCACCTTCGATATCGATGCCAATGGCATCCTCAACGTCACCGCCAGGGACACCGCCACCGGCAAGTCGCAGTCGATCCGCATCACCGATTCCACGCGTCTGGCCGAGGGTGACAAGCAGCGCATGATCCACGAAGCGGAAAAATACGCCGAAGACGACAAGAAGCGGCGCGAGGCGGCGGACAAGCTCAATGCCGCGGACAGCATGTGCTACCAGGCCGAAAGGATGCTGGCGGATTTCGGCGAGAAGATCACGGCGGAGCTGCGCGGCCGCATCGAGGCGGCCCTGCGCGAAACCAGGGAAGCCATCGTCAAAAAGGATGCGCCCCTCGCCGAGCAACGCGCCGAGGCACTGGGCAAACTGCTGAAGGAAGCCGGCACGGTGATCTATGCGCAGACACCGGGTGCGGGCGTCTATGCCGAGACGCAGGCGCCCGGCGTGCAGCCCAACATGGGCAAGCCGGCCGGCGAGGCACGCCCGTCCGGCTCAGGCCCGCGCGGAAAGGTAGTCGATGCGGAATACAAGGAATCCTGAAATTGCATCCCGGTTTTCCCGCGCGCTGCCTGAACCTGCTTTTTCGTAGGAGCCCATCATCACCACCGCCAAACAGGATTACTACGAAGTGCTTGGCGTTGCCCGCAACGCCGACGCCAGGGCGATCAAGGATGCCTTCCGTACGCTCGCGCTGAAATACCACCCGGACCGCAACAAGGAAGCCGGCGCCGAGGAACGTTTCAAGCAGATCGCCGAAGCCTATGCGGTGCTGTCCGACCCGAAGAAGCGCAATGAATACGACACCCGCGGCTTCGCCGGCGTCGCCGGCTTTTCGAGCGAAGATCTGTTCGGCGGCATCAATTTCGAGGATATCTTCGGCGGCGCCGGCTTCGACTTCGATCTGGGCGGCGGCCTGTTCAACAACTTCTTTCACCGCCGCCGGCAAGGACCCACGCGCGGGGACAATGTGGAGGTGGACCTGCGCATACCGCTGCAGCGTGTGGCAAGTGGGGGACCCGAGCAGGTACGCTACTCGCACCCGGCAAGCTGCCCGGAATGCCACGGCAGCGGTGCCCGGGCGGGCACGCAGCCGCGCACCTGCAGCGCCTGCAATGGCAGCGGCAGACAGGTGATCACCAATCGCGAACAGCGCGGCAGGAACCAGGTGACCGTGCAGCAGATCAGCGTGTGCACGCAGTGCCATGGCAAGGGGCAGATCATCGATCAGCCCTGCCCCAGGTGTGGCGGACGCGGCGAGATTGCGCTGGACGACGAGCTGACCGTCACCATTCCCAGGGGCGCGGAGGAGGGCATGGCCCTGCGCGTGCCCGGCCATGGCCTTCCCAGTCCGGAGCCGGGCGGCCCGCCGGGTGACCTGTTTGTGGTGGTGAGCAGCATCCCTGACCACCGCTTTGAACGGGCCGGTGCCGACCTGTGGCGCACCGAGCCGCTGCCGCTGCTCGATGCCGTGCTGGGCAGGACGCTGGAGGTCCCCACCCTGGAAGGACACGCCAGCGTCACCGTGCCCCCGGGCACACAACCAGACAGCGTGCTGCGCCTGCGCGGCAAGGGGCTGCCGGAATTTGGCGGAAGAGGCACCGGCGACATGTTCGTGCGCATCTCGCTGCAGATACCGCAGCATCTGACCGCGCAGGAAAAGGAGCTGTACCTGCAGCTGCGCGCGCTCTCGGCGGAGAAGCACTGACTGAAGATTTCCCTGTCTGCAAGTGATGCCATTTCACACAGGCCTGCAATCCGGTTTCTGCCGACCCTGCTCAATCTGTGCCTCTGCGGATTGAACTTCTCTTTTCGGCGTTATACTTTCGCCCCTCGTGACCTCACCTAAATAACCCCAGGAAATTTATGCGTTACTGGCTAATGAAATCCGAACCCAGCGATGTCAGCATAGATGATCTCGCCACCCTGCCCAATCAGAGCGTTGCCTGGTATGGCGTGCGCAATTACCAGGCGCGCAATTTCATGCGCGACCAGATGCGCATCGGCGACGGCGTGCTGTTCTACCACTCAAACTGCAAGGAACCCGGCATCGCCGGCATCGCCGAAGTGGGCAGCACCGCCTATCCTGACGCCACGCAGTTCGACAAGAACAACAAGTATTTCGACCCCAAGGCCACGCAGGAAACACCACGCTGGTTCAATGTCGACGTCAAACTGGTGAAGAAGATCCAGCTGATCTCACTGGCCGAATTGCGCAGGCATCCCGAGCTCGAAAACATGCGCATCCTGCAGCGCGGCAACCGCCTCTCCATCACGCCGCTCGATCCCGCCGAGTGGAAGTTCATCACCGGTCATCTGGCGCGCGACTGACATGGAGTGGATTCTCGCCTATCTGGCGCTCGGGTCGGCCACAGGCTTTCTGGCCGGACTGTTCGGTGTCGGCGGCGGGCTGGTGCTCGTGCCCGTGCTGCTGTTCCTGTTCGACGCGCAGCACTTCCCCGCCGAGAACACTCTGCACATGGCGCTCGGCACCTCGATGGCGAGCATCGTGTTCACCTCGCTCGCCAGCCTGCGCAAACACCACCAGCATGACGCCGTAAACTGGCGTGTGGTGCGCGACATCACCCCCGGCATCCTGCTCGGCGCAGCGCTGGGCGCGTGGTCTGCTGCAGCCGTTCCGGCACGCGGCCTGGGAATATTTTTTGCGCTGTTTGTGTATTTCGTCGCCGCGCAAATCCTGCTCGGCGCGCGCCCCGAGGCATCGCGCCAGTTGCCCGGCTTCGCAGGCATGAGCGGTGTCGGCGTCTTCACCGGCTGGGTCAGCAGCCTGGTCTCCATCGGCGGCGGCACCATCGTGGTCCCGTTCCTGGTGTGGTGCAACGTGCCCTTGCGCCGCGCCATCGGCACTTCCGCCGCCATCGGCTTCCCCATCGCAGTGGGCGGCACGGCTGGCTACATCGCCACCGGCCTGAGCCTGTCGACTCTGCCCGCCCCCAATCTCGGCTTCGTCTACCTGCCCGCCCTGCTGTGGGTCGCGCTCGCCACAGTCAGCACCGCGCCGCTGGGCGCGAAGGCTACGCATCACATGAAAGTGGAATTGCTGCGCAAACTGTTCGCAGTGCTGTTGCTGGCTCTGGCAACCAAGTTATTGCTGAAGGTTTTGTAGATCGGATTCAACAGTGGTAGCGAGGCTCCCCATAGCGGACATAGGCAAGTGGCTGTAGAGTCCCATGAACTGCCATTCTAAAGTGACTTCTAGGAATTGATATGCACGTCATTGTCGTCGCCATTCTGATCATTGCTGGAGGTGTCCTCGGGACTGGCGTTTGGGCCAACAATACCGAGAATAACTGCTGGAAATATGAGGCCAAACTTGCGTTCGAAAAATATGGAACGCTCAAGACACGCTCCGAAGTATTGCGCGCTGCCAACGTCGAGAAAAACAAGAAATCAAACCCTATAGATGTCATCGAGGGTGATGACTACAACGGCTGCAGCCTTGGAAGCAACGGAATGACGGCAATTCGGTTTTATTTCGACGATCAAGACAAGCTAACCGCAATTCAAGTGTGGCGCAACTATTCCGGGGTTGAGACGCAATTGATTGAAGAGAAAAAATTCTAAATGGCTGCTTACGCGAAGCCGTGATGTCAGCTCTGGGCACA
>DATDDN010000178.1:0-31341 GCA_036523795.1 Gallionellaceae bacterium | reverse complement strand
TTGGCATGCAGGGCCAGTTGTATCGCCTGGTACACGTCCTCTTCCGGACACACGCACACCGGGCAGCCGGGGCCGGCGATCAGCTCGACATTGCCGGGCAGCGCACTGCGCAGACCCGCCATCGAGATCGAGCGCTCGTGGCCGCCGCACACGTTCATGATGCGCACCGTGCCTTGCAGCGGCAGCGCGTGGATTTTCTCCAGCCAGTCCTGTGCGCTAAGCATGGCCGGCCTCCGCTGCGAGCATCTCGTCGAACAGCTCCCACGCCGAGCGCGCCTCCTGCTCGGTCATGACCTGGATCGCGTAGCCGACATGCACCATCACGTAGTCGCCCACCGCCACCGGCTCATCCTGCAGCATGAACAGGCTCACATCGCGAAACACGCCCTTGGCCGAACAGCGCGCGTTGTAACCGTCAATCTCGACAACCTGCATGGGTATGGCCAGACACATGGTGCAACCTCCGAAAAAAATGCGCTTCGAATAACGAGTGCGATCAATCCCGCGTGAGCCACTGGGACATTGATTGACTTTGCCCGGTGCGCTGGTTAGTGTACTGCAATGAGATGAAGAATAGCTGCAAACCGGATGCAACATAATAAGCGATCAACGATTTGTTAACGGTACTCTCAAAAAATGCATGCAGCCAACACGAGCCAACGTAATGTGCTGATACTGGGCATAGGCAACACCCTGCTGCGCGACGAAGGCGCCGGCATCCATGTCTTGAACCAGCTACGCGCGCAGCTTGGCGAGCATGACGACATCACCTACATGGACGGCGGCACCCTCAGCTTCACCCTCGCCGGCCCCATCGAAGAAGCCACCCACCTGATCGTGCTCGACGCAGCACAGCTCAACGGCCAGCCCGGCCACCACCAGATCTTCGAAGGCGAACAGATGGACGCCTTCCTCGGCAGCAACCGCAAGCGCAGCGTGCACGAAGTGAGCCTGATCGACCTGATGGCCATCGCCATGCTGAGCGACCATCTGCCCAGACAGCGCGCCCTGGTCGGCATCCAGCCCGGCGAGATCGACTGGGGCGAAGCACCCTCCGCCGCCGTGGCCGCCGCCATGCCGCACATCTGCCAGCAGACCATGCAACTGATAGAAGGGTGGCGCACATGAGCCTGCAGGACATTGCCGTCAAGCTCGAATCTCAGGACGCCTCCACGGTGGGCAACGTCACCGCCTTGCTGGCCGAGATCGCCAGCCTGCTCGAAGTCCACCTCAAAACCGGCAGCAATTCGCTGATCGACCTGAAGAGCCTGCCGCTCTCCCCGCACGAATACGAACAACTGCGCTTCACGCTGGGCCAGGGCGAAGTCACCGCCCGCCTCGAAGCCATCGGCCCGTCCGAAATCATCGAGACCCAATTCCCCGGCGTATGGTGGGTGACCCACTACAACGTCGAAGGCGACATCATCGCCGACCTGATCGAAATCGCCCGCATCCCCGCCGTGCTGCAAAGCCAGCCGGAAGACATGCAGGCCAGCCTGATGCGGTTACAGGCTCTGCTCGCGCAAGAAAACTGAAGCGACACAAATTGAAAACGTAGCGAGCGAAGACAGAACAAGGCGCGAAAGCGTGAGGAAGCGGAGTTTACTTGCAGTAAATGAGCATTCCGAACGCTTGAGCAACGCAGTTATGACGAGCGCAGTAGTTTTCCAGGGAGGCATCATGAAAGAACATGAAACATTGCAGGATCGTTTGACACAGCAAGGCATCAGCCGCCGCTCCTTCCTCAAGTTCTGTACTGCGATGGCCTCGCTGATGGCGCTGCCACCGAGCACCGCCACCGCGATTGCCGCCGCGCTGGCCAAGGCGCAGCGCCCCTCGGTGATCTGGCTGTCGTTCCAGGAGTGCACCGGCTGCACCGAGTCGCTCACCCGTTCGCACTCGCCCACGCTGGAAAGCATGATCTTCGACATGATCTCGCTCGACTACCACCACACCCTGCAGGCCGCCGCCGGCTTCGGCGCGGAGAAATCGCGCGAAGATGCGATGAAGGCATTTGACGGTAAATACCTGCTGCTGGTGGATGGCTCCATCCCCACCAAGGACAACGGCATCTACTCCACCATCGCCGGCCGCACCAACCTCGACATGCTGCAGGAAGCCGCCAAGGGCGCAGCAGCCATCGTGGCCGTGGGTACTTGCGCCGCTTTTGGCGGCCTGCCCATGGCCCACCCCAACCCCACCGGTGCAGTGCCGGTATCCACGCTGGTCAAGGACAAGCCCATCATCAACATCTCCGGCTGCCCGCCCATCCCGGCGGTGATCACCGGCGTGCTGGCGCACTACCTCACCTTCGGCGAGCTGCCCGCGCTGGACGAGCTGGGCCGTCCCAAATCCTTCTACGGCGAGACCATCCACGACCGCTGCTACCGCCGTCCGTTCTACGAACAGGGCAAGTTTGCCAAGACCTTCGACGATGAAGGCGCACGCAACGGCTGGTGCCTGTATGAGCTGGGCTGCAAAGGCCCGACCACCCACAACGCCTGTGCCACCACCAAGTGGAACGGAGGCACCAGCTTCCCGATCGAGTCCGGCCACGGCTGCATCGGCTGCTCCGAACCCAATTTCTGGGATGCCGGCAGCTTCTACACACCGCTGGCGGCCTCCACCGTCAACCTCACCACCGCTGCCGAAGCCGCCGTGCTGGTGGGCGCGGGTGCCGCGGTGGCACTCAGCGCAGCAGACCGCGCCAGGAAACACGCCGCGCAGCAGAAACATGAAAAACTGACCGTCAAAGACCTCTAACCGGAGCACGCCATGAGTCCACAAGAAATGTTGTCCTGGGTACGCGGCACCGGACTGCAGCTGTCCGTCGCAGTCTTCGTGCTCGGCATGAGCTACCGCATGCTGCATCTGGCCATGCTGGGCCGCAAGAAGAACCTGGCCGCTCCGCGCGGCTCGGAATGGGGGCCCGGGCTCCGCACCATCTGGCGCCGTTCGTTCTTCCTGCCCCAGCTGACTGCGCGCGGCAAATTCACCGTGGTTGCAGGTTACGCCTTTCACCTGGGCTTCTTCATCACGCTCCTGTTCCTCAGCCAGCACATCGCGCTGTTCCGCTCGCTCTTCGGCTTCGGCTGGCCCGCGCTGCCGCGCGGCGTGATCGACTTCACCGCCATCATCGGCATCGCCGGGCTGATCGCGCTGCTGGTGCACCGCATGATCGACCCGGTGAAACGCCTGCTCACCACCCTGCAGGACTACCTCGCCTGGCTGCTCAGCTTCCTGCCGCTGCTCACCGGCTTCATGCTGCTGCGCGGCATCGGCGGCGACTACACGCACCTGATGGCACTGCACCTGCTCAGCGTGGAACTGCTGCTGGTCATCGCTCCCTTCACCAAGCTGGCCCACATGCTGTCGACGTTCAGCGCACGCTGGTACAACGGCGCCGTTGCCGGCTACAAGGGCATGCAGGCTTAAACCATATTGCACGGAGGCAACAGCATGAGCACATCACTGCAACGCGGCATCAACCGCCTGGTCGAGCAGATCGACGCGCCGATCGCCACCTTCTTCACCACCTGCGTGCACTGCGGCCTGTGCGCAGATGCGTGCCTGTTCTACACCGAAACGCAGGACCCGCAATACACCCCCATCCACAAGCTGGAGCCGCTGCGCCGCGTGTGGCAGCAGGAGTTCACCTTCTGGGGCAAGCTGATGTCGAAGCTGGGCATGTGCAAGCCGGTGACCGATGCCGAGCTGACCGCATGGGAACACCTGGTGTACGACAGCTGCACCCTGTGCGGGCGCTGCTCGCTGGCCTGCCCGGTGGGCAACGACATCGTCTATATGGTGCGCAAGATGCGCGAGGGCATGGTCGCCTCGGGCCACGCCCCGGATGACCTCAAGGGCGCCACGCGTCGCGCCATCGAGCTGGGCAGCCCGATGGGCATCACCTTGGCCACCCTGCAGGCACACATCAAGCACGCCGAGAAGGAAACCGGCCTCACCATCCCGATGGACAAGCAAGGCGCCGACTACATGATGGTGCTGTCCTCCGCCGAGATCGCCGACTTTAGCGAGATCATCCCCGCCGTGGCGCGCATCTTCGATCACGCCAAGGTGTCGTGGACCTTTGCCTCGGATGGCTTCGAAGGCACCAACAGCGGCATGCAGCTCGGCTCCTCCGACCTCGCCGCCGAGCTGGTCAACCGCCTGGTAAGGGCGGCGGAGCGGCTCAAGGTGAAATACGTGATCAGCCCCGAGTGCGGCCACGCCTACACCGCGCTGCGCTGGGAAGGCCCCAACCTGATCGGCCGCCCCTATCCCTTCAAGGTGGTGCACATCATCGAGCTGCTGGACGAGCTGCGCGCCGCAGGCCGCCTGCGCACCGACGGCATGGACGACACCCGCCTCACCTTCCACGACCCATGCCAGATGGTGCGTCGCGGCGGCGTGGTGGAGCAGCCGCGCAACCTGCTCAAGCAGGTCGCCTCCAACTATGTCGAGATGCCCGAACCCGGCGTGCAGAACTGGTGCTGCGGCGGCGGTGGCGGCGTGAGCGCCATCGAGCGCGCGGAGCCGTTGCGCCAGCAGGCGTTCAAGCGCAAGAAGTCGCAGCTGGACGCGATCAACGTCAGCACCATCGTCACCTCCTGCTCCAACTGCCGCAACGTGCTGCAGGATGGCCTGGACCACAACCACATGCCCCACCAGGTGGTGGGCCTGACCGAATTGATCGCCGAGCATCTCGCCCCGGCATCGAAATAAAGAGGAACCGTAACCATGACCCAGACCGTCGTCGTTGATCCGATTACCCGTATCGAAGGCCACCTGCGCATCGAGGCCGAGACCGATGCAGAAGGCCGCATCACCCAGGCTTCCAGTGCCGGCACCATGGTGCGCGGCATCGAGCTGATCCTCAGGGGCCGCGACCCACGCGATGCCTGGGCGTTTGCCCAGCGCATCTGCGGCGTGTGCACGCTGGTGCACGGCATCGCCTCGGTACGCGCGGTGGAAGACGCGCTCAAATACGAAGTGCCGGCCAACGCCCAGCTGATCCGCAACCTGATGATCGCCGCGCAATACGTGCACGACCACGTGATGCACTTCTACCACCTGCATGCGCTGGACTGGGTGGACGTGGTGTCCGCACTGAAGGCCGACCCCAAGGCTACGTCGCAGCTGGCGCAGACCGTCAGCCCGTCCTATCCGCGCTCGTCGCCCGGCTACTTCGCCGACGTGCAGAAGAAGATCAAAACCTTTGTCGAAGGCGGCCAGCTCGGCATCTTCGCCAACGGCTACTGGGGTCATCCCGCCTACAAACTGCCGCCGGAAGCCAACCTGATGGCGGTGGCGCACTACCTCGATGCGCTGGCCTGGCAGCGCGACGTGGCCAAGCTGCACACCATCTTCGGCGGCAAGAACCCGCACCCCAACTTCCTCGTGGGCGGCGTACCCTGCGCGATCAGCGTGCACCCCGAGCATGAAGGCCAGGGCAAGGGCCCGCACTTCCGCGGCGGCGAAGGCGCCACCTCGCTCAACATGGTGGGCCTGGCCAACGTGCAGAACATCATCACGCAGATGCGCGAATTCGTGGACCAGGTGTACGTGCCGGACACCCTGGCCATCGCCGGCTTCTACAAGGACTGGGGAGGCCAGGGCGAAGGCGTGGGCAACTTCATGACCTATGGCGATTTCCCCGAAAAGGGCATGAGCGATCCTTCCAGCTACCTCATCCCCAGCGGCGTCATCCTCAACCGCGACCTGTCCACCATCCATCCGGTGGACCTGCACGACGAGAACCAGATCCAGGAATACGTCTCCCACTCCTGGTACGACTACAGCGTGGGCAAGGACAAGGGCCTGCACCCCTACAAGGGCGAAACCAACCTGCACTACACCGGCCCCAAGCCACCCTACGAGCACCTCGACACCGCCAAGGACTACTCATGGCTCAAGTCGCCGCGCTGGAAAGGCAAGGCCATGGAAGTCGGCCCGCTCGCCCGCGTGCTGATGCTGTACGCCAAGGGCCACGAGCCCACCAAGGAACTGGTCGGCATGACCCTGAAGAAACTCAACGTGCCGGTGAATGCGCTCTACTCCACCCTGGGCCGCACCGCTGCGCGCACGCTGGAGACCAAGATCATCGCCGACGCGATGCAGACTTGGTACAACCAGCTCATCGCCAACATCAAGGCCGGTGACGTGCGCACTTTTAACGAAACCAAGTGGGATCCCTCGCAATGGCCATCGGTGGCCAAGGGCGCCGGCTTCATGGAAGCCCCGCGCGGCGCGCTGGCACACTGGGTGGTGATCAAGGACGGCAAGATCGACAACTACCAGGCCGTGGTGCCCAGCACCTGGAACGCCGGCCCGCGTGACGTCCAGGGCCAGGACGGCCCCTACGAAGCCGCCCTGAAAGGCCACAAGCTGCACGACCCGAAACAACCGATCGAGATCCTGCGCACCATCCACAGCTTCGACCCGTGCATCGCCTGCGCCGTGCATGTGACCGACCCAGATGGCGAAGAGCTGGTCAAAGTGAAGATCAAATGATGAAACTGCTGCAATTACAGGCAACGCGCCGTCATTCCCGCGCAGGCGGGAATCCAGTGCGTTTAAACAAAATGCATTTTTATCGTGCTGGATCCCCGCCTGCGCGGGGATGACGGCAGGGAAATCGGGAAATGATCAAATAGAAAAGAACCGTTCGTGCTGAGCGTAGCTGGCACAGCCAGCGAAGTCGAAGCATGAACAACCTCATACTCCCCTCCCCCTCGATGGGAGAAGGCCAGGGTGAGGGTAAATCACCCAGATTGCAGCACCAGAAATTCAAAGGAGAAACCACATGCGCACCTCTAGCAAACTCATCACCCTGCTTGCCCTGCTCACCCTGAGCAGCAGCGCCTTCGCCCACCCCGGCCATCCCTATGGCGGCATCGGCAGCGGCCTGCTGCATCCGTTCAGCGGCCTCGACCACCTGCTCGGCATGGTCGCCGTCGGCCTGTGGGCCGCACAGGGCGGCGCACAGCGCGTGTGGCTGCTGCCTGCCACCTTCATGGCCGTGCTCGCCATCGGCGCTGGCGTGGCCCTGTTTGCTCCCGGCCTGCCACTGATTGAAACCGGCATCGCCGCCTCGGTGCTGGTGCTCGGCCTCATCCTCGCACTGGCCGTGAAGGTGCCCGCCACCCTCAGCATCGCCCTCACCGCCGCCTTCGGCTTCGTGCACGGCTACGCCCACGGCAGCGAAATGCCCGCACTGGCCAGCCCCGCCCTGTATGCCGCCGGCTTCCTCATCGCCACCGCCGCACTGCACGTCACCGGCGCCGTGATCGGCCTGCAGGCCCGCGCACGCTTCGCCCGCTGGACCCAGGCGGGTGGCGCGCTGATCGCGCTGGCCGGGGTGTGGATGCTGGCCTGAGGTGCTGGATAAAAAAAGGGGTGGCCAATATGGCCACCCCTTTTTTATTGGGCACAGCGGTTATGCGTTGCGCATGCAGCATTCACAACATGCCCCCGACATTGGCTAATGCGCTATGCTTCGAAGGTAGGGAGCATAGAGATGCCCGATACCGACAATAGCAGTCGAAATTGATATTCAAAATGAGCAAAGGGATGTAGGTGACCACATACAATTTCAGAGAAATTTATGAGCAAAAAAATACTGATGAATTGCTCGACATCAGTCGAAAAGAGCTCACAGAAGAAGCCAGGGCAATGCTAAATGAGGTTCTTTCCGCTCGTGGTGTCTCGAACAATGCTTTAGAAGTCGCTCATGAAGAGGCCAACAAGAAAGCGGCTGCGCAAATCGTAGTTATGAGGAGTTTGGCCTCTCTTTGGGCACGTATTTTTGCTTTTTCAATCGACGTTTGGGGCGTCATGTTTGTATTGGTTGCTGTTTTGTTTCCTCTTCGATGGATTTCAGTCAATTTTTACGTCAATGCAGTAGCTATACTTTGGTGTGCATACTTCTTTCTGCGAGACAGCATTCCTGGGCAAAGTATAGGAAAACGCACTCTAGGTATAAGAGTTGTTCAGTTGGAATCTGGCCGCTCATGCAATTGGAAAAAATCATTTTTGCGAAATATAACTCACTTAATTTTCCTCCTTGACGCATTGTTTGTGCTCAGCCAACGGAATATGAGAATCGGTGACATGATTGCAGAAACGATCGTGGTTAAATCAACTTAAAAAAAGAAACACGGGGTCAGGCCTTACAATTCACATCGAAAATGTCAAATGTAAGGCCTGACCCTTACACGTTTCAATGTACGGACGCAATAATGGCGCCCTGCAAACTTAAATAGGAAGTGAGGATGACGACAGTTCGAACGCACTATGATGTTACCGCCCAGGCTCTAAACGCCGAAACCGGATGGCATGTCGAAGAGCGAGGTGGCTCGAACCAGCAACTAATTCTTGGGAAAATTTCTTACTCGCTTGAGGAAAATGTCCGATATTGGTCTTTCTTCTTCCCGGAAGGAGTTACCCTTCCGCAAGTTGAGTATATTCTTCGAATGCCTGACACATTGAATTGCGTCATAACCGGGGAGCCATCTCAACTCGTCGGATTCGCCGACAGTCCAGAGCGATACCGCTTGGATTCGCTTGTATTTAGTAAAAGAATCTACCTCTACATTGATGCCGAGTTGAGCCTAAACGACAAGCAACACCTTAACGCAATTGGCACTACCCTAGGACTAAGCATTCAAGTACGAGATAGAGAATATGTGCGAAATTGCATAGAACTTTCGAAGCCGGCGGCTTTCATCTCGCATGATTCTCGGGACAAGGATACGCTAGTCCGTGAGCTAGCGAGGAATATGTCAGTCCGCTGCACTGTATGGTATGACGAGTACTCGCTCAAAGTTGGGGATAGCTTGCGAGAGAGTATTGAACGAGGTTTAAAGGAAGCCAAGAAATGCATAATTATCCTATCTCCTAACTTCATTTCAAATGGCGGGTGGACTAAAGCTGAGTTTGATTCAATCTACTCACGTGAAATCCACGAAAAACGAAATGTCATCCTTCCCGTATGGCACAACGTCTCCAAAAATGAGGTGTACGAATACTGCCCTCGATTGGTCGATAGGGTTGCGCTGCCATCCTCAATTGGAGTTCATGCGCTTTCTGAGAAACTGGCACAGGCAATCATGGCGTAGTTCATATGGGCTGGTACTTGCTAGATTGCCTGCGGCTCCGCCATGTATGTAATTGGCACAGAACAGACAGCACATCCGCTCCACACCCGACACCTATCCCGCCTTTGAAATTTGCAGAAAACTGAATTCCCCGGAACAATGGCTTCCACCATGGGTAAGAATCTCAAACTGCTCTGTCTGCTCATCTATGCCGTGATCGCCATGACGGTTAGCTTCGCTGCCTATGCTGACCCCACCGCTGCCGAGCAACCCGCCAGTGCCGTCGCCTCCACAGACACCCTGCTCGCCGCCTTCCCAGACCGGCGCAAGGAGCAGTTCCAGACCAGCCCCGGCTATGCCCTGTTCCCCTACCCTTATCAGATTCCCGGCATCGGCAAGGGCGTGGGCCTGGTTGGCGGCATGATGAACATCGGCGGCAGTTATACGGATGCGTACGGCATTGCCTTTACCGGCGATGTGCAGGGCTTTGCCGGCGGGGTGGCGGATATCCACCTGATCCCCCGCACGCTGATTCTGGATGTGGGCTACAGCCGGGTGAACAAGGCGACGCTGCAGAGCTACAGCGTGCGCGGCATGGATTCGAGTAAGGACGATTACCGCCTGCTGGAAATCGAGGATTCGGAGAACTACGGCGGCCGGCTGACGGCCACCTTTCTGGAGCGCCGCATGGAGGTGTATGGCGGCTGGTACCAGCGCGGCTCGCGGCTGGGCAGCATCCGCGACAAGGATGGCAATATCATCGTGGAGGCGCAGGGGGCGGAGCGTTCGACCGATCAGACCCTGATCCTCGGCACCCGCTTCGACCTGACCGACGACTACAACGACCCCAGGCGCGGCGTGCGCCTGGACATCAGCCGCTTCCACACGCCGCCCACCAATTCCGGGCCGGATTTCTCGGTGTATGACTTCAACTTCACCGGCTATGTGCCGATCGGCACCCGCAGCACCTGGGCATTCAACTATCTGCGCTCGGATGCGGTGGTCAGCAGCCAGGGCGAAACCGACCCGAGCGTGATCCAGCAGCAGAACGGCATCAATTGCTCCAGCGCATCGCTCACGCCGCTGCAGCAGCAATACTGCAACGAGGTGGTGAGCAACATCATCGCCAACAACACCTACGGCACCGCCACCTCGCTGGGCGGCCTCAGCCGCCTGCGCTCATACAGCCAGGCCCGCTTCCGCGGCGCGCATACGCAGTTTTACGGCACCGAGCTGCGCTGGAACCTCACCGACGAATCGACGCCGTTCGACATCTTCGTGATGAAGGATGTGCGCACCGCCTTCCAGCTGGCGTTTTTCTACGAGATCGGCAGCACCGCCGACCTGCAGCAGGACGTGGGCAAGACCTGGCGCCAGTCGTATGGCGCCGGGCTGCGCATGGTCACGGCTTCGGGCGTGGTGTTCCGCGCCGATATCGCCAACGGCAGCGAAGGCGTGCTGACGGAGATCTTCATCGGTTATCCGTGGGAAATCTTCTAGGGAGATTCTGATTAGGTCTGGTTTGTCGTTCCCGCGCAGGCTGGAACCCAGTTAAATCTGCCAGCTGGATCCCTGCCTGCACCCGGCTAAAGCCCCACACGCGGCGCGGGGATGACGGCTTATTCAGCGCGCCACCAAGGAAGCGCTAAATTACCCTACCCGTGCAGTGGGCAAGAGCCCTTTCGGTCAGCCAGCGATATTCCTTGCGGGCCAAAGGCATCCATTATTTGCCGGGTTCCTGCCTACCGGAAAAATGCGACCGCACCTGTTCAGCAGTTGATTGCTCTGAAACAAACCGGTCTATATACTGGTTCAAGCGGGATTCATTCTTGTTGAGATGCAATGAACTCATTGGAACCGCCGATTGATGTAGCGAATCAGCACCGACACTCTGGGACAAGGAAATGAAGCGCTACGACATCACCCGAGACGAACTGCGAAATATCCTTGCCCAACTGGAGCAGGGCCTGATCCACCATCAACAGTGGCACGCCGCAGTGCTGCGATCCATCAGCTGCAAGTTGTTCGTGGACAAGCGCGAACTGGTCCCTGAACCATACCGCGCTTGCCGTTTTGGAGAGTGGTACTACAGCAGCGCAACCGAGAATCTGCGCGGCCTCCCCGAGTTCATCGCGCTGGGCGAGAAGCACAAGCGGATGCACCTGATGGCAGTCCAACTACTGCTTGAGGCGCAGAAGGAAGGCCCGGTCAACCTCGCAGACTGGGACAGTTTCTGCGACAGCTTCGAAGCGATGCGCCTCGAACTGTCCGCCCTGGAACATGAACTGGAAGACCTGCTGTATAACCACGATGCGCTCACCGGCGCCATTACCCGATTTGGCATTCTGCCAGCCTTTCGCGAGCACCAGGACCTGGTCAGGCGAGGCCTGCAGACCTGCTGCATCGTCATGGTGGACGTGGACAATCTCGAGCAGATCAATGATCGGCATGGCCATCTCGCCGGTGACCAGGTGCTGGTTTCATTCGTTCGCTACGCCATGGAAAATCTGCGCTCCTATGACAAGATCTTCCGCTATGGAGCGCAGGAATTCCTTGTGCTGATGCAGCACACAGACTTGATCGCCGGCTATGAAATGATCGAACGCCTGCGTGAAGGAGTCGCCTCCCTGCCCATCCATATCGGGATTGAAGAACCGATCCGGATTACCGCTTCCTTCGGCCTTGTACTCCTTGACCCCAACTCGCCCGTCGAGGCCTCCATTGAACGTGCCGACGAGGCCATGTATCTGGCGAAGGCAGCTGGCAGTAATCGCGTGCAAATCGGCGACCCAGCGACGCATACGGCTGCTTAGCAGACGAACCGGTTGGGCGTTATGACAACAGAAACTGCCGGCGGTATTGAGTGATACAGGAAGGAGAATCTCCCAACTTCAGCCATCGCGTACTGATGTCTATCTCTAGAACGATCCGGTCTGGACTCTCTGATTCAAGGAAACAAATTATGAAATGCTGGGCGAAGCGTTTTTCAGTGATTGTCTTCATCTGGGGATGGTGCAACGCTCCTGCTTCATCATTTGCTCAAGGTGATCCTCCATCAAGTGATTCTTCTGGGGGGAATTCTGAGTGTCATTATGCAGATGGGTATTGCCGCTGTGGTAAGGATAAAATTAAGTTGGATGCTGAGAATCCTCCCCAGGGGGTGTCACTCGATCACGCCAGCTGTATATGGATCAAGAAGCCCAAACACCTAAGCGGAATATTCGTATACAAGGGAAATTGGAGCGCAGAGGGCGTTATCAAGCGTCAAGAGGATGAAATGTTTGGCGATACGATTACTTTTGTGCCTAAAACGTGGCGGTACGATATTAAATTTTTAGGCAACCCGACAATAGATGATCGTTCGCGAATGACCATGCCAGAACTAATCGCAAAACTCAAGTTGCCACAGCTATCTGTTCATGACAACTGTTGGATGGCAAACGCTGTGCTGACCATAAAAGCATACACAGTTGTCGATGATGAAACTGACTATTCTGGAGTGTATGTGGAGAAATTTGAGGTCAATCAACTTGGCAATTACAGATCGTGTAGTCAGAAGGCCAGGTAAAGCCAGCTTCG
The DNA here is from genome assembly GCA_036523795.1 of Gallionellaceae bacterium. Lineage (GTDB taxonomy): Bacteria > Pseudomonadota > Gammaproteobacteria > Burkholderiales > Gallionellaceae > 39-52-133. Next base: position 18,664 of record DATDDN010000178.1, on the reverse strand, counting down.
GGAAGAGCCTTTACTGCTTAGAGTTGCCACGCGCATTCCGTGGCGGCCTACGTGCAACGTACTGCTGCGACTTAAGATCTCAAATGGGCACATATGCGCATCCCCACCCCCATCAAGACACCGTCAGAAAATGAATGCTTCGGTGGAGAAACAGACTGCCATGTCGGGAATCCGGGATCGCCCCGACTCCTTCTGCACCACGCAACCATACAAGCCCGGCCGCAATTGGCATAGAATGACAGGCATCGCTTTTCGCCAGTCCAGACCCTCCGAGGTGCCATATGGAAGATGTCCTGAAACGCCTGCTGGATACCGAACACAAGGCCGAGTCGCTGGTGGACGCGGCGCATGCCGAGCGGGACCGCATTCTCGATGCCGCCCAGGCCGAGGCGCATGCCGCCGAGGCGCAGCTGGAGGCGCGGCTGCCCGAGCTGCGTGCCGGCTACCTGAGCAAGGCGCATGAACGCGCCGAACAGGCCATCGCCGAAATCACGCGCCGCAGCAACGAGCGCCAGCGCGAGCTGCGCCAGCAGGCCGAGGCGCACGAGGACGCTGCGCTGACTGCTGCGCTGGCCCTGCTGACCGATGCGGGCAAGTGATGATAGACCGCCACGAAGCCTATCTGCATGCGCGCGTGTCGGTGATGCAGGCCCGTCTGCTCAAGCCGGAGCAGATCCGGGTCCTGCTGGAAGCGCCGGAGGAAGGGTACGACAGCATCGCCTCCGGCGCACGGCTGCACGACCTGCTGGTGCCGGAATCGAACACGCCGCCGTATGCACTGGAGCAGCGCATCCACTCCTCGGTACTGGATGATTGCCAGATCCTGGCACGCCCGCTCAGCGGTCATGAGCGCGACTTCCTGCTGCACTGGGTGCACCGCCTTGAGCTCTCCAACCTGAAAGCCATCCTGCGCGGCAAGCTCACGGGCCGTGCGATACAGGACATCCGCGCCGATCTGCAGGATGCCGGCGCCTTTGTCTCGCTGCCGGTGGAGCAGATGCTGCGCACGGAAGATTTCTCCGAACTGCTGCGCCTGCTCGAAGCCACGCCCTACGCCGACATCGCACGCCAGGCGCGCGCCGCATTCGACACCGAGCACGACCTGTTCGCCGTGGATGCCACGGTGGACCGGCGCTATTTCAACGGCCTGCTCAGCCGTTCGCTGCCGCTGCAGGAGCGTCAGGGCCCGCTGTTTGCGGCGCTGGTGGCCTCCATCATCGACCGCGTCAATCTGGTGTGGCTGCTGCGCTATCGCTTTGTCTACATGCTGCCGCCCGCGCAGACCTTCTACCTGCTGCTGCCCACGCGCAGTTCGCTGCTCACCAGCGCGCGCCTCGCCTCGCTGGTCAAGCTGGAATCGCTTGGCGACGTGCTGGACGCACTGCCCGCGCCGCTGCGCGCCCAGCTTGAAGGCCAGAGCAACACCTTTGGCGTGACCCAGCGCATGGAGCGCCGCACCTACGAGGCGGGACGCCAGGTATTGCAGCATGCCCCGCATGCGCTGGCGCGCGCGTTTGCCTACCTGGTGATGCGCGAATTCGACCTGCGCAAGGTGCGCGCCATCGCCAAATCGCGCCAGCTGCAGATGGCGCCGGAGGTGATACGCTACGCACTGGGTATTGCCCCCGCGCATTGAGGAATCCCGAGATGCTATTGCCCGCCCCCATGCAGTTCGCCTCGCTCTACGTGCTGCGCGAAGACGCGCACCGCGCGGCGTTTGCGCTGGCGCAGACGGCATCATTCGAGCCGGTGATCAGCAAGATCGGCGCGGAGGAGATGCAGGAGCTGCCCGGCGTCGCCTTTCGCGAACGCTATCACAGCGCACACAGCCGTCTGGCCAAATTGCTGCCCTTGTGCGAGCTGGATCTCGCCAGCCTGCCGGCGGCCGCGTTGCGTCCGGTATCCGAAGACGACCTGACCGGGCTGGACGCCCGCCTGGGCGAGGCCTGGGGCGAGTTCTCGCAGCACCAGGAAGCGCTGCGCCACTGGGATGAGGAGATACGCCATTTCCAGGCGCTGCTGCGCAGCCTGGATGCCTTTGCCAAACTGGACATCGACCTCGCCCAGCTGCGCCGCGGCGGCCGCTTCCTCGACCTGCGCGTGGGCTCCATCAGCAGCAGCGAGGCGGCGACGCTGGCGGCGGCGCTGAAGCTGGCGGGCTATGTGCTGCAGCCGTACCACGAGGGAGAAGGCCAGATCCAGTGTCTGCTCGCCGGCCCCAAGGGGAGCGAGAGCGAGATCGTGCGCCTGCTCAATTCTGCCGGCTGGCGCGCGCTGGAAGTCCCGGCCGAATTCAGCGGCCGCCCGGAGGAAGTGCGCGCACAACTGAAACTGGGCCTGGACAACGCCATCGCCAATCGGGCACACATCGCGACCCAGCTGGGGCACACCCGCGCCAGACACCGCGACAACATCATAGACGCGCTGCATCAGATGCAGCTTGCCGCCCCGCACGCTGAGCTGGCCGAGCAGCTGCATGCCTGCGGCAACCTGGCGCTGGTCAGCGGCTGGGTGCCGCGCGACCGCGTGGCTGCCCTGCATGAGGCATTGCAGCAGACCATAGGCGCGCACTACCTGATGACGCTGCGCGAACCGCAGGCGGACGAGCTCGCCAGCATTCCCTCGCTAACCCGCCAGCCGCGCTGGATGCGCCCGTTCGCCGCACTGGTGAAGAACTATGGCGTGCCGCGCTATGACGAGATCGACCCGACCCCGCTGTTCGCGCTGTCGTTTGTCGCCATGTTCGGCATGATGTTCGGCGACATCGGCCAGGGCGCGCTGATCGTGCTGACCGGCCTGCTGGTGCGCAGGCTGTCCTTTGCGCGACCGATGCTGATCGCGGCGGGCTGCAGCTCCATGCTGTTCGGATGGCTGTATGGCAGCGTGTTCGGCTTCGAGGAACTGATACACCCCGTGTGGGTGTCGCCGCTGACCGACCCGATGCGCATGCTCAGCGCGGCGCTGTACTGGGGCGTAGGCTTCATCCTGCTTTCCACCCTGCTCACCATCTACAACCGCCTGGTGCGGGGGGAGCTGGCGGCGGCCCTGTTCAGCGCCAAGGGCGTGGCTGGCTTGCTGTTCTATTTCGCCGCACTTTACGCGGCCTATCGCCTCGGCAACGGGCAGGGTCTGGGCCCGGTCGCCGCCCTGATGCTGCTGGCCCCCCTCAGCGTGCTGGTGTGGCATCTGTGGACCACCCACCCCGGCCCGCTGACCGAACGCGTGCTGGTGGTGGCGGTGGAAACGTTCGAGACCGCGCTCAACTACATTGCCAACACGCTGTCCTTCCTGCGCGTGGCCGCCTTCAGCATGAACCACGTGGCCCTCGCCGTGGCCGTGTTTGCGCTGGCCGGCATGATGGGCGGCACCGGGCACTGGATCACCGTAGTGCTGGGCAACGTGTTTATCCTGGCGCTGGAAGGGGCCATTGTCGCCATCCAGGTGCTGCGTCTGGAATACTATGAGGGATTTTCCCGCTTCTATTCCGGCGACGGGCGCGCATTCCGGCCCCTGGCGCTGCTGGCGCCAGGCGCGCACAAAGCGTGAATGCTGAATCAATGCAGGGGCTGGCATGGCGCGCTCCTGCAATTAAGATGTAATATTTTCAAAAAAGGGGAAAACTTATGTTCTGGCTCACCGCGTTCATGACACTCAACTTCCTCGCGCTGATCGCGATCGGCTTCTATTTCGAGCTCAGGCCGCTGCAGCGCGGGCAAGCCGTTGCGCGCTGGTTCAAGGCGGGCATCGGCACCAACCTGCTGCTGTTCGTGGCAGCCGAAGCCGGCCTGCTCCTGCTGGGCCTGCATGACGCGATGGCGCAGACTGCAGCGGCCGCCCCCGGTCCACATGAACTCTCCGTCGGCTTCGGCCTCGCCATGATAGGCATCGGCCTGCCCACCGGCATGGCCACCATCGCCGCCGGCATCGCCGTAGGCCCGGTGGGTGCCGCCTCGCTGGCGGTAATCGCGGAAAAGCCGGAAGTATTCGGACGCACGCTGATCTACCTGGGGCTGGCCGAAGGCATCGCCATTTACGGCCTGGTGGTCACCATTCTGATGCTGGGCAAGATCTGAGGCGCATATGAGCGACCGCGTCACCCGCATGATCGCGCTGGGTTCCCCGCCCCTGATGGAGGGGTTTGCCCTGATCGGCTTTGAGACCCATCCCAACGCCAGCCCGGCGCAGCTGGAAGCGCTGCTGGAGCAGCTGGTGAGCAACGACAGCCGCGCGCTGGTGCTGCTGGAAGAGGGTCTGGCGCGCTCGGGCGGCGCCTGGCTCAACCGCGTGCGCAATGAAGGAGGCAATATCGTCGTGACCGAAGTGCCCGCTCTGCACCATGCCCAGGCCTACCATCCGCTGGTGGAAGACCTGGTCACCTCCATCCTCGGCGCCACCGCGCTGGAAGAACGCAGCAGCCCCATGGGAGACCAGCCATGAGCACCGATCAGGCTGCCGACCTGGAAGCCGCGCTCATCGCGCGCGCCGAATTGCTGGCGCAGGAGTTTCTTGCCGGGGCCTCCCGCCGCCGCGAAGAACTGCTGGCCGAATCCAGCGAACGCCTGCATTTGCGCGAAGAGCACGAAATACTGTCCGCCCGTGCTGCCGCCGACAAGCTGCAGCGCCAGCAGGTGCAAAGCGCCGAAATACGCCTGCAGGGCGAATATGACCGCCTGCGCTGGACGCTGGTGCAGGCCGTGCTCACCCAGCTGGACGAAGCCGTGGCCGAGCTGGCCAACGATGAAGAGCGCTACCTTCCCATCCTCGCCCGTTTCATCGCCACCGCTGCCGCGGCCATTGAGGCCGACACCCTCGTGGTGCAGCTCAACGCACAAGACCTGGCACGCTTGAACAAGCGCTGGGAAAGTTTCAGCAAGGACCTCGCCCCGGGCAAGACGCTGCAGCTGTCACAACAGCCGCTGCACTGCAGTGGCGGCGCATTGTTGCATGACAGCGACGACCGCGTGCGCGTCAACCAGACCTTCGAGGGGCGCAAGCAACGCCTGGGCGAGATGCTGGCGCAGGTGGTGCTGGAAGAGCTGTTCGCAACCGTAAAATAGGACACTCACCCGCACCGGCCCAATGATTTCAGACGGGAGTGACATGCGGCGGGATTTCTCGCAGCTCCACAATCAGCGCTTCGACCTGCTGGTCTGCGGCGGCGGCATCTATGGCGCGTGGACGGCGTATGACGCGGCCCTGCGCGGCCTCAAGGTGGCGCTGGTGGAACAGGGCGACTGGGCCGGCGGCACCTCCTCCGCATCGAGCAAGCTGATCCACGGCGGCTTGCGCTACCTGGAAACCTACGACTTCAAGCTGGTCAACAAGGCGCTGGCCGAACGCGGCATGCTGCTCGCGGCCGCCCCGCACCGCGTGTGGCCCCTGCGCTTCGGCGTGCCGCTGTATGCACATGGACGCATCGGCAGCTGGCGCATGAAGGCCGGCCTCACACTCTATGACCTGATGGCGGGCAAACTGGGCGCAGGCATGCGCCATCGCCATTTCAGCGCGCAGGAATTCTCGCGCCGTTTTCCGCTGCTCAGGGCACAGGCGCTGCGGGATGGCTACACCTATGCCGATGCGCAGACGGACGATGCGCGCCTGGTGCTGGAGCTGGTGGCGGGCGCGCAGGCGGCCGGTGCGGTGTGCGTCAACTACTGCAAGGTCGCCGACCTGATCGAAACAAGCGGCAGGGCAGCGGGCGCGCGCCTGGAAGACAGGCTCGACGAGGCACGCTGCGAAATCGCGGCGCAGCAGATCGTTTACACGAACGGACAATGGAGCAGCACCGAGCGGGAAGCTCGCAGCTGGAGCCGCCTCGCCAAGGGCGTGCACCTGCTGCTGCCGGGGTCGCAGCTGGACGAAGCGCTGCTGCTCACCGCCCCGGCGGACGGCCGCGTCTTCTTCATCATCCCCTGGTATGGCCGCACCCTGCTCGGCACCACCGACACCGATTACCGCGGCGACCTCGATCGCATTGCGGTGGAGGATGCAGACATAGCCTACCTGCTGGCGGCAGCCAATGCCTTCCTGAACACGGCGTGGCGGCGCGAGGATGTGATCGGCAGCTATGCCGGCCTGCGCGTGCTGAAACAGGACGGCGACAGCGGGGCCAACCCCTCGTCGCTGAGCCGCGACTGGGAACTGAAGACTACCGCCAACGGCACGCACTATTCCATCGGCGGCAAGCTCACCTCGGCACGCGAAGACGCCGCGGTCATCGTCGACACCGTATGCGCGCAACTCGGCCGCAGCATTCCCTGTGCCACAAGCGCAAGGCCCTTTCCGTGGGCACCGGCAGAAGATTTCACGCCGTGGCATGCACGCACGCTGGCGCAGGCTGCCGCGCTGGGCATCGATGCGGAAAGCGCGCACTGGCTGCAGCGCCGCCATGGCACACGCACGGCGGGCGTACTCCAGCTTATCTGGGGCGACGCCAGCCTGGCGCAACGCATCCTGCCCGAGCTGCCGTTCATTTACGCCGACCTGCTGTTCTGTGCACAGGGCGAAATGGTGGTGCGGCTGGATGACCTGCTGCGCCGCCGCCTGCCGCTGCTGATCCTGGCCAGGCTGGATGCGACTCAACTGCATAGCCTGGCCAATCGCGTGGCAGCCGTGCTGGGCTGGGATGAGGCCAGGCAGGCACGCGAAGTGGAGCTGTGCGCACAGCGATGGCTGACGCCCTGATCTCGGCCATTGCCCTCGACCTGGGCAGCACGGCGGTGAAGGCCGCCTTGCTCGACCGGCACGGCACGCTGCTGCATGCCACAGCCCTGCCCGCACCGGCGCTGCACGGCAGCAACGGTGTGCGTGAGGGCGATGCGCTTGCCTACGCACAGGTGGCGGAACAGGTGCTGGCGCAGTGCCGCGCACAAACCGATGCAGCACCGCCTCTGGGCATGTGCAGCCAGCGCTCCACTTTCCTGCTGTGGGAGCGCAGCAGCGGCAAGCCGGTCACGCCGCTGATTTCCTGGCAGGACAATCGCGGCGCTGCCAGCTGCGCGGCGCTGCGCGAGCACGAAGAACGTATCCAGCAGCTCACCGGCCTGCGCCTCACCCCCTATTACCTGGCGCCCAAGCTGCGCGTGCTGCTGCAGCAACACCCGGCCTGGAAGAGCCGGCTCGACAGCGGTGAATGGTGCATCGGCACGCTGGACAGCTTCCTGATCTGGCGCTGGAGCGGCGGCCAGCAGTACGTCACCGATGTCTCCATGGCCGCACGCACCCAGCTGCTGGACATCGCCACGCAGCAATGGTCGCCACAGCTGTGTGCGCTGTTCGGCATTCCGCAGACCGCCCTGCCCCGTATCCGCCCCTCCGTTGGCCTCAATCTCGCCTTGCAGAATGGCCTCACCCTGCAAGCCAGCGTGGCCGACCAGTCCGCCGCGCTGCTGACCGGCATCGGCACACACAGCCGCGATGTGCTGGTCAACCTGGGCACCGGCGGCTTTGTCATCCGCTATCTCGACACCGATGAAGCGCCGCCTGCCGGCTACCTGCGCACCCTGGTGTACCAGGATGGCAGCACCGCACCGCGCGTCGCCGTGGAAGGCACGCTCAATTCCATCGCCAGCGCGCTGGCAGGTCATCCGGTGGACCAGTGCTGCGTGGACGATCTGGCGAGCAACGACATCTACTGCGTGGCCGAGCCCAGCGGGCTGGGCGCACCGTATTTCCGCAGCGAGCCGGGCCTGCATTTTTCCGGACCGGTAAGCGGGCGAACACCGCGCGAGCAGGCGGCGCTGCTGCTGGAAGGGATCATTTTCCGGGTATGCCGGATACTGGAGGATTTTCAGGCAGGGACAGGTATTGGCAACATCTATGTGTCGGGCGGCTTGTCGGATCTGGCCTGTTTGCAGCAGGGCATCGCCGCCTGTGCGCCGGCGCCCGTGCTGCATCTGCAGCAGCATGATGCCAGCCTGCTGGGCGCGGCCATGCTGGCGGCTGGCCAGGAGCCGGACGCGCCCGCCGCTACGCACATCGACGTTCCGCCCCATGCGGAACGCCTGCGGCACAAATACCGGTTCTGGAAAATCTGGCTGGATGAATTGCTGGGTGCCTGAACCGATCAGGAAAACCAGCGCAGGAATGCGGCGGCCGTTAATGCCGTGAAGCCCAGGCCCAGCAGAAGTTGCCAGACATGGGCGCGACGCCGCTCGCTCCAGACGCCTGCCTTGCCCAGCAGTGCCAGGGCCGTGACCAGCCCGGCCAGCGCACACAGCACCTTGATATACAGCGCCGCGATGGCAATGCCATGGATATCCGGCAGGCTGCCGTAGCCGATGAAGCTGACCACGCCGAAGCCGGCACCGCTCAGTATCTGCAGCAGCCAGCCGCCCCCCACCAGCCAGGCCACCCTGCGCTGCAGCGCCGATTGCGAAGCGCCGGCCAGCAGCAGCAATGCGGGCCCGCCGACCACTGCCACCGCACCGAAGTTATGCGCCACCTGCACGCCGGCATAGCTCAGGTTCTGCAGGTCCACCATGCGCTATTCCGCGGTGACGTTAATGCATTGCTGCACGCCTATCGGCGTGTGGCCCTTGTCGACCACCTTGATGCACAGCTCGTGTTTGCCAGGCGCCAGCGTTTCCAGGGTGTAACTACCCTTGAGCTGGCGCAGTATTGCCGCTTCCTTGCCATCGACGTAAAAGTGAACATGGTCGCCCCTGGGGCCGGGCACCACCTCGTAGCTGACCTTGTTGACCGCCATGGCGTCCAGCTTTGCACCGTCAGTCGGAGAGAGGAATTTGACCGACGCGTCCTCGGCCCATGTCAATGCAGAAAAAGAGCCAGCAGCCAGCAATGCAAACAGCGATATCAGTTTCTTCATGATTCATCTCCTGTCCAGTTAATGAAGCACCCACAAAACCGCAACTAATCTGGCAAGCTGCTGCGCAACTCGTCGCGGTCGAACCACCACTTGTCACCGACTAACGTATTGATCACCTCGGCAAAGCGCGGCAGGAACACTTCCGGCTTGCGCAGCTCCAGGCGCGTCAGCCATTTGTCCATGCCTTCCTGGTCCTTCACGTTGCTGTGGCGCTTGGCCACCATGGAGATCAGGTTGTCGGCGAGGAAGCTCTGGCTCTCGTGCTGCTCGTCGCTGGCGCGCAGGTCCACCACGTAGCGGCCGGTGATGGCTGCCAGCGCAGTGGCGTCGGAAGTGCCGGGCGAGGAATCAACGAAGTGGATCAGCATTGTCAGCGTCAGCTCTGGATCGACCGGGAAGGTGATCGACAGCCAGATGCCCATGCACAGCGCGGCAATCGAATCTTCCTGCTCGGTCTGGAACAGCACGTCGCAGGCTTCCACGGCGTCCTGCCAGGCGGACTGCTTCAGCGCAGCATTGAAGGCATCCCGCGCCAGCGTCCAGGCCTCGGGTTTGCGCTCGAGCGCGTTCAGCGCCTCGGCGATGTCCAGCTGCAGACGCGCGCGCACCAGCGGGCTGGCGTTCGCCAGCTGCTTGTCCTGTTCCAGCTGTGCCAGCTCGTTCAGCTTGTCCTGCAGGAGCTGATGCAGGCCCTCGCGTTCTTCCGGGGTGAGGCCGTCGTTGATTGCGGGAATGGGTGTGGTGCTACTGTTGAGGGATTCGCTCATGCTCTTGTTCAGTGTTGATTGCCAAAGAGCGTATTTTAAACCAATTGGTCCGGGTCGCTGGCGCGTTGGACGGCTGGAAACGCGTCATTCCACAGGGATCGCAAGGTTATCTGGGAACAATTGCGTTCGCAGCCTGCCCCGGTGCTGCGGATGGTGACGTCCAGCGATGGTCAGATCTCTTTGAAATCCAGCTTGAGGCGGTCCGCCGCGAACGATCGGAATACCTTGTTGGCAAACTCGTGCTGTGCGGGATGGTTCTGGTAGGACTCGATGGCCTGCTGCCCGGTCAGTGTCACCAGCCAGCAGTAGTGATATTTTCCGTCCTGCTGCAGGGATCGGCCGATGCGAATGTTGCGCACGCCAGGAATCGCTTTTATCGACTCCTGTCCTTCACGCATGATGGAAACCACCTCGTTGTCCGATTGGCCGCTGGCTGCGTTATACAACACGACATGTTCCACCTCCTGCCATGGTCGGCATTGTGCCAGGACTTCGGCCGCGCGCCCGCCGCTGCCCCAGATACGAATGAGTCTTTCAGCCTCGTCACGCACCACATCCCTGACCCCTGCCAGCAAGGCGCCATATCCGCGCCCTTTCCCTGCATCCGCATTGTCCCGTACGCGCTGCCCGGCCACGTCTACCAGGCCGGTGTAGTAATTGATCTTGGCCACGCCATGAGAAATCAGGCGACGGTATTGCTCTTCGGTCAGACCGGTGCCGCCGTGAATGACCAGAGGTATGTCCACCGCTTCATGTATTTTCGCCAGCCGGCTGTAATCCAGCTTGGGCTTGCCTTTCATCCTGCCATGGACGGTGCCGACGGATACCGCCAGGCAATCGACGCCGGTGCGCTCGACAAAGGCCTTGGCCTCGATTGCCGAGGTGTAGGCCAGCTCGCCCGGGTGCTCTTGCACGCTCTCGCCTTCCACACCGGGCACGTAGCCCAGCTCACCCTCGACCGCGACGCCACACGCATGGGCCATGCTGACAATTTCCCGGGTGTAGCGCAGGTTCTCCGAGAATGGCAGCGCCGAAGTATCCACCATGATCGCGTTGCAGCCGGCAGAAATGGCGTGCTCTGCTGCAGCGAGGCTCGTGCCGTGATCGAAGTTGATTGCCACGGGCACGGTGGCGCGCCGCGCCATCGCGACCACAGCCGGGACAAAAGGATCGAAATCATGCACCGAGAAATGCGACTCGATCAGATTCAGAATGACCGGAGCGCGGCTGGCTTCAGCCGCCTTCATCACGCCTTCGAGAAAATCCTGGTTGCCCACGCCAAACGCCCCCACCGCGTAATTGTGGCGGTATGCGTGATTGACCATGTCAGCCAGGTGAACGAGAGGCATGATGAATTCCTATTTCTTGGCGCTCAGCTTGGCCAGCGCTTCGTCGGCAGTCTGGTCGTAGCGGACGCGCTCTTTCCTGGCGGCATCGGCCAGCGCCCTGTCGATGGCCGGATCCTGCAGCGCCAGGATGCGCGCGGCGAGCATGGCGGCATTCTTGGCGCCATCCACGGCCACGGTCGCCACGGGCACGCCGGGCGGCATCTGCACGGTGGACAGCAGGGCATCCAGGCCGGACATCACGCCACCGGACAGGGGCAGGCCGATCACGGGCAAACGGGTATGGCCGGCGATCACCCCGGCCAGATGGGCAGCCACGCCGGCGCAGCCGATCAGCACCTGTACGCCTTCCTTGTGCGCGCGTTCGATGTAGTTCAGCACCTTGTCCGGCGTGCGGTGGGCGGAAGCCACCACGATTTCGCTGGCGATGCCCAGATCGCTCAGGGTGTCGCGCACCTTTACCACGGTGGGCAGGTCGTTGGGGCTGCCGGTCAGGATGCCGACCAGAACCTTGTTGTTTGCTTTCGTCATTACGGGGTCTCCTCGAATAGAATTATTTTTTATGCGGTCTTTTTCTAAAATAAAGCTGACCAGTCAGTTCAGCTTGATTACAATTTTGCCATGGAAATCACCTGCTACCGCGATCAAGAGCTGGCACGCGAAGCGCGTACCCTGCCCGCCGCCACCTACAACCTGGTGCAGACCCTGCTGGCGCGCTGCCCCAACGGCAGCCTGTTCGTGCCCATCCGTTCCATGCAATACCTGGCCATCGCCGACGCGGAGGAAATCGTGTTCCTCGACGGCATGCGCAAATGCTGGGTGGACATCGCCTGGCGCCACTTCCATCCCCAGGCGCGCACGGCGCTGAATGAGCCGGTGGCCTACGACGCCTGCTACTACACGCCGGAAGCCGCACAACAGATGAACCGCCTGCAGGGCGAATTTTCCCGCGCCCTGCAGGCACTGGCCGCCAAGGAGCACTTCGACGGCGATGCGCGCGTGATCAAGTTTCCAGCGCGCACACCTTCGAGCGATTAGTCATCCTCGCCTAATTCCGGGTCCCAACCCCTCTTGCGCGCGCTGCTCATGGCGCGCTCATACAGCGCGGTATGGCGCTGGCGCAGCTCCTCAGGCAATCGGCTGGGCAGGTTGCCGTACTTGTCCCACTCCTTCTCCACTTGGTCCATCAGCGTCTGCATGCGCCCGATTTCCCAGCCGGTGCAGTCTTCGCTCTCCGGCAGGAAGCCGAACAGCCACCCGTCCAGCACAACCCGGCCAAGCTGGGTCATGCCATGCTTGTCATTATTGAATCCAACGTAACAATTGTCTTTCATTGCGGTTTCCCGATCATGGCTGAGTAGCGTAATTAGACCACAGCTTCAGCGGGTCAGCCCGGCATACAGCAGCGGCAGCTTCTGCGGCAGAGTTTCCACGTGGTCGACCACCATGTAATTCTTCTGCCCGAAGATGCGACTGACGTAATTGTCGGCGCGCGGGTCCAGGCTCATGCAGTAGGTGATCACGCCCTGCTTGGCGACATCTTCCACCGCCTTCTTGGTGTCGTAGCGCAGGTATTGCGGGTCGCGCACGTCGACGTCGGCCGGCTCACCGTCGGTGATCACGATCAGCAGCTTCTTCGCCGAGCGCTGCAGCTTGAGGTGGTGGCCGGCATGGCGGATGGCGGCGCCCATGCGGGTGGACAGCTGCCCGCTCATGCCCGCCAATCTGGCCTTGGGCTCTTCATTCCAGTGCTGGTCGAAATCCTTGAAGCGGTAATACTCCACGTTGTGGCGCCCGTCCGAACAGAAGCCATGGATGGCGAACGGATCGCCCACCTTGGAGATGGCATCCGACAGCAACACGCAGGCCTGGCGGGTCAGGTCGAGCACCGAGTAGTCCTGCCCCTGCACCTTCTCGTTGGTGGACTCGGACAGGTCGAGCAGCACCAGGATGGAGAAGTCGCGCGTCTTGCGCACCGAGCGCATCATGATGCGCGGGTCCGGCTGGTTGCCCAGACGGATGTCGGTGAAGCCGTTGATGGCGGCATTGATGTCGATCTCGTCGCCGTCCTCCAGCTTGCGGATACGCTGCACGCCCTGCGGCTGCATCGCATCGAGCAGGAACTTCATGCGATGGATCTCGCGCTTGTATTGCGCGGCGATGTCGTTGATCACCTGCAGGTCGCCCGATTTGGCGCGCTTTTCCAGCACGGTGGCCCAGGCCGGGCGCTCCAGCTGGATCTGGTAGTCCCATTCCGAATAGTGGAACGGATCGGACATCGGCTCCCTGCCTTCGGTCTCGTTGAAGGACTTGGCGCCGCCATACTGGTCGCCGATGTTTTCATACGGGAACAGCTCGGTGCCCAGCACCCAGATTTCTTCGGCATCGTCACCGGCCGTTTCCACATCGATCTCGTTGGCCATCTCCATCACGTTGACGCACTTGCGCACCTGCTTGACCGACTCGTAGCCGGCACTGGCCGCCTTGTCGAAGTCGAATTCCTCGAACGCCCAGAAATAGCGGTTGTCGTCACGATATGGCGCGGTCAGCAGGTCGCTGCGCGGATTGAAGGCGATGCGCTTCTGGCTCAGGCTGTGCGCCAGCTGCACACCGATGTCCCACGAGGTGGTGTTGGTGTCCAGCCGGTCCTGAGCGGCAGCAAACAGCGCGCGCCCCTCGGCCACCCACGGATCGCTGTCCTGGTAGCTGTCGTCCAGCAACGCGCGCGCCAGACGGTTGAGGAAATCGCCCACTGTCGTCGACTGCGCCGGGGTGGCCGTGTGGAACTGGCTCCACAGCTGCTTGAGGCCGGGGAAGCGGCGGATCGACAGGGCTTCCACGCGCGCATCCTCAATCACCGAGATCACCGCCATCTGCAGCGGATTGAGCGCCTCGGCCGAAATCGGCACTTGGGTTTCCACCACGTGGGCGGCACAATGCGCTGCGGTGGCGCGATACAGCTCGAGGCCGGGCACCGCCTCCCTGCCTTCCACGCTGAAGTCATCGTACGCATCCGGCAAATGCAGCAGGTAGTCCTCGATATACGGACGGTAACCTTCGCGCGTCTCGAAGTCGCCGGAGGTGGGACGCATGAAGAAGTCGCGTGCCCACAGGGCGCGCAGGTACATATTGATGCGGCGCTGCACGTCCACCAGCAGGGTACCCTTGCGCTCCTTCTGCAGCATGGCCAGCGACTCCTTGGTCTCCAGCCCGAAATACTTGATCTGCTCTTCGTAGTTGGTGCGGTGCGCATGCGCGCCCCACAGCGCCCAGCGGCGCAGGCCGCCCAGGGTCAGGTGCTGGAACAGCGTCTCCAGCTTCTCCAGCATCGGGCGCACGCCGCGCGGCGCCTGCGCCAGCAGGGTGTTGATGAACTGCAGGTAATTAAGGAACAGCTGGCCGTCGCCCAGGCGGTTGGCGGCGGTGGCGGCCGAGGCCAGCAGCATCTCGATGACGGCGCCGGAAGTCTTGGAGGCCATCATCAATGCAGCGGTGGCCAGATCGCCAACCACATCCTCGCCCACTTCCTTGGCGACGCGAGGGGCTTCCTCGATCCAGGTCTCGACCAGCGAGTCGCCCCGACCCAGGCCGCGAATCGCCGACACGCCCTTCAGGTAGTTATCCAGGCCGCGCGGCGAAAAAACCTTGGTTGCGTCATGCCAGTTGGCCTCCAGCACAGTGCGTGTGTGCTCGGACAGACCTTCCAGCAATTCGGTATAGTCTTCGAGTTTGATCGACATGGCTTGGCTCTCAATCAATAATTTTCAGCAACACCCGCAGCACAGCTGCATCTCGCAAACTGGCGACTGATTGCTGACGACTAGAAGAACGTCGTAACCGCAGCGTCCAGCGCATCGCGCATGTCCGGATCGTCGGTGATCGGACGCACCAGGGCCACGCGGCAGGCTGCCTGCGGTGCCACGCCCTTCTTGATCAGGCTGCCGGCATAGATCAGCATGCGGGTGGACAAGCCCTCGTCCAGGCCGTGACCCTTCAGGTTGCGCGAACGCTCGGCGATGGACACGAGCTTGCCGGCCACCTCGGTCGTCACGCCGGCCTCATGCGTCACGATCTCGGTTTCAATGTCATGCGCCGGGTAGGTGAAGTCGAGGCCGCCGAAACGCTGCTTGGTCGACTGCTTCAGATCCTTCATCAAAGACTGATAGCCCGGGTTGTAGGAGATCACGATCTGGAAATCCGGGTGGGCTGTAACCAGCTCGCCCTTCTTTTCCAGCGGCAGCACGCGGCGGTTGTCGGTGAGCGGATGGATCACCACGGTGGTGTCCTGGCGCGCCTCGACCACTTCGTCCAGATAGACGATGGCGCCGTGGCGGGCGCCGATGGCGAGCGGGCCATCCTGCCAACGGGTGCCGCTGGCATCGAGCAGGAAGCGACCAACCAGGTCGGAGGCGGTCATGTCCTCGTTACAGGCCACGGTGATCAGCGGCTTGCCCAGCTTGTGCGCCATGTATTCGACAAAGCGCGTCTTGCCGCAGCCGGTCGGGCCTTTCAACATCATCGGCATGCGCACGGAGTAAGCGGCCTCGAACAGCTCTACCTCGTCGGCAACCGGGCGGTAGTAAGGTTGTTTCTCGATCTTGTACTGCTTGATGATGTCGCTCATGTCTATCTCCATCTGTCGTTCAACACAGGGGCGGAAGCGCCGTCGCGACGACGCTTGCGGTCCGGTGCTGCCACCTGCCGTGCGTGTGGGCACGGCAGGCTGCAACTGCGGGTCAGACTTAAACTGTCTTGCCGCGGAAGATCACCATGGCAGCGCCCTGGGACTGACTGAAGTTGTCATAGCCGATCAGACGCACATGGTTATTCGGGTTGGCCTTGTGGCAGGCTTCGGCTTCGGCCAGCACCTTGGTCACGTCGGTTTCGCCGAACATCGGCAGCTTCCACATATACCAGTAGGAGTCCATCAGGTGCTCCGGCTCGGTGTGCTCGATGGCCGGGTTCCAGCCCTTGGAAACCAGGTACTGCACCTGCTTCTTGATCTGGTCTGCGCTCATTGCCGGCAAGTAGGAGAAGGTTTCGAACTTGCGGCTTGCCGGGTCAGACACACGCGATTTGTAATCCATTACTTCGCTCATGATTCATCCTTTCAAAATTGATTTGTTGTGGCTTCCTAAACGCCGTTGCGCGTCCGGAGATCGCAAGATTACTTGTGAGCCACGTCCAGTTTGTCCACGGTGTCGAACTCGAACTTGATCTCTTTCCAGGTTTCCATGGCGATTTTCAGTTCCGGGCTGGACTTGGCGGCGTCGGTCAGGATGGTCTTGCCTTCCTTCTCTACGGCCACGCCCTGGTTGCGCGCGGCCACGCAGGCTTCCAGCGCCACGCGGTTGGCTGCCGCGCCCGCGGCGTTGCCCCATGGGTGACCCAGCGTACCGCCGCCGAACTGCAGAACGGAATCATCACCGAAGATGGTTACCAGCGCTGGCATGTGCCACACGTGAATACCACCGGAGGCAACCGGCATCACGCCAGGCATGGAGCCGAAATCCTGGTCGAAGAAGATGCCGCGGCTGCGGTCTTCCTTGATGAAGCTGTCGCGCATGATGTCGATCCAGCCCAGTGTCGCTTCGCGGTCGCCTTCCAGCTTGCCCACGACGGTGCCGGAGTGCAGATGGTCACCACCGGACAGACGCAGCACCTTGGTCAGCACGCGGAAGTGGATACCGTGGTGCGGGTTGCGGTCGAGCACGGCGTGCATCGCGCGGTGAATGTGCAGCAGCATGCCGTTGTCGCGGCACCAGTTGGCCAGGCCGGTGTTGGCTGTCAGGCCGCCTGTCAGGTAGTCGTGCATGATGATCGGTGCGCCGATTTCCTTGGCGTACTCGGCACGCTTGTACATCTCTTCCGGTGTCGGTGCGGTCACGTTCAGGTAGTGGCCCTTGCGCTCGCCGGTTTCGCGCTGCGCTTTTTCGGTGGCTTCCTGCACGAAATCGAAACGCTGCTTCCAGCGCATGAACGGCTGGCTGTTGACGTTCTCGTCGTCCTTGGTGAAGTCCAGGCCACCGCGCAGGCACTCGTAGACGGCACGGCCGTAGTTCTTGCCGGACAGACCGAGCTTGGGCTTGATGGTGCAGCCCAGCAGAGGACGACCGTACTTGTTCATCACGTCGCGCTCAACCTGGATGCCGTGGGGAGGACCGCCACAGGTCTTCACGTAAGCGATCGGGAAGCGCACGTCTTCCAGACGCAGTGCGCGCAGCGCCTTGAAGCCGAACACGTTGCCGACCAGGGAGGTCAGCACGTTGACCATCGAACCTTCTTCGAACAGGTCGATCGGATAGGCCACGAAAGCGTAGAAGCAGGTATCGTCGCCGGGCACGTCTTCGATGCGGTAAGCGCGGCCCTTGTAGTAATCCAGGTCGGTCAGCAGGTCTGTCCACACTGTGGTCCAGGTGCCGGTGGAAGATTCGGCAGCCACGGCGGCAGCGACTTCTTCACGATCCACACCGGGCTGAGGGGTAATTTTGAAACAGGCGAGAATGTCGGTATCAGCCGGAGTGTATTCCGGTGTCCAGTAGGTTTGTCGGTATTCCTTTACACCGGCGTTGTAGGTCTTGGCTGCCATTGCAAGCTCCTTGTCATCAGATTGATCATGTATCCTCCACCATCAATATCGCTATGGAAGACTTGTGGCTCGGAAGAGCGTGTTGGCACTATAGGAGTGACAAACCATAAAAGATAATTGTAATTTTCGATACTAACGATAGACTATTATCTATAGTTCAGCGGATACCCAGCCATGATGAAAAATGCCACGCTGCGCCAGCTCAAGGTGTTCGAGTCGGTCGCGCGCAACCTCAGCTACACCCGTGCGGCCGAAGAGCTGTACCTGACCCAGCCCACCGTTTCCATCCAGCTCAAGCAGCTCACCGAGATCGTCGGCCAGCCCCTGCTGGAACAGGTGGGCAAGCGCATCTACCTGACAGACACGGGGCAGGAGCTGCTCAAGGTATGCAGGGAAATCTTTGACGGACTGGCACGCTTCGAGATGATGGTATCGGACATGAAGGGCGTGAAGGCGGGCAAACTGCGCATAGCCGTGATCACCACGGCCAAGTATTTCGTACCCCGTCTGCTCGGCCTGTTCTGCCAGCGTTATCCGGGCATCGACGTGTCGCTCAAGGTGACGAATCGCGAGCGCGTGCTGCAGCGCCTGGCCGACAACCAGGATGACCTCTATGTGCTCGGCACGCCGCCCGACCATCTGGACATCACATCCGAGCCCTTCCTGGAAAATCCGCTGGTGGTGATCGCGCCCAGCAACCATGTGCTGGTCAAGGAAAAGAACATTCCGCCGCAGCGGCTGGCCGAGGAGTCATTCCTGATGCGTGAACCCGGTTCCGGCATCCGCCTCGCCACCGAACATTTTTTCGAGGAGCGTGGACTGAAACTCAAGGTCAGGATGGAACTCGGCAGCAACGAAGCGATCAAGCAGGCGGTTGCCGGCGGGCTGGGCATCGCCGTGCTGTCCGCGCACACCCTGGCGCTGGAGCGCAACAGCAACGAGCTGGTCATTCTGGATGTGCAGGATTTTCCCATCCGCCGTCACTGGTACCTGGCCTACCCCAAGGACAAACAGCTCTCGGTGGTCGCGCAGGCATTTCTGGAATTCCTGCACGAAGAGAGCAAGCTGATCGGCGAGAAATACCTGCAGGGCATTCCCGGCTTCCCCAAGCAGAAGACGGCCAAAAGAAGGAAAT
>DATDDN010000177.1:0-64347 GCA_036523795.1 Gallionellaceae bacterium | reverse complement strand
GGCTGGACATGCCTTTAAGTGTTCTGCTCGATCAGGTGGTAACCTGTTGAGCATGCATTGATTGTCTGCGACGAGAAGGCTCGCGCCAGTCCAGGGCTGGCTTGTGCGGAATGGTTCGCCTAGCGCACAAAGCCAGAAATGAAAAGGCCTACATCGCTGTAAGCCTTGAAATATGGCGCGCCCGAAGAGATTCGAACTCCTGACCCCTTGGTTCGTAGCCAAGTACTCTATCCAGCTGAGCTACGGGCGCGTTGTTAACTTTTTACTACTCTGGCGGAGAGAGAGGGATTCGAACCCTCGATACAAGTTTTAGTCTCGTATGCTCCCTTAGCAGGGGAGTGCCTTCGACCTCTCGGCCATCTCTCCGAAGGCCGCGAATAATACTGGTAGAAGGCGTTCTGGTCAAACTATTTATGCATTTTCCTGATCGAGATTGAATGCTTTGTGCAGAACACGCACGGCCAGCTCCAGATACTTCTCGTCAATCACCACGGAAATCTTGATTTCGGAGGTGGAGATCATCTGGATGTTGATGCCCTCTTCGGCCAGAGTACGGAACATCTTGCTGGCGATGCCGACGTGGGAACGCATGCCTACACCGACCACAGAGACCTTGGCGGTCTTGTTGTCGCCGATCACGTCGCGCGCGCCGATGTGCTTCTGCACCTGGTTCTTCAGGATGTCCATGGCCTTGGCGAACTCGTTGCGATGCACGGTAAACGAGAAGTCAGTTGCGCCGTCCACGCCCACGTTCTGGATGATCATGTCGACGTCGATGTTGGCTTCGCTCACCGGGCCGAGGATCTGGTACGCAATACCAGGCTTGTCCGGCACGCCGATCACGGTAATCTTCGCTTCATCGCGGTTGAAGGCTATGCCTGAAATGATTGCCTGTTCCATTTTTGTATCTTCCTCAAACGTGATCAATGTGCCATCGCCCTCTTCCTCGAAGCTGGACAGCACACGCAATTTAACCTTGTATTTGCCTGCAAACTCTACCGAGCGGATCTGCAACACCTTGGAACCCAGGCTGGCCATCTCCAGCATTTCTTCGAAGGTGATGGTCTTCAGGCGGCGCGCTTCCGGCACCATGCGCGGGTCGGTGGTGTACACGCCATCCACGTCGGTATAGATCTGGCACTCATCCGCGCGCAGCGCGGCGGCAATCGCCACACCGGTGGTATCCGAACCGCCACGGCCCAGCGTGGTGATGTTGCCTTCCTCGTCTATGCCCTGGAAACCCGCCACGACGACCACATAGCCGTTGCCAAGGTCGGAGCGGATACTCTCTTCATCGATGCTGACGATGCGTGCCTTGGTGAAGGAGCTGTCGGTCAGAATCTTGACCTGGGCGCCGGTGTAGCTCTTGGCCTTCATGCCTTCGGCTATCAGCGCCATGGAGAGCAGACCGATGGTCACCTGCTCGCCGGTGGAGACCACCACATCGAGTTCGCGCGGATCGGGGTGGGCCTGGATTTCCCTTGCCAGACCGAGCAGACGGTTGGTCTCGCCGCTCATGGCGGAAACCACCACGACCACCTGATGTCCCTGCGCCTTGTATTTGGCCACGCGGCGCGCCACATTCTTGATGCGCTCCGGGCTGCCTACTGAAGTACCACCGTATTTCTGAACAATCAACGCCACGATTATGCCTGCTGGTTTTCTGGAAAATGGGCGGCATTCTATCCTAAATTGGCGCTGAATGAGAATATGCTGTTTTTGCAATACATGATCTGCAGCGGCCATTACAGCCCACTGATGCCAGCGCGCGATGCCTTGAGGGGAAGCGAGTCTGCTAAACTCGCCCGCTAATCCACAAGTCGTCAATACTCCTCAGCATGACAGAAATCGTTCAGCGCCCTTATCCCTCCGACGCGGCCAACACGCTGGCAGCCAGCGGCCTGCCCGGCCTCTTGGCGCGCATCTATGCGGCGCGCGGCATCGAACGCATGGCGCAGCTGGAGACCGGCCTCAACCAGTTGCTACCCTTCACGCAACTTAAAAGCGCCGAAACCATGGCTGGCCTGCTGGCCGATGCCATCGCGGCCAAACGCCGCTTGCTGATCGTGGCCGACTACGATGCCGATGGCGCCACAGCCTGCGCGGTGGGGGTGCGCGGCTTGCGTGCGCTGGGCGCGCAGATCGATTACATCGTGCCCAACCGCTTCGAATACGGCTACGGCCTCACTCCAGAAATCGTGCAACTGGCTGCGCAATCCAGTCCCGACATCATCGTCACCGTGGATAACGGCATCGCCAGCGTGGAAGGTGTCGCCGAGGCGAAGCGTCTGGGCATCGAGGTACTGGTGACTGACCATCACCTGCCCGGCGACACCCTACCAGACGCGCGCTGCATCGTGAACCCGAATCAGCCGGGCTGCACTTTCCCGAGCAAGAACCTCGCCGGCGTCGGCGTGATGTTCTACGTGCTGCTGGCGCTGCGTGCCGAGCTGCGCAAGCGTGGCGCCTTCAGCACCCAGCCCGAACCCAACCTGGGCCACCTGCTCGACCTGGTGGCACTCGGCACCGTGGCCGACGTGGTGCGGCTGGACGACAACAACCGCATCCTCGTGCAGCAAGGCCTGCAGCGCATCCGCGCAGGCCGCGCCTGTGCCGGCATCCAGGCCTTGCTGCGCGTGGCGCGCAAGCTGCCTGCGCAGGCCTCAGCCTATGAGCTGGGCTTCATCCTGGGGCCGCGCCTGAATGCAGCCGGCCGCCTGGAAGACATGGGCCTCGGCATCCAGTGCCTGCTCAGCGACGATGCGGCAGAGGCCGACGAGATCGCCGCCAAACTGGATGCGCTCAACCAGGAGCGCCGCAGCATAGAGGCCGACATGCAGCAGGCCGCACTGGCCGCACTGGAAAAGGTGGACCCCAGCGCCGGCTACAGCCTGGCGCTGTTCGACGACAGCTGGCACCAGGGCGTGATCGGCATCCTCGCCTCGCGCCTGAAGGATCGCTTTCATCGGCCGGTGATTGCCTTTGCACGCGCCCAGACCGGCGAACTCAAAGGCTCCGGTCGCAGCATTCCCGGCCTGCACCTGCGCGATGCGCTGGATCTGGTGGCCAAGCGCCACCCTCACCTGCTGCAGAAATTCGGCGGCCATGCCATGGCGGCTGGACTGAGCTTGCGCGAGGACGATTTCCCGGCTTTTCAGCAGGCCTTCGAGGACGTGGCGCAGAGCCTGCTGACCCCGGCAGACCTGACCCGCATCATCGAGACCGATGGCGCGCTGGAGCAGAGCGATTTCAACATCGACGTGGCGCGCACCCTTGAACAGCAGGTGTGGGGACAAGCCTTCCCGCAGCCACTGTTCGACGGCATCTTCGGCGTGGAAAGCCAGCGCGTGGTGGGCGAAAAACACCTCAAATTGAAACTTGCTGCAGGGCGCACAAGTTACGAGGCCATGCACTTCTTCAGTACCGATCCGCTGCCCGACTCCATCCGCGCGGTATTCAGCCTCGGTGTCAACGAATACAATGGCAAGACCAGTCTGCAACTCATCGTCCGGCACTGGCAGGCAGCCGGATAACGCCACTACGGGAGCGGCTCATGGAAAACTCGTTCTTGCAGATCAACGGCATTGAAGCGCTGCCGCAATTTCTCACCAGCCTGGCCATCGGCCTGCTGATTGGCCTGGAACGCGAGCGCAATCCGTCCGCCAAGGCCGGGTTGCGTACCTTCGCGCTGGTGGCGCTGTTTGGCACCCTGATCGCCGTACTTTCCAGCAAGACCGGCTCGCCCTGGCTGCTGGCCGCCGGCCTGCTGGTTGTCGGCGCCATGATCATCGCCGCCTATTTCAGCAATCCCGGCGAGGATCTGGACCCGGGCACCACCACGGTGGCCGCCCTGCTGCTGTGTTATGGGCTGGGCGCGCTTATCTGGTACGGACAGGCACAACTGGCCGTCATGCTCGCCGTCACCATCACCATCCTGCTCTATTTCAAACCCGAACTGCACGGCATGACACAGCGCCTGACGCGACACGACTTGTTGTCCGTGCTGCAATTCCTGGTGCTCACCTTTGTCGTGTTGCCCGTATTGCCCAACCAGAGCTACGGCCCCTATGGCGCATTCAACCCTCATCAGACCTGGCTGATGGTGGTGCTGATCTCGGGCCTGAGCCTGGCCGGTTATGTCGCCCTGCAATGGACCGGACACCGCTACGGCCCCCCGCTGCTGGGCTTCCTGGGCGGCCTGGTGTCCAGCACTGCCACCACCCTGGCCTATGCCAAACACGGCCGCAACAATGAGAGCATGGTGAACCTGTCGGCCGCCGTCATCCTGATTGCCAGCCAGGTCGTGCTCTTGCGCCTGCTGGTGGTGAGCAGCGTCATCTCCCCGGCCCTGCTGCCCGCCCTGTTGCGTCCCATGGGCATAGGCCTGGCCTTCGGCATCGTGGCAATCCTGATCAATTGGCGCAGGCTGATCAGCAGCGAGGACCTGCCACGTCCGAGCAGCACCAACCCTACCGAAATCCCCGCCGCGCTGGGCTTCGCGCTGATGTACGTGGTGGTACTGCTGGGCTCGGCCTGGTTGAGCGACCTTGCCGGCAACAGGGGCCTGTTTGCGGTGGCGGCGATTTCCGGCCTGACCGATGTGGATGCGATCACGCTGTCCAGCCTGCGCCTTTACCAGCTGGGCAGCCTCCACGGCAACGATGCGGTGATGGCCATTGCCATCGCCTTCCTCTCCAACATGCTGCTCAAATTCGGCATGGTGTTCTTCATCGCCGGCCGCTCGCTGGCCAGGCAGGTGCTGAGCGGTTTTGCCGCCATGAGCGCCGGCGTGGCACTGGGCCTGGCGCTGCTCTGAGCCTCACTTGGGGATGCGCTTTCGGCTATAATCTTTTCTTTTCCGGCCAACTGGTCTGCCTTCAGAAATTTGTTTTGCGGGATGAAGCGCAAGGAGCCGCACAGCGAATGACGAGACATACCAGATTGGTAGGCGAGGAATGAGCGCGCACGCGACGCCGCGATTCGCCCGTAAAACGAATTTATTAAGGTAGACCATGGAAGCTGAACAACTCAACGCCCTCACCAACCACCTTCAGGACCTGCGTGCGCGCAGCCAGGAACTACGGAGGTATCTTTGACTTCGATGGCAAACAGGAACGCCTGACCGAAGTCAACCAGCTCGCTGAAGATCCAAGCATCTGGACCGATGCCAAGCGCGCGCAGGATCTGGGCCGCGAGCGCAAATCGCTGGAAGATGTGGTGCTGGGCTTGAGCAAGATCGGCCAGGACCTGGACGATGCCGCCGAGCTGTTCGAGATGGCGCAGGCCGACAACGATGACGACAGCCTGCACAGCATCGCTGCCGATGTAGAGGACATCGAGAAGCGCGTCGCCGCGCTCGAATTCCGCCGCATGTTCTCCAACCCAGCCGACCCGAACAACTGCTTCATCGATATCCAGGCCGGCGCTGGCGGCACCGAGGCCTGCGACTGGGCCTCCATCCTGCTGCGCCAATACCTCCGGTACTGCGAACGCAAAGGCTTCAAGGTCGAAGTTCTGGAACAAACGGATGGTGATGTTGCCGGCATCCGCAGCGCATCACTGAAGGTCGAAGGCGAATATGCCTATGGCTTCCTGCGCACCGAAACCGGCGTGCACCGCCTGGTGCGCAAGTCGCCGTTTGATTCTTCGGGTGGTCGCCACACCTCCTTCGCCAGCCTGTTTGTCTATCCGGAAATCGACGACTCCATCGAGGTCGAGATCAACCCGGCCGACCTGCGCATCGACACCTTCCGCGCCTCTGGCGCCGGTGGCCAGCACATCAACAAGACCGATTCGGCGATCCGCATCACCCACATTCCGACCGGTATCGTGGTGCAGTGCCAGAACGACCGCTCGCAGCACAAGAACCGCGCCGAAGCGATGTCCATGCTGAAATCGCGCATGTACGAAGCCGAGCTGCGCAAACGTCAGGCCGAGCAGCAGAAGCTGGAGGACACCAAGTCTGACGTCGGCTGGGGCCACCAGATTCGTTCCTACGTGCTCGACCAGTCGCGCATCAAGGATCTGCGCACCAACGTCGAGATTTCCAATACCCAGAAGGTGCTCGATGGTGATCTCGACCCCGTCATCCAAGCCAGCCTGAAACAGGGCGTTTGATGCAGGATCGGGAGGATAGCGGGCTCGCGGAGTTTTTCGTCGAGGGGGTGACGCCCGCCGACGTGCCACAGTTCCACCCGCTGTTCTCCGCCCGCCCCTTGATCGGCGCGATGATCGCGCTGTTCCGCGGCGGCGACGATGAAGTCATGATGCGCCTCTTGGTGCTGCGCGAAATCGGCCTGCGCGCGCACGCTCCGGAATGGACGCCGCGCGAGCTACAAAGCCACTTCTCTTACATCCAGCCCGCCAAGCTCAACACCGTACTCGGCCGCCTGCGCGAGCACGAGCTGCTGCAGTGGGATGCCGAACGTCACCTGTATCAGCTCTCGGCCGCCGGGCGCATGGTGCTGTCCGCCCTGTCCAGCCTGCTCTCGTTCGGCACCGACCAGCATGGCGAACTCAGCTTCCTCACTTCGCAAATTGCCGCCGGCTCGGCGGTAGGCAAGGTTTCGCCAGAAGCGCTGGCACATCTGCTGGCACGCTTGGCCGAGCTGGAGGAAGAATTCTCCCAGGCGGTGGAATCCGGCTCCGAATTCCGCCTGCGTGCCGCACAAAGCAAGCTGGAGTCGGTGCGCCAATGGATGGACAAGGCCAACCAGGTGATGCGCGACCTGCACGCCGATGGCTTCCCGGACGACGCCACCTGGCGCCTGGCGCAGGAGATCGGCAACCGTCAGTCGCGCCTCAGCCGCATGTCCTCCATCTTCCAGCGCGAGCTGGCCGAAATCAGCCGCCAGCAGGTGCACCTGTCGCATGGCGGCCTCAGCTCTTCCGAGCTGGCCGCCTGGCTGAAGCAGCGCAGCGTGGACGAGCTGGCCGGCTTCGCCGCCACCCTGCTGGCACATACACCGGAAAGCGCATTCATCCTGCCCGACGTGATGGCGGACAACACCGAGGAATTCCTCGCGCGTGAACAGCGCGAACGCCGCGTGTCGGCCATGCCCGAACCAGCCGCGGTGGAGTATGTGGACGACGTGACCCTGGAGCCGCCGCCGCAGCTGGCCGCCCTGACCCGCCTGCTGTCCGGCCTGGATGATCCGCTCAACCTCGCCGACGGCATCGTCGGCGACAGCTTCAGTGCCGCCTCCTACCGCCTGTCGCTACTGGCCTTCCTCGGCGAGCAGAACGTCGATCCGGAGCTGGCGCCGCTGGCCAGCCTGCCGCTGCGCGTGCGCTGGGACGAGAGCCTGGAACTGCAAGCCATCAACCGTGACGAAATCGCCGCCATGAGCGGCGGGACCATAGAGCTGCTTTCGACCAAACCACAAGCGGTCGAACCGCATCAGGAGAAACAACGATGAACCAGGACCACGCCGCGCGCCTGATTGCCCGTTTGCTGGCCTTTCGCCACCTGCCGCGCGAAGACGCCGAAGTGCGCCGCCTGCTGGTGGACGCCGGTTTCCGCGACGAGGTGGAGCAGCGCCTGCAAGCCAGCGGCCTGCGCCTGCTGGCGCATCCATTTGCCGCCCATGTCGGCGTTGCCGTGGCCCGCGAGCACGAGAGTGCCGTGTTCGAGCAGAACGATGCCTGGCAATCCAACAACCTCGCCCTGCCCAAGGATGCGGTAGCGCTGCTGGTCATCCTGTGGGCGCTGATCATCCTGCCCAAGCGCGAACGCCAGCTGGGTGGTGCAGCCGCGCAGGGCGATGACCAGAACGACCTGTTCGGCGAAATAAAGCAGCCGAATGTGGCACAGGACGTGTCGCGCGGCATTCCCGAAAACGTGCTGCTGGAAGATTACGGCAAGCTGCTGGGCGGCAAGGCGCGCCTGCAGCAATTTGCCCTGCCCCAATTGTCCCGCCTCGGCTTCATCGAGCGCAGGAACAAGGTGATCCACGAAGGCCCGTTGCTCGATCTCGCCTTCGACTATGCCGAGCTGGCGCCGCGCATACTCAATGGCGCACTGGCCGACCTGCTGAAACAGCGCGGCACCCAGCCTCAAACGGCTGGCGATGAGGAACCCCGATAATGTTTCGACTGATAGAACTGGAAACCGTCCACTGGGATTACTGGCGCAGCTTCAAGCTGCCGCTGGATGCGCCCATCGTCACCATTTCAGGCCCCAACGGCTCGGGCAAGACCACCCTGCTGGATGCCATGCGCACCCTGCTGGCACTGGACTGCTCCAAGAAGCGCGACTACAAGCGCTACGTGCGCCGCAACGGCGAAGACTTCTGCTGGCTGCGCGGCGTGGTGGACAACCAGCGCCCGCCGGGCGGCAATTACCGCCCGTTCGGCCTGCCCTACCAGCAGGACAAGATCACCCTGGCCTGCCGCATCGACCGCAAGGGCGGCGACTGGATGCGCAAATACTGGATCGCCGACGGCGAGGTCAGCCTGCAGGACATCGTCACCCAGGGCGAGGAATTCGGCGTGCGCGACTACCAGCGCGTGCTGCACAGCGCCGGCCTGTCACCGGCCATCGCCCGCGTGCTGTCGCTGGAACAGGGGCAGACCGACAAGCTGTGCGAACTGTCGCACAAGGAGCTGCTCGACCTGGTGTTCCAGGTGTTTGGCGACAAGGAGGTGCTGGACCGCTACGAAGAGGCACGTCACCACCAGGCCCACACTGCACAGGAGCTGGATGCCGCGCAGAACCAGCTGGAAGCGCTGGGCAACAACCTGGAGCGGCACGAGCAGAAGGTCAACCGCTATCTGGAATGGCAACGCCTCAATCAGGAGCGTATCACGCTGGCTTCCGAGATCCGCCCCCGGCTGGAGCACTTCCTGCTGCAGCGCGAGGCAGACAGTGCACGGCGCACGCTGCAGTCGCAGCGCCGCGAATGGCGCAGCAAACGGGTCGAACGGCAACAAATGCAACTCGAGCTGCAAATGCGCCAGCAGGCCCTCGAGGCAACCGAGTTGCGCCGCCAGGCAGCCCATGAAAGCGAGCAGAACCAGCAGCGCGCCCTGAACGAATTGAATCGTGAGCTGGGGCGCTGGGAAACCATCGTCGAACAGCAGCAACGCCTGGAGCAGCAGGCTGCCGCCGCGGATGGCGCGCAACTGGCCGATGCACGCGAAATCGAACGCCGTGAAGAAGAACGCGCCAAGCTGTTGCTGAAAATTGCCGAACAGGAACACAAGCTGCGCCAGGTCGATGAGATGCTGGAGAACCTGGCTGCCGGCCGCCGCGCCGAGCCACAGGACGTGCAATCGTTCCGCCAGGCGCTCAACCAAGCGGGCATTGCGCACCATCTGCTGGCCGAAGTGGTGGAAATCCTGGATCCATCCTGGCAGCCCGCCGTCGAGGCAGTTCTGGCTCCCTTCGCGCATCTCGTGCTGCTGACGCGTGACAAGGATGCCGAGGCGGCAATGGCCCTGGGTGAGCAACAGCGTTTCCGCCACTTCATAGTGCCGGACTGCGTGGCTGCCGGGCTCGCCCCTTCCGGCTCACTGCTGGAAGTGGTGCGCTTCATCCAGCCCGCGCCGGAATGGCTGCTGCGCACGCTGGAGCGCACCCGCCGCGTGGAAGATGCCGCAGCCGGCGCCAAGCTGCAGCGCGGCGAAGACTGGGTCACCCGCCAGGGCTACCTGCGTGAACGGCGTGGCGGCCGCTATGCCGCGCCGGAGCAGGCACGCTTCGGCAAGGCGCGGCTGGAAGCATTGCGCGACCAGCGCGGCCAGATCGAGAAGAGCCTGTTGCCGTTGCGCCAGCAGCGCGACGAGCTGACCGCCTTGATCCGCAGCCAGCAGGCGCAATTGTCCGGCCACAGCGCCAGCGCCCAGCTGGCAGCCCGCGCGGCAGAATTTGCCGAAGCGCGCCAGCAATATGACGCACTGGTGCAACGCCGCCGCGACAACACCGTGCTGCAGGCACAACAGGAGCGCGCCCAGGCCGACGAGGCCGCAGCCAGCCTGCGCGGCGAACTGCAACGCATGGAATACGCCCTGAAAGCATTGGAGCGGGAAATTTCCAGCAAGGAAAACCGCAGTGCGCGCGAGGAGCAAATCCGCCGCCTGCAGGAGCTGCGCGCCAACCGCCGGCAATTTCCGGCCGGCTGGTGCGACATGGAGGCCAACCGCCAGTTGGCCGAGAAATATCGCGATACCACCAACATCGACCTGCGCATCGAGGAACTCGAGGCGCGCTTCCGCGATGAATCCTGGGAAACCGACGATATGGTGGTATCCCTGCGCGACAAGATCCGCGACGATTACCGCCGCATGGAACACGACCTGGCCAGCCGCCGCTATGAGAACGAAAGCGCGCGCAGCCAGACCGATGCAGCACGTGAACAGTACATCGCCGTGCTGAAGCACACGGTCGGCCGCTACGTGAAAAACATCAAGGTGCTGGGCGAACTGGCCGGCATCAAGGTCGAGCATGAACCAGTCGTACTGGAGAACGACGACCTGTCGCTGGCCCAGGCGGGACTTGCGGTGCGCTTCAACTTCGATGACAAGGGCTTCATGGGCATGAATGACGGCGATGCGTCCGGCGGGCAGCAGGTGATGAAATCGCTGATCCTGCTGGTGGGCCTGATGATGGAAGAATCGCGCCCCGGCGGCTTCGTGTTCATCGACGAGCCGTTTGCCCATCTCGACATCGTCAACATCGAACGCGTGGCCAAGTTCCTCAAGGCCACCCGCGCCCAATACCTGCTCACCACCCCGGTGACCCATAACGTCAACGTGTACGACCCGGCCATGCTCACCCTGGTGACTTTCAAGAAGAAACCGGATGATCCTTGGGCGCCGGGCGTGAAGGTGCTGGTGCGCGAGCGCAATGACTGAAAACTGGTGTATCGGGCGCGCAGGAAGGCTATTTGCAGACAAATCGCCATTTCCATCTAATGCCATCGCCCGGGGTATAGTAAAATTCCGCCGGTTAAGCCCTTGCGGCATTTGTGTCCAACTGAATTTCAATCTTCATACTAAAAAATCGCCATGAGCACCGATCAGTCCTACATTCCCCAGCAAGACGACAACCAGATCATTGCCGAGCGCCGTGCCAAGCTGGCTGCCATCCGCGCCAAGGGCGTGGCCTTCCCCAACGACTTCCAGCGCGAGCATCTGGCTGGCGCCCTGCATGAGAGCTACGGTGAGCTCAGCAACGAAGACCTGGACAAGAATCCGGTGACGGTCGCCGTGGCCGGTCGCATGATGCTCAAACGCGTGATGGGCAAAGCCAGCTTTGGCACCCTGCAGGACATGAGCGGCCGCATCCAGCTCTACATCAGCGCCAACGACTCCGGCGAAGAAGCCGTAGAGGCGTTCAAGCATTACGACCTGGGCGACATCCTCGGTGCGCAGGGCGTGCTGTTCAAGACCAAGACCGGCGAGCTTTCCGTGCGCGTGACCCAGCTGCGCCTGCTGACCAAGGCGCTGCGCCCGCTGCCGGAGAAATTCCACGGCCTCACCGACCAGGAGCAGAAATACCGCCAGCGTCATGTGGACCTGATCACCAACGAAGACACGCGCCGCGTGTTTGCCATCCGCAGCAAGACCATCCAGGCCATCCGCGAGTTCTTTGCGCGCCACGACTACCTGGAAGTGGAAACCCCGATGATGCACCCCATCCCCGGCGGCGCTTCGGCAAAGCCTTTCACCACACACCACAATGCGCTGGACATGCAGCTGTATCTGCGCATCGCGCCCGAGCTGTATCTGAAGCGCCTGGTGGTGGGCGGTTTCGAGCGCGTGTTCGAGATCAACCGCAATTTTCGCAACGAGGGTCTGTCCACACGGCACAATCCCGAGTTCACCATGATCGAGTTTTACGAGGCCTATCGCGACTACAAGTACCTGATGGACTTCACCGAGAAGCTGTTTGCCGAGGTGGCACGCAAGGTGCTGGGTACCACCGTGATCAGCTATCAGGGCCGCGAGCTGGATCTGGGCAAGCCATTCCACCGCCTGACCATGACTCAGGCCGTGCAGAAATATCATCCGCAATTCACCGATGCACAGCTGAACAACCGCGACTTCCTCCTCTCTACCCTGCAGGACCTGAAGGCCAAGTACCGCCCGGAGGACGCTGTCGGCGGCCTGCAGCTCTCGCTGTTTGAAGAGCTCGCCGAAGCGCACCTGTTCGAGCCCACCTTCATCGTGGACTACCCGGCCGAAGCCTCACCGCTGGCACGCAGCAGCGATGCCAACCCCGGCATCACCGAGCGTTTCGAGCTGTTCATGGTGGGTCGCGAGATCGCCAACGGCTTCTCCGAGCTGAACGATCCGGAAGACCAGGAGGCGCGCTTCGATGCGCAGGTACTGGCCAAGGAAGCCGGCGATGAAGAAGCGATGTTCAAGGATTCCGACTACATCCGCGCGCTGGAATACGGCCTGCCGCCGACAGCGGGCGAAGGCATTGGCATCGACCGCCTGGTCATGCTGCTGACCGACAGCGCCAGCATCCGCGACGTGATCCTGTTCCCGCACATGCGCCCGGAAGCCTGAGTCAAGCCCATGCCCGACAGCAGCCTGCGCCAGCGACTGTTCGAACGCTATCCCATGCTGGGCGATCTGCCCGCCGCGCAGCTGGAAGCATTGCTGCAATCCGGCATCATGCGTTTGCCTGCCCATGCCCAGGTATTCGACGAGAACCAGGCCTGCATGGGATTCCCGCTCATACTTTCAGGCAGCGTGCGAGTCATCAAGGCGGCGCCGAACGGGCGTGAATTACAGCTTTATCGTGTCGGCCCGGGCGAAAGCTGCATCCTCAGCAGCGGCTGCCTGCTTGGCCGGGAAAACTATCATGCGCGCGGTGTGGCAGAGCAGGAAACAGAACTGCTCGTTCTACCCGCAGACGTATTCAGAAACTGGCTGGGCGAGAACGAACGCTTCCGCGATTACATCTTCCATCTGTTTTCGGAACGCCTGACGGACCTGATGCAACTGGTTTCCGCTGTGGCCTTCCAGAAGCTGGATCAGCGCCTCGCCGCCCTGCTCGCCAGCAAACCCAACCCGCTGAACATCACCCATCAGGTGCTGGCCGACGAGCTGGGCAGTGCGCGTGAGATTGTCAGCCGCCTGCTCAAGAATTTTGCCGAGCAAGGCTGGGTCAGACTGGGGCGGGAGCAGATCGACATCATCGATGCAGCTGCGCTGAAACGCATTGCTTCGCTCTGAGACCAGTTACATTCCCTGATAGGCCAGGAACACACGTGATTTGTCGAGGCCCAGGCTGAGGAAGAATTGCTCGGTCAGCTTGCTGGCCCCCTCAGGGCCGGCGATATACACATCCCCATCGCTCACCTCCGGTTGCTCGTTCAGAATGCGCTTGAGCATCTCGAGCAAGGCTTCCTCCCGCATGCTCGACAGATGCGACAAGTCATGGCCCGCGACCAGCGGGGTGTAGTGGAAGTTGTCCAGGGCATCGGCCCAGGCACGCGGGATATTCGACTGGTAAATGCTGCTCTCGGTCGAGCCTATCCAGTACAGGTGAATGGCTTCTGCCGCCTCCAGCGACATGGCATGTTCCACCAGGCTCTTGATGGGCGCGAATCCGGCATCAAAGGCGATGAAGTATAGCGGCCGCGTCGTTTTTTCCTGCAGGATGAATTCTCCTTCAGGGCCTTCCACATCGACCGTCTCGTTGAGCTTGAGGCGATTGAACACGTAATCCGAGAACAGGTTGCCGGGCTTGCGCCGGACATGGAACAGCAGATTGCGCTCATCGCACGGACAGCTGGCAATCGGCAACGAGGCGCTGAACGATTTGCGAACCTGGACGCTCGCATACTGGCCAGCCAGAAAGCGCAGGCGGCTGGTGCGCGGCGTCTGCAGGTGCAGCAGCAGCAGATCGCCGGTCAATGGGGTCATGGCATGCACCTTGGCGGCAATCTGCTGGAACGGTATATCCTGCACCCCACCCGCCACCGGCGCATCGATCTCGACATCGCTGACGGCGGTGTTGGAACACAGCAGGACATAGCCATGGTTCTTCTCGCCTTCGCTCAAGACATAATCGTGGTGTCGCGTCTTCTTCACCTGTCCGCTGATGATGCGCGCCCGGCACAAGCCGCAATTGCCGCTGCTGCAACCGTAATTGAGCGGCACGCCTGCCCGCAAGGCGCCTTCCAGCAGGGTGTCCTGGCCATCGACAAAATAGTCGTGGCCGCTCGGTTGCACGGTAACGTGCGCGGCCATCACGCGCAGCAGGTTGTCGCGCACGGCGAGCGGGTTCGCATAATCCGGCTGCATGGCTGCGCGGATTTCTGCCGACAGCCAGTCTTCCAGCGTACCGAGCAAGGTGTTTGCATCTGCCTGAGCCAGCTTGCGCAGGCTGGCAAGCTGGCCATGCAGGCGCTCCAGCAGCAGCCTGAACTGTTTGACCTGGGTCTGGCTCTGCGTAAGCTCGCGACTGAGATCGGTGAGCCGTGCAGCCAGTGTTTCCGCATCGGGCAAGGCACGTTCAAAAACGCGCTTGCCGAACGCCTTTTCCTTGATGTTCAGAACACGCTTGTATTCGCTGTCGTTCTCGAGCTGCGCCCTGGGATAGGCACGCAGCAGATCATCCATGGACACCATGCCATCGAAGGAGTGCAATTCGCCCAACTGGATTTTTTTCTGCAGCTCGCTGCGGTTCACGCCGATCAGGCGTGCCGCCCTGGACAGGCTAAGCAAGTGATTCTGATGCGGCATGCTTCCCCCTATGACTTTACAGCGCGAGTGGTTAAGGCGTATGCATCGGTGCTGCTACCTGAAGTTATACCAAGAACAGTTCGCTTTGTCTGTAGCACACCGCATAACAACAGGCAAAAAAATACCGCAGACAAGCTGCGGTATTTTTCTTGCTCGAGGAATGCCTGCGGCTATTCGAGATCGCGCATCATGAGGGCATACTGCACCTTCATGGTGATGGCGGCACCCGCAACAATCGAAGCAAACACCAGGAACGACCCCAGGGACAATGTAGACACGCCGGTGATGCCCTGGCCGATGGTGCAGCCCATGGCTGTCACACCGCCAAACCCCATCAGCACGCCGCCGATGATGTGGTAGAACATGTCCTGTGCGGAAGAGAATGGCTCCCAGCGGAACGATTTGCTGATCAGCGCATAGATGAAGGAACCAATACCCACACCGAACACTGTCGCAACGCTGAAGGTCACGATGGTGGAGGTATCCGTCCAGTAGGCCCACAGCTCCAGGGTATAGGCCGTCGGTGCAATGAAGGACATCGACTCGGCCAGATGCGAGTTGGTGCCCATGAAGGTCATTTCCAGCGTATCGGGGTTTTCTGTATAACCCATATGGCCAGTCACGTACCAGCCTGCCACCACCACCAGGCCGATCACCAGGCCAGCCAGGTTGTTGTCCAGGTTGAAGCGAAACTCCTTGTCCTTGAACACAAAGATCAGGATTGCCGCAGCCACGACAGTGGTCACGACTACCTGCATTGTCTGTGCATTCCAGCCGCCCAGGCCCGCCAGCAGGGCTGGCAGTGTCTGGCCATGATCAAGCTGCAGCGTGACAGCAGGTGCCTGCAGCACGTTGACACGGAACGCACCGAAAATGCCCTTCAGCGTCACCATGGCGGCGTAGCCCATGTAGATGAATACGACGATGGATTTGATGTTGCCGCCGCCTACGCGCACCAGCGTCTTGTTGCCGCAGCCGGAAGCCAGGGTCATGCCTACACCGAAGCAGAGGCCACCAACCAGGTACGCCAGCCACGGGAAGGAATTGCCGGTGTAAATGGTTTTGCCCAGGTCAAGATAACCCATATAGGCGAGGATGTTGGTGCCGATCATCGCCACCGCAATCGCCAGCAGCCAGGCACGCATGCGTCCCCAGTGCCCCATATTGACCACATCCGACACTGCACCCATGGTGCAGAAATTGCTCTTGTTGGCCACAAAGCCAAAAATGATTCCCAACGCGAATCCCAACCAGACTACGATTGAGGTCAAGTGTGCTACATCCATCTTCTTCCTCCGATTGTTTTATTGCGCTACATCGAGTCGATCCGACTCTTTTTTCTTGCTCCGCGACAATGCCATCAGGCAATGCCGTCGTTTCCTTCCGCGCCGATCAGCTTGGGCACGTTGAGTTTGCGCGGCGTGATCACCTTCTTGTCGCGCAAGTACGTTGCGACCACGTCCCAGATGGGTTCGCCGCTCACGCCCTCGCCCACCGGCGCCCAGCCGGCCACCTTGTATTTCCTGTTCGGATCCACAGGCTTGCCGTTCAGCGTCATGTTGTTGATGCGCTGGCCTATGGTCTTGCGCAGGTCGCAGGCATAGCTGATGCCCCCTACGCGCACCATGTCGCCGCCTTGCTGCTTGTACGGGTCGGCGTTGAACAGGTTGTCACACACATCTTCCATGATGTCCTTGATGGTGCTGCCAGTCATCTCGGTCAGCGTGGTTGCCGGATAGGTAATCGCGGTCTGGTCCATCAGGCGCTCCATGGTGATGGCCTCGCCCGGCAGCAAGGTCGTGCCCCAGCGGAAGCCGGGGGAGAACGCCGCATCGGCGCCCTTCACTTCCATCAGCGCATCCAGAATCAGCTGATCGAACGTGCCATTGAAGTTGCCGCGGCGGTACAGCAGGCCTTCGCTGACAGCCAGCTGCTCATTCAGTTTTGCTTCATAAGGTGCACGGATCTTGCGGATGAGCGCATCCATGTCGTGGTCGGCTTCAAGCAGGTTGGCGAACACCGGCAGCAGCTTGTATCTGAAACCGGCGACCTTGCCGCCTTTCACATCCAGATCGAGCACACCGAGGAATTTGCCGTTGGAACCGGCATTGGTCACCAGTGTCTGGCCGCCGGCATTCTTCACGATGGAGGGGTATGGCACGCCATCGTGGGTATGGCCGCCAAGAATGGCATCGATGCCGGTCACGCGGCTGGCCATCTTCAGGTCCACATCCATGCCGTTGTGTGACAGCACGACGACCACCTGCGCGCCTGCTGCACGCGCTTCGTCCACCACCTTCTGCATGTTGTCGTCCTGGATGCCGAAGGTCCAGTCGGGCACCATGTAACGCGGGTTGGCGATCGGGGTGTAGGGGAAAGCCTGGCCCACGATGGCTACCGCAATGCCGTTGATCTGCTTCATCACATAGGGCTGGAAAACCTGGTCGCCGAAATCATTGGTCTTGATATTCTGGGCAACGAAGTCGAGCTTGCCCTTGAAGTCGTTCTGTACGATCTGCTGCACGCGCTCGGCGCCCAGGGTGAATTCCCAGTGGCCGGTCATCACGTCCACGCCCAGCAATTTGCAGGCATCGACCATGTCCTGGCCGTTGGTCCACAGCGCAGTGGCAGAGCCCTGCCAGGTGTCGCCGCCATCCAGCAACAACGAGCCGGGACGGCTGGCGCGCACCTTCTTCACCAGGGATGACAGGTGAGCAAAGCCGCCCACCTTGCCATAGGTGCGTGCAGCCTGTTCAAAGTTCAGATACGAAAACGCATGCGCGTCACGGCTTCCCGGACGGATGCCGAAGGATTTCAGCAACTTTTCGCCCACCAGGTGGGGCGCCTTGTTGCGACTGCTACCCAAGCCGATATTGACGTTGGGTTCGCGAAAATAAATGGGCTGCAGCTGTGCATGTGTATCTGTGATATGCATCAGCGATACGTTGCCAAACCGGGCAAGATCATAAAATCCGCCGGCACTCTCGGCTGACAATGCGGTCTTGCTGTTCAGGGCAAAACCAGCAGCTGATGCTGCTGCCAACAGCTGCAGAAACTCACGACGATTCATCGACACGGCTACGCTCCTGAATTCGGAAATATGCTTAGGGAAAGCTGCATGTGCGGCCTGGGAATACAGGCCGCAACAGGTCACTTCATGTTACTTGCGGAACACCGGGGTAATCATCTTCATGCCATTGCTCATGTAGGTCATGAAGTACTCCAGGTTGTTGTACTCCTCGCTGTCGAATTCCAGCTTGGCCATGCGCGTGTTGTTGGCACACTGTCTGAAACGAGTTTGCAGGGTAACCAGCGTGGTGCCATCACGGAACACCGGGAAGTGGCTGGCCTGGCCGATCAGCATGGACAGTTCTTCGCTGCGAGTGCGCTTGCCGGCATTGTCGATATGGCATGTCGAGCAGGCAAAGTTCAGCTGACCACGGCGTTCGTAGTAATACTGCTTGCCCTTCTCATATGCTGCCAGCGCGCCCGCACCCTTCACCTTGACGTCCACCTTGCTGCCGTTCGACAGGCTCTTGGCGTGTGCGCTGAGCAACCCCATTTCACGACTGCCATACTTCAGCTCCGGCTCATCATTGGCTTTCAGGCACGCATTCAGGGCGTTTTCAAAAGTCACGACACGGCCAGCCTTGTCATCGAAGTACGGGTACTTGCCGGCTGCATTCTTGCCCTTGTTGGGGAAGCAGGAAGCGAAGTTCTTGCCGTTCTTGAATGGGGTTTCCCAGATCTTGGCGCCCTCTTCCATGTCCATGGTAAAGGGCGGAAACTCCATGATGGTGTCGTACTGAGACTTGGCATCTGCGCTCAGGGCCAGCGAACCATAAATATAGTCCGCAGGCTTGACCTTGGGAAACAGCTCCTTGTAATGCTTGAGCAATGCCTTGTAGTCCTTCTCGGGCGTCGCTTGTGCTGCAAATCCGGAAAGCAGCAGCAATCCGGCGAGCAGATAAGTCAGTTTGCGTTTCATTGTGCATCCTTCCTGTTGGTTAGGAAAAAACAATCAAGATATGCGGCTTGCCGCCTTAGGCAACGACCGCCTCACCCTGCATTTTTCCACCCAGATTGTCCACCGTGCTCACGGCAATCTTGTCGCCGGCCTTGGCCCCTTTTACACGGAATCCCAGGAACGGGTTCTTGGAAATCGCATAGCCCCATTGTGCCTGCACGACCGGTTTGCCATTCAGGGTTACCACTACTTCATTGATGAAGTGTGCCGGGATGAATTTGTCCGTCTTCGGGTCCTTGCGCAAGCCGGTTTCCATGATGTGATTCATCAAAATTTTTACGTCCGCAACGTCGCCCTGCATTGTTGCGCGAATTTTCATATCGTCTGCCATGTTCGTATCCTTCCAGATTCTGTATGTGTAAAGAAATAATCAGGTTGTTCAACACTGCTTAGCCGCCGCAGCCGCCTACAGTCACCTTGACTTCCTTGCTTGCGGTATAAGCCTTGCCGCCGGCTTTTACACCGATACGAACCAGCGATGTCTTGTTCATCTTGATGCGCGTAACAATAAAGCCCTCTGTGCCGTTGCCGATTTCAAAATCGGCAATCATCGGGTTCTGGTTCTGGTCCACGAAAATGGCGATGTTGGTGGTGCCAGCAATCTTGCTGGTGACTTCCACCGGCACCAATGCACCGTTTTCAGCAATTTCGGGCACCTTGATCAGGATGTCCTTGCTGTCAGCCGCGCCGCCGTAACCAGCTTCCTTCATGGCTTCCGTAACATTCGTGGCGGTAAATGCCACCTTGTTCCAGGCGGCGGCAAAAACCTGTCCCGGGCGCAGCAAGCCCGCGCCGACTGCAACTGCTACCGCGCCCAGGCTGCCGGCGCTCTTCAGAAATGTTCTACGCAATTGATTCATGTTGTTTCCCTTTCAGTAAAAATGCTTACAGGCTGAGCAGATAATCGACCACCTTGTCGATTTCTTCTTCAGTCAGAATCTTGTTACGCCCCATTGGAGGCATCGCAGTGTTCGGGTTTGCCTTGGTGGCATCCCAGACCTGGGCACGCAAAGTGTCGCGTGTATAGCGATCCTTCAGACCTTCAAGTGCAGGTCCCAGATTGCCAGGCGAAGTTGCCTTGGGGTCATGGATGACATGGCAAGACAGACAGTTTCCCTTGTTCTTGTCAAAAGCCAGTTCCTGGCCAGTCATCGCTTTGACCGGTGCCGGGGTGGCCGGAACGGCGGATGCGCCCTCCGCAGCCATGCCGACATTCGTCAGCCCCAGTGTGGCTACCAGTGAGCACAACAGTATCGATTTAATTTGCATTACTCCTCCTCTTATCTTCGGGCTATTGCCGTGGTTAAAACACATTAACAATCACAGCATGTCGAGCATACTGAATGAATGAATCTTCGGACAAGTTTTTTTTCGTATGCATTTTTTCTCTTGTATAAAACAAGCACATGTAAGAATAAGCAATTGCTAAACTAGATTACGTTACGTTCATATGCGGACGTAATCCCAGCCCTGCTGCAGGCGCTCCTTTATTTGTTGCGCAGCGGAAGGAACCACGTTCGCGTGGGGCAACAATTGAACATCTACACCTTGTTCACGCAATCTGCCCACTGTCTGCCCGCAGATCACCAGATCCAGATTGGGGTATTTGGCCTGCATGGCACCAAGTCGCACTGCATAGGGAGACACATCGGCGCGCAACAAGGCGGCACCGCTGCTATTGGCAATAATTTCCAGCTGCAGCTGACGATGCTCCTTGCGATAGCTGTCCAGCAGGCTCTCGCTTTCATCCAGCGCCGACTTCAGCCGGGCAGGATTGGAATTGCTGACCTGGAGGATGATCTTGCGCGGATCGTCGCCAAAGTCACTGTTCTGCCCGACCTGAAATAGACGCTTCAGTTCGCGATCATTATCGGCAGCGGTCAGCACATGGCCAAACCATCCAGAAGCAATGCCCAGCACCAGAATCAGGCAGGCTGCCATCGGCTGGAAGTAGGCTGGCCAGTTGCGGCGTCTTGCTGGCGCACCGTGACTGCTCAGCGATGGCTGGTGGTAAGCATGCTGCACCATTTCCTTCAGACCGCGCAGATCGCATACGCGCGCCTTCAGGTTTTCATCATTCTCGATGAAATCGAATGCCATGCTCTTTTCCCCAGCTTCAAGCTGGTTGTCGACGAAGGCATTGAGGAACTCATCCGACAGACCTTCAATACGTGTCTCTTTCATTTCACCCTCCTGATTTGAGCGACTGGCGCCACCTGCCTGGGCGCGAGCTCATTCAATGTTGCCTTCAGTGCCGCACGGGCACGGCACAAGCGGCTCATCACCGTGCCGATGGGAATTTCCAGTATTGCAGCCACCTCGATGTACGACATTTCCTCCAGATCCACCAGTGTCAATACCTGGCGCTGCCCCAACGGCAGCTTGGCAACGGCGTTGCGTACCCGCAACACCAGCTGCGATTGCGAATGTGCATCCTCCGGTGTGGCCTCATGCACGCACTGAAAATCCTCGATTTCGTCAATGTCGTCCATTTCGCGGTATTGACGAAAATGGTCACGCCAGCAATTGGCCAAGATGCTGAACACCCAGCCATTGAATAGTTCGGGATCACGCAATTGGCCAGAATTCTTCAGGGCCTTGACCAGAGTTTCCTGCACCAGATCATCTGCCAGAGCCGAGTTGTGACTCCAGGAATAGGCCACCCGATACAACTTGGGGCGTATGGCCTCCAGTTGTGCCTGAAATTCGCTGCCACGACAGAACAAGGAAAGAATTTTCATCTGGTCTCGCTATCAACGCTATGGAAATTTACCCGCACAGTGACTAAGACGCGACGCACTCCCGGTTTATTCCATTTCCCTGCATTTTTCTGCAATCAGCCCAAAAGGAGGAATAAAGCGAAAACGGACAGCGTCATTAACGGAGTGGACATCTATTGCCACGATAAACCTGAGGAGAACATGCCAATGAAGTTCATTACGTTGTCGCAGTATATCGCAAGTATTTTTGTCCTTTCATTCGCCCTGTCCATTACACCTGCACAGGCCGGGGACAATCAGACCAGCGTGGCTGGCCACGAAAAAGTAGTATTCCAGGTCAGTGACGCTGACCCCAAGAAGTGGAATCTTGCGCTGAATAACGCCAAGAACGCACAGGAAGCATTAGGCGCTGCTAATGTAGATGTGGAAATTGTCGTCTACGGGCCTGGCATCGCCATGCTGAAATTCGATTCTACCGTTGCGAGCCGCATTGACGAGGCAAAGGATGCCGGAATCAAGGTCGTTGCCTGTGAGAACACGATGAAATCCCAGAATCTCACGCACAACGACATGCTGTCCTCAATCGGATATGTGCCTGCCGGAGTCATCGAGCTGATGCACAAGCAAAAAGAAGGCTACGCCTACATCCGGCCATAGGGACAGCTGCAGGCTTTGAGGCAACCAGCCCGGAGGCACAAATAAGCAATGGTCACAGCCAGCGCCCCGGGAAAGACACTGCTCCGGTCGCACTCACTGGCTGGAGCATCCCTGCAACGTCAAAAGCCTTGCGACATGGCTATAATGCCAGCGTCAGGCGTACTCGTTCCGAAAGCATATGAAAGCAATTACCCGATTTCTGTTACTGGGCTTTTGCCTGGCTCAGGCAGCGTGGGCTGACGAAGCCAGCGTCAAAGAGGCAATGTCCAAAAAATTTCCTTACCAGAAGCTGATCAGCGTCACCAAGACGCCCTATTTCGGTCTGTATGAGGTGGTATTCGAAGATCAGCTGTTCTACACAGATGACAAAATGCGCTACCTGTTTTCCGGCAGCGTGATCGACCTGAAGACCATGGCCAACCTGACCGAGGCCCGCGAAAAACAACTGTATCCGATCAAATTCGACAGCATGCCTCTGCAACTGGCGATCAAGAGGGTCATCGGCAAGGGGACACGCCGGGTTGCGGTATTCAGTGACCCCAATTGTGGCTACTGCAAGAAGCTCGAGCATGAAATGCAGGGGCTGACCGATGTGACCATCTATTACTTCCCCGTCACCCTCCTGCCCGGTTCCGAAGAAATGGCCCAAGCCATCTGGTGTGCGCCAAGTCGCCTCCAGGCATGGGAAGATCACATGCTGCAAGGTGTCACGCCAGCTGCTGCATCGTGCAATACCCAGGCCCTGCGCGAGATCGGAGCTCTCGCCAGGAAGATGAATATTTACGTCACCCCTACCCTGGTCTTTGAAGACGGCTACACGAAGGCTGGCTGGATGGAAACCGAACCACTCGAGCAACAGCTCGCTGAGTCGAGCAGGAAATAACATGCGGCCTGCACAGCAACCGGTAAACATATTTTGAGGAGCAGCATCGTGAAACTTTCCCGCCAATCACTTGCCCTTGCCGTACTCGCCATCATTACATGGCTGTCCATGACAGCACCAGCCTGGTCTGCCGACAAGAAGGTTCATCAGCCCAGCACCACACGCAACAAGATCGTGATGCAGATCAGCGATGAAGATACGCACAAATGGAACAGCGTGCTGAGCAACATCCGCAATGTGCAGCATGAATTGGGAACTGGCAACGTCAAGATTGTGGTCGTTGCCTATGGCGCAGGCCTGGGCATGCTGACGCTGGATTCACCCGTCGGCGGCGAGGTCACCGACGCGATGAAGACAGGTATTGAATTCATTGCCTGTGAGAACACCATGAAGGGCCAGCATCTGACCAAGGATGACATGCTGCCAGAACTCGGTTATGCACCGGCGGCCATAGTCAAGATCATGCAGTTGCAGCAACAAGGCTACGCCTACGTCAAGCCGTAACCTATCTCGCCTCATTGATGATCTTGATGGTCGTGGCCTCCACTTCCCTGGCCACTTGTGCCAGCGCCGGGTCCTGCGACAGGGCTGCCAGGATCTGCTGCGGCTTGATCATGCCGATCATGGTCTTGTTGCCCTCGGTATAAACCGAGATACGACACGGCAGGGCCATATTCATGCGCATGTCAGTCGCCAGCACCTTGGCGGCCTGGCCTGGATTGCAGACCTCAAATACACGGCACTGCTCTCCAAATGCAATCCCTTTGCCACGCAAGGTGTTGCCGATATCGTGAATGTGCAGCACGCCAAAGCTGTTGGCTTTGACTGCCGCCTCCAGATCGGTAGAAGCCTGCTCGAACGATTTGTTGCTTTCTACGACATAGAACATAAGTCACCTCGGTCTCAAGGGTTAATAGTAGCGATCGCTAATGAACTGCCACAATAAGGCAACACCATGTGGACTGCAAGCGGAGCTCTGTGAGTTGTTCCCTTCCCAAACAAGCCAGGCTACAGGTTGCAGCGAATTAACCGCGCTCCTCTTGCCGGTATCTCGCAAAATCGTTTTACGATCAGCATCGGTGTACGGCATAATCGCACCTCGCTTTTTGTTGTACACAAATGTAATTAATTGTTTTTAAACTGAAATACCACGACAGACGGTTCTTTCCCCATGTTACCTCCTATCGAACAACGACTTGCCAGCGAACTCGCTGCCAAGCCAGCGCAAATCATTGCCGCCATTGCACTGCTGGATGAAGGCGCAACCGTTCCATTCATTGCCCGCTACCGCAAGGAAGCCACCGGCGGGCTGGACGATATCCAGTTGCGTTTGCTGGAAGAGCGCCTGCGTTACCTGCGCGAGCTGGAAGAGCGTCGCGCCGCCATCATCGCTTCCATTGAAGAACAGAAGAAGATGACGCCTGCCCTGCTCGACGCCATCATGCATGCCGAAGAAAAAACGCGCCTGGAAGACCTTTACCTGCCCTACAAGCCCAAACGCCGCACCAAGGCGCAGATTGCCGTGGAGGCCGGCTTGCAGCCGCTGGCGGATGCATTGCTGGCCAACCCGGCCCTGAACCCGGAAGAAGAGGCCGCAAAATATCTCAAGCCCTCGTTCAGCACCGATCAGGGCGACAACCCGGGCGTGCCGGACACCAAGGCCGCGCTGGATGGTGCACGCCAGATCCTGATGGAACGCTTTGCCGAAGATGCCAACCTGTTGCAGGCGTTGCGCGGCTATCTGCAGGAGCACGGCGTCGTCGAGTCCAGGGTGGAGGACGGCAAGCAGGACGCCGGCGAGAAATTCGCCGACTACTTTGATTACGCCGAGCCGCTCAAGGCCATTCCTTCGCATCGCGCCCTGGCGCTGTTCCGCGGCCGCCGTGAGGAGATGCTGAATGTCACGTTGCGCCTGGATAGCGAAGAAGAGAAACCGAGATGGGATGCCCCGCACAATCCCTGCGAAGCGCGCATTGCCGCTCAATTCAACATCCAGAACCAGAACCGCCCGGCCGACAAGTGGCTTTCCGACACCGTGCGCTGGGCGTGGCGCGTGAAGATCTTCCTGCACCTGGACAGCGAATTGATGAGCGCCCTGCGCGAGCGCGCAGAGGTCGAAGCCATCCAGGTGTTTGCGCGCAACCTGAAAGACCTGTTGCTGGCCGCGCCGGCAGGTCCGCGCGCCACCATGGGGCTGGACCCCGGCATGCGCACCGGCGTCAAGGTGGCGGTGGTGGATGCTACGGGCAAGGTGGTCGATACCGCCGTGGTCTACCCGCACCAGCCGCAGAACGACTGGAATGGTGCCCTGCGCACGCTGTCCGCACTGGCAGAAAAGCACAAGGTGTCCCTGATCTCCATCGGCAACGGCACCGCCTCGCGCGAGACCGACAAGCTGGCCAAGGACCTGATCAAGCTGCGTCCCGAGCTCAACCTCACTTCAATTGTGGTGTCGGAAGCGGGCGCATCGGTATATTCCGCATCGGAATTCGCTTCGCGCGAACTGCCTGACATGGACGTCTCCCTGCGGGGCGCCGTCTCGATCGCGCGCCGCCTGCAGGACCCGCTGGCGGAACTGGTCAAGATCGACCCCAAATCCATCGGCGTTGGACAATACCAGCATGACGTGAGCCAGGCGCAGCTGGCACGCTCGCTGGACGCCGTGGTGGAAGATTGTGTCAACGCCGTGGGCGTCGATGTGAACACGGCTTCTGCCCCGCTGCTGGCGCGTGTGTCGGGTTTGAGCAGCAGCGTGGCGCAGAGCATCGTGTCATACCGCGACCTGAACGGCATGTTCTCCTCGCGCGCCGCATTGCGCGCAGTGCCACGTCTGGGAGACAAGACTTTCGAGCAGGCTGCCGGCTTCCTGCGCATCATGGGCGGGGAAAACCCGCTGGATGCCTCAGCGGTCCATCCTGAATCCTACCCATTGGTGCAGAAGATCCTCGCCGACCTGCGCAAGGACATCAAAGGCATCATCGGCGACAGCAGGCTGCTGCAGTCGCTCAATCCGTCGAAATATGCTGACGAGCAGTTTGGCATCCCGACCATCAGCGACATCCTGAAAGAGCTGGAAAAGCCCGGCCGTGACCCGCGCCCGGAATTCACCACGGCGAAATTCAAGGAGGGTGTTGAGGAGATCAAGGACCTGCGTCCCGACATGATTCTTGAGGGTATCGTCACCAATGTGGCCGCGTTCGGCGCCTTTGTCGACATCGGCGTGCACCAGGACGGACTGGTACACATCTCCGCCCTGTCCAAT
The DNA here is from genome assembly GCA_036523795.1 of Gallionellaceae bacterium. Classification (GTDB taxonomy): domain Bacteria; phylum Pseudomonadota; class Gammaproteobacteria; order Burkholderiales; family Gallionellaceae; genus 39-52-133. The sequence goes on along the minus strand of DATDDN010000177.1, from coordinate 38,095 downwards.
ACCTTCGTCAAAGACCCGCACACGGTAGTCAAGGCCGGACAGGTGGTGAAGGTGAAGGTGCTGGAAGTGGACGAGAAACGCAAACGCATTGCGCTCACCATGCGTCTTGGCGACAGCGCAGCGCAGGCCGGCAGCAAGCCGGAAGGCCGTGACCGCAACGACGCGAAGCGCCTGGCCCAGCACCAGCAAAGCCGACCGGCTGCAGCCAACAACGCCATGGCCGCGGCATTTGCCAAACTGAAGGGTTAGCCCTTCAGCACCTGCTCGATGATGCCCAGCATTTGTTCCGGCGGCTGGGCACCGGTCATCGCCTGCTTGCCGTTGAAGATGAAGAAAGGAACACCGGTGATGCCTGCCTTGCGCGCGCGCACTGCCTGTTCCAGCACAGCCACGCTGCCTTCCAGTGTATCCAGATAGGCAGCCACCGCTGCCGCGTCATCGCCGCACTCGACAGCCAGCCTGATCAACAGCTGTTTGTCACCGATGAATTCCCCATGCTGGAAATGCGCGGCGAACAGGCGCTCCACGAGCGCATCCGCATTGCCGCGCTGCTGGAAACGGTGGATAAGGCGGTGTGCATTCAAGGTGTTGGGGCGCAATCTGATCTTGTCCAGTGCCAGCGTCAGTCCGGCCTCTCGGGCAGCGGCTTCAACCTGGGCAAACAAGGCGTCCACCTTGGCTGCGCCGCCAAACTTCTGCTCCAGATGCGGGCGATAGGCATCCCCCTCCATCGGCGCTCCCGGGTCCAGGAAATACGGCTGCCAGCGCACGGTCACCTTGAGATCAGGTTTGTCGCGCGCAAGAATCTGCAAAGTCTGCTCAAGGTAGCGTTTGCCTATAAAACACCATGGGCACACCACATCGGAAAAAACATCGATAAGCAGCGCGTTGCCGCCCCCTTCCGTCTCGTTCTGCATGGAAACCACCTGCTTATGATGCCGCCGGGCCGAAATTCATGCCCAGCGAAATGCGTCGTTGCGAACTGTGATTCACGCTGACGGAATGCAGCACCGTCGGAGCGAAGAACACAAACATGCCTGCCTGCGAATTCACCTCGGTGCGGCTGTACTGATCCACAATCTGCAGCTTGCCTGAATTCTCCGGCACCTGCACGTAGTAGACACCGGAAAGCAGCTCATCGAATTCATCATGATCATGCGCACTGGTCGCTTGCCCGGGGCCCATGTCGTTGAACCAGAAGCCGCTGCGAATGGCCTGCTGTGACTGCAGTATCGCCTTCGCATACTCCTCGGCCTGCGCCAACACCAATTGGATCGCAGGAATCCTTTCGCGTTCAATGTACAGATTTTCGTAGCGGCCGCCGAAATGGTGGCTGCGCTTCACTATATCTTCCTCGCGCAATGGCGCGTAGGCAGCCATGATTTGGCGGTTGATTTCTTCGGCGTCAGGCATGAAGCCGACATGGATGATGGAATTGGGGTGGAGGAGCGACAGCATGCAGAATCATCCGGTAACATTAATCAAATTAGTGAACCATCTGGTTCATTTCGATAATCGGCATCAGAATCGCCAATACAATGATCAATACAACAGCCCCCATCAATAAGGTCAGGACTGGCTCAAGCAATGCTGTCAGAGCTGCGAGATAATTCGAAACTTCAAGCTCTTGCTGGGCGGCAGCCCGATCCAGCATGGAATCAAGACGGCCGCTTACCTCTCCACTCGAAATCAGGTGAATCAGTATGGGCGGAAACATGCCTGAAATGGACAGAGCTCGGCTCAAGCTGACACCTTCACGCACCTTGGCAGCGGCCTCCTCCAACGCACGGCGCATAGGCAGCATATTTACCACGCCACAGGCTGCATGCAATGAAATCAGCAATGGCACACCACTTCCCGACAATATGGACAGCGTACTCGCCATCCTGGCTGCATTTATACTGCGCAGCAATCGTCCCATTACCGGCAATTTCATCAGCCGCAAGTGCCATTGATAGCGCACTTCTTCTCTGCGCAAAAGACGACGCACAGAAAACACAGCCGCAACCACAAGCGCCAGTAAATAAAACCACGCAGCCTGTAACAGATTTGAGAGGCCAATCAACATTCTGGTCAGCAGCGGCAAGGTTTGATGGGCTTGCTGAAACACACTGACAACTTGCGGAACAACATAGATCAACAGCCCCCCAACGACCAGGGTCGCAACAACAGTCAGAATGACCGGATAAACAAAGGCGAGGCCAACTTTTTGCTGCATTGCCTGCCGTGACTCCGTGTAATCCGCCAAGCGCAACATTACACGGCTCAATTCACCAGATGCCTCACCAGCCTTTATTAGCGAGCGATATATTTCAGAAAACTCTGACCCGAAACGAGACATCGCTTGTGCCAATGTATGCCCCGCCATCACCTCGGCACGAACGCCGGCGAGCACCTGCCGAATGGTTTCATTATCACTTTGTTCAATCAACGCATTAAGCGCGTGCTCGAGCGTGAGTCCCGCATCAAGCAGCACGGCCAATTGCCGTGTAAGCATACTGAGCTGACTTGTTGAGATCTTATTGCGTCGATTTCGCCAGTAACCTGTGAGCCCGCGTGTGACTGAGGCTTGTGTGAGTTCTTCCACTGAAAGTATCGTCAAGCCCGATTCGCGCAGGCTTGCACGGGCCAGCCTTACCGAATCGGATTCGATGACACCGCGTGTGGCTCGCCCGGTTGCATCCAGAGCCTCATAATTGAACGCGGCCATAAATGATATTTATTTCTCTAATTAATCTCGCGTCACGCGAAGCAATTCTTCAAGCGAGGTGGTGCCGTTGGCAACCAAGCGCATGCCATCCTGTCGCAAACTGGTCATGCCACGCTTTTCGGCGTAGTCACGTATGGTGTGCTCCGAGGCTCGATCATGAATCAAACGCCCCATTCCTTCATCCACGGTCAGCAACTCATAGATCCCTGTCCTTCCGCGATAGCCGGTCTGACCGCATGCCTCGCAGCCCTTGGCGCGATACAAATTGTCCGCCACCAAGCCATGAAGTAACGACAACTCCATAGCATCTGGGCGATATGGATCCCGACATTCTGGGCATAATGTCCTGATCAGTCGTTGAGCTAGCACGCCAAGCAGGCTTGAGGACAACAGGAATGGTTCAATTCCCATATCCATAAGGCGCGTTACAGAGCTGGCCGTGTCGTTGGTATGCAGCGTCGCCAGAACAAGATGCCCCGTCAGACAGGCTTGTACGGCAATTTGCGCAGTTTCCAGATCACGGATTTCGCCAATCATGATGACATCGGGGTCCTGACGCAGGATTGCGCGCAATGCACGTGCGAAGCTCATATCTATGCGTGGATTGACCTGCGTCTGCCCGATTCCGTCGATGTCGTATTCAATCGGATCTTCAACCGTCATGACATTGGTGACACTGGAATCGATGCGCGACAATGCAGCATAGAGCGTTGTCGTCTTTCCCGAACCGGTTGGGCCGGTAACCAGTACAAGCCCGTGGGGCTGCCTTATCAAGGCATCCATAGATTCCAGTATGGCGCCACCCATACCTAGCCGTTCCAGATTGAGACGACCAGTATCCTTGTCCAGAAGGCGCAATACGACTCGCTCTCCGTGTCCGGTCGGCAAGGTGGAAACCCGGACATCAACGGGGCGGCCAGCCAGGCGCAGATTGATGCGCCCATCCTGAGGCAGGCGTTTTTCTGCGATATCAAGATCAGCCATGATCTTGATGCGCGACACCATAGCCGTGTGCAGCGCACGGTGTGGCTCGATGACATCCTTCAGCGTTCCATCCACCCTGAATCGAACGACGGATCTGGTTTCAAAGGGCTCGATGTGAATATCCGACGCATTATCCCGGACCGCCTGCGTCAACAGGACGTTGATCATGCGAATCACTGGCGCATCATTATCTGCATCCAGCAGATCTTCGGTCTTGGGCAGCTCATGAACAAGTTGCGACAAATCCATGTCCTGCGCGACATCTTCGGCCAGTTCTGCCGCGGAGCCCTCAGTGTGCGCATATAAACGCGCTAGCAACTGCTCGAATTCGGTAGTGGCGAGCTGAACCAGTTGCAGCGGCACTCCCAGTACGCGACGAAGTTCCGCCAGCGTTACCACTGACACATCGTCGCGCACTGATATCTCGGCAAAATCAGACCCCAGATGTGTCACAGCAACACCCTTGCTCCGGGCAAAGGTGTACGGCAACTTTTTCAGGGCAGCACGCCCAACGGCAGTAGCTAACGATTCCATTTTGTTCTATTGCTTCGGCTGCTGTTCAGGAGCCGGCGCAGTGGGAGCTACTGGCGCACTCTGCGGCAAAGGCTGCAAGGTCGGCGAATTCATGTCAGGCAACGTCCACCGTGAAGGCATTTGAATATCGGTTTGCTCGCCACGGATATAGTTATAGCGATCCTGTGTCACTCCCTGATAGGCCTCGGCTGTCCTCATAATAAAGGGGCGAATAAAAATCATCAGGTTGGTCTTTGTACGGTGTCTGGTCTCATGACGAAACAGCGCCCCCAGCAACGGGATATCGCCAAGTACTGGCACCTTGTCCTGGCCCTCGCTCACAGAGTCCTGCACCAGGCCGCCCAGCACAATGATCTGGCCTTCATCAGCCAGCACCACCGATTCCAACGAACGCTTGTTGGTGATAACGCCCGCAGCATTTTTCAGATCCTGCACACTGGAGACTTCCTGGTAGATCTGCATCTTGACCGTGTTTCCCTGGGAAATCTGCGGCTTGATGCGCAAAGTCAGGCCAACATCCTTGCGTTCAATCGTCTGAAATGGGGAGGCCGTCGTTGTCGAACCTGTTTGGGCATAGCTGCCGGTAATGAATGGCACATTCTGGCCAATGATGATTTTGGCTTCCTCATTGTCCAGCGTAAGCAGATTGGGCGTGGAAAGAATGTTGGCGTTGGCATCTGTTTCCAGCGCACGCGCCAGCATCCCCAGGCTTCGCCCGCGCAATACTCCGATGTTCAGACCTGGATCAATGACGGGGGTACCGTTGAGAATTCCATTGGTGACGGTAATGATATTGCTCCCCGCGCCGCCAAAATTCGTGCCGCCGCCTACCTGGGTTTCGGTTCCACCAGACAGCCCCTGCCACTGAATTCCAAACTCGGCAGCCTTGTCCGCTGTCACTTCGGCGATCAGCGCCTCAACAAATACCTGGGCGCGGCGCACATCCAGCTGCTCAATGACGGCTCGCATATTGTTGTATACCGCTTCAGGCGCAGTAATGATCAGCGAATTTGAAGCGGCATCAGCCTGAATGGTCCCGCCTCCTGAAACTGAAGCGGATAAACCTGCGGCAGACGATTGGGGAGAACCAGGCACAGGCACTGCAGATGTATCGCCACTCAGCACAGCGCGCAATGTCTGAGCCAATTTCGTGGCATCGGAGTTCTTCAGGTAGACAACATGTATGTTGCCAGGAGAGTTCGTACGAACGTCCAGTTTCTCCACCAATTCACGTACACGGTGAACCTTTGCAGGGCTGTCGGTGCGCAACAGCAGGCTGTTACTGCGCACATCCGCCAACAGCACAAAGCGCTGGCTGGCGTCTGTGTTGCCACCTACAACCAGTTGGCTATCAGCCATCAGCCGGGTGATGATCTGAGCCAGATCAACAGCGGAGGAATACTGCAATGGGATGACGACTGGAGCCTCTGAAACTGGCTGGTCGATTGATTCGATGATCTGCTCGATTCGTCTCAGGTTGCTGGCATAATCAGTAATGACCAGCGCATTGTTGTTCGGATAAGCCGCGACCACATTGTTTGATGCAATCAAGGGACGCAGAATAGGAACCAGTTGCGTCGCGGATTCATATTTCAGGATATACACCCGCGTCACCAGGCTATCTCCATTCCCCCCCTTGTTGGCAGAAGAGATATACAGCTTGGCATCGGATTCAGGAACTATCTTGGTAACGCCATTTGCCTCTACCGCGGCAAATCCCTGCAGCCTCAGGGCAGAAAGCAGAATTTCATAGGCAAGACTGGGCGGAACCGGCTTGGCAGATACAATATTGATTGTTCCCTTTACGCGTGGATCGATCAAGAAATTCTTCTGCGAGATCTGCGAGACGGCCTTGATGACCTCCACAATATCGGCATTCACGAAATTGAGCGAGACCTTCTCCTCGGCGGCCATTGCCATGTGGCCAATGGATAACAGGAGAAGCGATAGCAGCATCGTCCTGATGCTTGGATATACAGGGAAACCTGTCTTACTCATATCGAAGAGCCCTTAGTGCTTTAATGCCACATCTTTAAGATCAACACGCTGCTGCACGCCATCTCGACCAACGATTACGTAGTCACCTGATATTTCCAGCAGCTTTACTCCTGGTGATACCTCACCACCAATCGGCACGCCAACCTGGCGCGCCCCATCCAGTTGAAAGATGGCAAAACCATGAAGCCCGGAGAAAACACCAATCAGATTAACATTAGCTAGTGACATGCCCTGCCCGGACGCGCCAGCAGTGACCCCGAACAAGCGCTCGGCATCCTCGGGAGAAGATTTCTCGACGGCAACCGGAATGCTTGGCGCTCGCGGCGCTAACCATACCCAGGTCCAGCGCGAAAGAATAATGGCGAAGACGACAGCTGCTGTCGCCTTCCACACCAATATCCAGACTTTCGATTTATCCACGCCCCGGGCCACGTTGAGTTTCGCCCCCAAATCTCCCCTCCAACTGATCACTCACAGCCAACTGCCGCCAGTATACACAAATGCCACGATATTCTTCGTTAAATCATTGAGTTCGACAGAGGCAACAGCATGGGTGCCTGCAGCAGGCTATCAGAGACAAACCCCACGCAACAATTACCCCACCGCTCCGAGTTCCGGAGAATGGATTTCACGTGTTTGCATGCCCGCGCCCGGTCAATTATCACTAGCATCTACTTCATATATACGCGGAACTTTTGCTAAACTTGCGAAATCCCTTAACTTGCGTTAGCTATGAAAACTCATTCCACAAGCTCACATCAGCATGGTTTCACCCTCATCGAAGTAATGGTAGTAATTGTTATTCTTGGCGTACTGGCCGCACTCATTGTTCCCAAGGTAATGGGCCGTACGGATGATGCAAGAATTACCGCTGCCAAGCAGGATATCGCCTCTATCTCTCAGGCATTAAAGTTATACAAACTGGATAACATGCGCTATCCCACTACTGAACAAGGGCTGCAGGCCCTTGTGAAGAAGCCTGCCATCGCGCCCCTGCCCCCAAACTGGAAGGGCAATGGCTATCTGGAGAAACTGCCCAAGGATCCATGGGGAACGCCGTACCAGTATCTGCAACCTGGACTGCATGGCGAAATTGACGTAATGAGCCTGGGTGCCGACGGGGTTGCTGGCGGCGAAGGAAATGATGCTGATATCGGCTCCTGGGATCTATAGCCGCTCCCGGCAGACTGGCTTTACGCTGCTTGAGCTGCTGGTGTCACTGGTGGTGCTCAGCATTGCCATCAGCCTGGTCGCGCTAAACCTGGCACCTGACGATCAGGCAGAGTTGCATACTGAAGCAGAACGGCTTGCCTTGTTGCTCGAAAATGCAAACAACGAGGCTCGCATAAGCGGGCGTGAATTGGCATGGTCGAGCACCTCTGCCGGCTATCATTTCTTGCGCAAGAACGATTACAACGATTGGGTCGTCATAGATGACAACAGCCAGTTCAAGCCGAGGAGCTTGTCGGAACACATCAGGATTGGCGAAGTCCGGCTGGAAGAAAAAGTGCTCAAGCGGGATGAATTGCTTTTGTTCAGCACTAGCGCCCTGCCACTTCCCTTCAGGATCAAGATGAAGACCAACTCTTCCACACTTGAGATATCAGGGAAGAGTACGGGTGAAGTAAGCATATTGCCCCCCAACCAGATCTCCTCCCTTGGATACCATGCATTCGCCTAAGGCTGCAGGTTTTACGCTGGTGGAATCACTGATTGCGCTTGCGATTCTGGCCATCGCCATGGCGGCAATTGCGCGCGCCTCTGGCAGCAACACACTGCATGTCGATGCGCTTCGGACTCGAATACTCGCAGACTGGGTTGCTGAGAATCGTCTGGCTCTACACTCAGCCCGCGGAGATTGGCTTCCAGTTGGAGTGCAATCGGGTGAGGAAATCCAGGCGGGCGGCCGATATCTCTGGAAAGAAGAGATCAGCTCAACGCCCAACCCCGCATTTCGCCGAATCGACATAAGCGTGTCTCCGCCTGGCGAGCCTGAGCTTGTCGTACGCAAATTAACCGGCTTCCTGGTTTCCGCTGCTCGGCAATGACGACCAGGCAAACATGCGACGGTTTTACGCTGATCGAGATGCTCGTTGCATTGATCATCGTTTCCATGTTGTCTCTCGCGGGCTACCGCGGGTTGAATGGCATGATCCAGACCCGCGATCACCTCACCGCCGAAACTCGCAAATGGCAGCAATTATCACTGCTCTTTTCTCGCATGGAACAGGACATCGCGCTCGCCATCCGACGCCCAGTCCGCGACAAGGACGGCAATGTTCAGGCACCATGGGTAGGTCACTCCGTCCTCCGCGACATTGACGATGCGGAGCTTGCCTTCACACGCAGCGGCTCACCTGAAAACAGCGCGCTGCTCGCTCCGCAGCGCATTGCCTATCGCTTCGAGAACAAGGCGATTGTATTGCTACACTGGGGTTCACTCGACCAGGCAGGCAACTCAGCTCCGGAACGCTATCCCCTGCTGGAGGGAGTAAGCGAATTCAAGCTGCGCTATATGGATCAGATCGGAAACTGGTACCCGCAATGGCCTATTTCAAATGTTGGCCTTGAATTGCCAGCCGCGACCGAAGTCAGCCTTACTCTGACTTCAGGCGAGCACATAACCAGGATCTTTGCGCTGCAATGAAACATCAACGCGGCGTGGCCATCATCATTGTGATTCTTATCGTGGCACTGGCCACGTCTCTGTCGGTCTATGTGCTGAATCAGCAGACCTTGTGGCAACGACAGGTTGAAGCCAGTTTTGACCGTGGACAGGCAAAGCGCCTCAGCCTCGCAGGCCTGGACTGGGCGCGTGCCATTCTTGCTGATGACGGGCGCAATAATAATGTCGACCACGAGGGCGAACTCTGGGCGAAGCGCCTCCCAGCCATGCCAGTAGAAGGGGGCGAAATCCTCGGATTTATTGAAGATCGCCAAGGACTGTTCAACCTCAACAACCTTGTACTCAATGGCAGCAGCGTGCCCGCATATGTGGCACAATTCCAGCGGTTGCTGAACATGCTAGGGCTGCCTGGAGAATTGGCACTAAATCTGGCTGACTGGCTGGACAGTGACAACACTCCCCAACTCGCAGGGGGAGCCGAGGATAGCTACTATTTGAGCTTGCCCAGACCCTACCGCTGTGCGAATCGCCCACTCACAGAAATTGGAGAATTGTCATTGGTAAAGGGCTTTGACGCCAGTATCATTAAACAACTTCGCCCCTATGTAAGCGTATTGCCGAGCCCAACAACGATTAACGTGAATTTCTCGCCAGCCGAAGTTCTTGCCGCCGTTATTGAAAAGCTGCCTCTCTCTGATGCACGGGCAATCGTGCTTCAACGTCACAACAATCCCTTCAAGAGCATTGATGAATTCAAATCGCGCTTACCCAATGGCGGCAGGGACATCTCGGTCACTGATTTATCAGTCAGCAGCCAGTATTTCTGGGTCACCGGAAAGACCAAGGTGGGAAATGCTCAAATCACCGCGCAAGCTCTGCTCCAACGCACCAGTACCTGGCCCAGGGTACTTTGGCAAAACATACAATGAACCAGCTACGCATTTATTTTGACCACACATGGCGTGACGCAACCAGTACCAATACCTGGGCGTTATGCAATGAGGCTGGTGAAATTCAGCAAACAGGGCACACTGCGTCCTCAGGTCTTCCCGAAGCAGATGAATATGTAGCCATCATCGCAGCCGATCGAGTAACCAGCCTCACGGTTCAGGCCCCCCAAAAGAGCCGTCGCCGCTGGGAGGCTGCACTCCCCCTCATTGCCGAAGAATATTGTCTGTCCGAGCCCGAACATATCCATGTGGTGCCGAGCCCGGCTCAGCCGGATGGAGTACGGGATCTGACCGTCGTCGACAAGGCATGGCTGGGCGCAATCGTTGCCACCTGCAATGCTGCAAAACGTCCATTGAGCCGTGCCATCCCTGAAATCTTTCTCCCGGAAATCAAACCGGATGCCTGGGTCATGACTTGGGACGGGCAAAGCGGGTTCGTCAGAACAGGAAAATCTTCTGGTTTTGCTCTAGATATCGGGAACGTTCAAGACCCGCCACTATCGCTTCAATTAGCGTTAAAAAACCTAGCACCCAAGACCATAGAGGTGCGCCCCCCCGCCAATGCAGAACAATTTGAATTGCCGCAATGGAACGATTGCCCGGCCACATTGGAGTTGGGGCGTGCATGGGATTGGCGTAGTTCAAGAATATCCGAGCAGACCGTCAATTTGTTGTGGGGCGAGTTCGCTCCCCGAATCAAGATTCGTGAATGGGTGCCAAGAATCAAGCCTCCACTTTATCTGCTGTGTGCTGCCCTGATGCTGGAGGCATTGGCAGGCAATATTGAATGGTGGAGGCTGGCGCATGAGAAGCGCTTCCTGAGCGCGCAAATGGAACGCAGTTTCCGCAATAGCTTTGGAGAGGAAAGCACAGTGGTAAACCCGGCCCTGCAAATGGCCCGGAAGCTGGCAGAGCTTCACCATGCGGCAGGTTTGCCGGACGACTCCGATTTTCTGCCGATACTGGACAGCCTCGCACCAGCTTTTTCAACCTTGCCAGCAGGCAGCTTGCGCAATCTGCGCTACGAGGCTGGCAGAGTCGATGCTGATCTGAATTTGCCCAGTGCCGAAGCAGTCAGAAGTTTGCAGCTGCGGCTACAACAAGCTGGCCTGAATATCAGGATGGGTGAAACTCATACCGGGTCATCCGGCACCGACGTACGGATTAGCATGCAGAGAGGTGACACTCCATGAAGAAATATTGGAATGACATCAAATCGCGCTACTGGAATACACGTTCAAAGCATGAACAACAGATACTGATGGTCTTGATCGGCGTTTCGCTGCTGCTGGGATTCTATCTGGTGCTGTGGCGACCGGCCCACTCAGGAGTGGCTAAACTCCAGAACTCGCTGCCGATGCTCAGGGTTCAAGCTACCCGACTTCAGCAACAGGCGATCGAGGTCGAAGCCTTGCGTCATAGGCCCAAGCCGGCAATATTGGATGCGGATAACCTGAAAGCAGCCATAGAGGCATCAGCGCAGCGGCAACAGTTGCGAAGTGCCCTCACCAGCATCTCGCTGCAGGATGAACACACCGTGCGGTTGACCTTTGACTCGGTGCCATTCTCACCCTGGCTGAAATGGCTGCGCAATCTGCAGCGCGAACAAAACGTTCGTGCTGAAACAGTTTCGGTTACGGCAACTCCACAGCCTGGCTATGTTTCAGCCAGCCTGACGCTGACGAACGAGGCATCGCAGTAATGACCTCAAACAGGTTTTTTTATCTCTTGTTTGCAGTTATTTATTTTTCATGCCTCACGGCCATGCTGCCAGCCAGCCTGCTAGGCAGTCTCATCAACAAGTACAGCCAAGGATCTCTGGCCCTGGCCAATTGCACGGGCTCTTTCTGGAATGGCTCTGCTACAGCAGTTTTCCGACAAGAACAGGCAACTCAAACTCCGCTTGTCATTGGCCAATTACAGTGGAACATTTCCGCACTATCCATATTGACCTTGCAGCCAACCATTTCGATCAACTGGCCACAAATCCGTCAGAAGTCCCCTACCATAATGCGCACATCGATTGGGAAAATAGATATCACCAATCTGATTCTGCCACTCCCCCCAGCCATCCTGGCTCAAGCCTCACCCTACCTGCGTCCGCTAGAATTGGACGGGCAGATTGTCATTCAAAGCGACTCACTTTCTGCAACGCGCAATACCCTGAATGGAACACTGAGCGCACAATTGACCGATTTCCGATCTGGCCTCAGCAACGTCAGTCCTTTGGGAAATTATCTGCTGAATGCACAATGTGCAGGCACAAACTGCGACTTGTCTCTTAACACCGTAACCGGAAAGCTGATCCTGCAGGGAAAAGGAAAATTTGCCCAGAACGGGAGCTTTGCATTCAATGGACAAGCCCAGGCCGCGGAGGGACAGAAAGAGTCGCTAAATGAGATCCTGCAGAACATAGGCCCGGAAAGCAGCTCTGGACTGCATACGTTCTCAATTGCAGGAAAGCCGTAATTCATGAATTGCTGCCAAGGAACGAGCAGCAAAGAGGCTATACATCGGGAACTGTAAAGGTGGGGTGATCGATGGGGCTCGAACCCACGACAACCGGAATCACAATCCGGGGCTCTACCAACTGAGCTACGACCACCATTGAAACGGATGCCAGACTCTGGCGTGCCCGACAGGAATCGAACCTGTAACCCCCAGCTTAGAAGGCTGGTGCTCTATCCGGTTGAGCTACGGGCACAATTCTTTCGGTTAAATCAATGAAACAGTAATGCTGAAACCTGGTCGGGGTGGAGAGATTCGAACTCCCGACATCCTGCTCCCAAAGCAGGCGCGCTACCAGGCTACGCTACACCCCGAAGCCCGCCACTATACCTTCCCCCGCAGAAAAAATCAAACTCAGTCGCGCGTTTTTTGCGTGAGCTGTGGCATCGCCAGCATCAGGTAGTACACCATGGACCACAGCGTCAGCACCGCAGCCAGGTAAACCAGGACAGTACCGACCTCGTGGGTGGGAAAGGCCATGACCGGCTCGTGATAGAGCAGCAGGAGGATGGCAAACATCTGGAAGGTGGTCTTGAGCTTTCCCAGCATGGACACGGCAACGCTCTTGCTGCTACCGAGCTGCGCCATCCATTCGCGCAGTGCCGAGATGGCGATTTCGCGTCCGATGATGATGAAGGCAATCATCTTGTCCACGTAGCCCAGATTCAGCAGCACGATCAACGCAGCGACCACCATCAGCTTGTCAGCCACCGGATCAAGGAAAGCGCCGAATGCCGAAGTCTGGTTGAGCGAACGCGCAAGATAACCATCCAGCCAGTCGGTGGCCCCCGCCAGGGCAAACAGCAAGGCGCTGAACAGGTGCTTGTAATGCATGCTCATCGTGGTGTCGGCCAGGTAGAAGATGCCGATAAATATCGGAATCATCACGATCCTGAACCAGGTCAACAAGATTGGAATATTGAGAGGCATACGTAATTGATTGCCGTAGCGATGGTTAATGCAATTGTTGGTATATTTTTTCCGCAAGCGCCGGGCTGATACCCTCAACCTGCGCCAGTTCTTCCACACTGGCCTGAAGCACACCCTTCAAACCGCCAAAACGGGCAAGCAGATTGCGCCTGCGCTTCTCGCCCACCCCGCTGATTTCTTCCAGCGAGGAAGCAGTTCGCGCCTTGCCGCGTTGTGCGCGGTGTCCGCTGATCGCAAAGCGATGGGCTTCATCGCGCACCTGCTGTATCAGATGCAGTGCGGGGCTGTCCGGGTTTAATTGTAACGGCTTTTCCTGCCGGGGTAGCAACAATTGCTCCAGCCCAGGCTTGCGCTCCACGCCTTTCGCCACCCCCATCAGAGGGATGTCCGTTAATTCGAGAGCGGCCATGACCTCAATCGCGACAGCCAGCTGACCTACCCCGCCATCGATCAGGATAAGGTCGGGCCGCTTGCCCTCCCCGGCCTGCAGTTTCTGGTAGCGTCGGGTCAGCGCCTGGCGCATGGCAGCATAATCGTCGCCGGGCGTGATGCCGGAGATGTTGTAACGGCGATATTCTGCCGGGCGTATGGCCAGATTGTCGTACACCACGCAAGACGCGACAGTCGCCTCACCCATGGTATGGCTGATGTCGAAACACTCGATGCGGTTCAGTTGCGGCTGCGACAACGCGCTACGCAGCGCCTCCAGCCGCGCCTGCTGCCCTGCCTGCAACCCGGCTTGTTGCTGCAGGGCCAGCAGCGCATTGCCGGAGGCCATGTCCACCCACTTGCGCCGCTCTCCACTGCCGGCCAGACGAATCAGCACTTTGCTTCCCGACTGCTCGGCAAACGCCGCTTCCAGCGCCTCCGCGGCAATTTCCAGATTGGTCAGGATCAGCGGCGGCACTGAACGGTTCAGGTAATGCTGGGCCAGGAAGGCTTCCAGCACTTCCGGCATGCTCTGCTCCTCCGCGTTCTGCGGGAAGAACTGCTTGTCGCCCAGATGGCGGCCACCGCGCACCATGGCGAGGTTCACGCACAGCTTGCCGTTCAGCTCCGCCACGGCGATGATGTCAGCATCGGTTGCCCGGCCGCTTTCGACAAACTGCTTTTGCTGCACGGTGCGCAAGGCTTGCAGCTGGTCGCGCAAAGCGGCAGCCTGTTCGTACAGCTGAGCCTCAGCGGCCTGCTCCATGGCGCCGCGCAGACGCACCTCGACCTCATCAAACTTGCCCTGCAGCAACAACGCCGCATTGCGCACATCGGTGGCGTAATCCTCCGCAGAAATCAGCCCTACACACGGTGCCGTGCAACGCTGGATCTGGTGCAGCAGGCACGGGCGCGTGCGGTTGCTGAATACGCTGTCCTCGCAGGTGCGCAGGCGAAACACCTTCTGCAGCAGAGAAATGCTTTCCTTGGCCGCATACGAGTTGGGATAGGGACCGAAATACTGGTGCTGCCTGGACGTGCTGCCACGGTAATAGGCCAGGCGCGGGAAGCGATCCCCGGTCAGCACGATATACGGGTACGACTTGTCGTCACGGAACAGGATGTTGTAGCGCGGCTTCAGGCTCTTGATCAGGTTATTTTCCAGCAGCAGCGCCTCGGCCTCGGTGCGCGTAACGGTGATCTCGATGTTGGCAATATGCGACACCATCAGGCGGATGCGCGGCGAGATACTGGTCTTCTGGAAATAGGAGGAAACCCGCTTTTTGAGCTGGCTGGCTTTGCCCACGTACAGCACTTGCCCTGCTGCATCCAGCATGCGGTACACACCGGGAAGCAGAGGCAGTGAGGCAACAAAGGCCTTGGGGTCAAAGGGGGCGGAATCCATGGTTCAATCTGAGACTGGCGTAACTGGCAAAACCGAATCTTACCAATCAGGCATGCCGCAGGCGAGAAAAGAAAAAGCCCCGCAGAACGGGGCTTTTCCGGGGTGCTGGCAGATTACTCCGCAGCGGGTGTCTCAGGCGCTGCAGCGGGCGGCGGCAGCAAGGCTTTCATGCTGAGGCGCATGCGACCCTTGTCGTCCGCTTCCAGCACTTTCACCTTCACGATCTGACCTTCTTTCAGGTGCTCGGCGACGGTGTTGATGCGCTCGTTGGAAATCTGCGAGATGTGCAGCAAACCATCCTTGCCCGGCATGATGTTCACGATCGCGCCGAAATCCAGCAGCTTGACCACCGGGCCTTCGTAAACCTTGCCCACCTCTACTTCGGCAACGATGCCTTCGATGCGCTGCTTGGCGAGATTGCCGGCTTCGCCGCTGACGCAGGAAATGGTGACGTTGCCATCGTCATCGATGTCGATGGTGGTGCCGGTTTCTTCAGTCAGCGCACGGATCACTGCACCGCCCTTGCCGATCACGTCACGGATCTTCTCTGGATTGATCTTCATCTTGATGATGCGTGGTGCGTGTATGGAAACCTCTGCGCGCACGGTCGGCATCGCCTGCTTCATGATGCCGAGGATGTGCATGCGGCCTTCACGCGCCTGGCTCAGGGCAGCCTGCATGATCTCGCGCGTGATGCCGTTGATCTTGATGTCCATCTGCAGGGCGGTGATGCCATGCTCGGAGCCGGCCACCTTGAAGTCCATATCGCCCAGGTGATCTTCGTCGCCCAGGATGTCGGTCAGCACGGCGAAACGATTGCCTTCCTTGATCAAGCCCATGGCAATGCCTGCCACGTGGGTCTTGACGGGGATGCCCGCATCCATCAGGGACAGGCAGCCACCGCACACGGAGGCCATCGAGCTGGAGCCATTCGACTCGGTAATTTCGGATACCACGCGTATGGCCTGTACAAACTCTTCCTCGCTCGGCAACACCGGTGCCAGAGCGCGCTTGGCCAGACGCCCATGGCCGATTTCGCGGCGCTTGGGCGTGCCGACACGGCCGGTTTCGCCGGTGGAGTATGGCGGGAAGTTGTAGTGCAACATGAAGCGATCTGTGTACTCGCCTTGCAGGTCATCCATCTTCTGCGAGTCGCGAATGCTGCCCAGGGTCGCCACTACCAGCGCCTGTGTTTCGCCACGGGTAAACAGCGCAGAACCATGGGTGCGCGGCAATACGCCGGTGCGGATAGTAATGGGGCGCACGGTGCGGGTGTCGCGGCCATCGATGCGCGGCTCGCCGTTCAGGATCTGACCGCGCACGATCTTGGATTCCAGAGCCTGGAACATTTCGTTGATCTGGTTCTTGTTGCTGCCCTCTGTCGCCACCGCTTCCAGCACGCGATTGCGGATGGCGTTTACCTGCATGGTGCGGGCCTGCTTCTGGCGCACGGCATAGGCTGCCTTGAGATCACTCTCAGCCAGCTCGGCAATCTTGGCCACCAATGTCTCGTCCTTGGCTGCAGGCGCCCATTCCCACGCATCGGCACCCACGGCATCGGCCATTTCGTTGATCGCCTGGATCACGGCCTGCATCTGTTCGTGGCCGTGCATGACCGCGCCCAGCATGACTTCTTCGGACAACTGATGCGCTTCCGATTCAACCATCAGCACGGCGCGCTCGGTGCCAGCCACCACCAGGTCCAGCTTCGATTGCTTGAGCTCGTCGGCAGTCGGGTTCAGCACATACTGATCGTTCACATAAGCCACGCGGGCAGCGCCGATCGGGCCGTCAAACGGCATGCCGGAAATCGCCAAGGCAGCGGAAGCGCCGATCATCGCCGGAATGTCGGCATCAATCTGTGGATCCGAAGACACCACGGTCGCCACGATCTGCACTTCGTTGTAGAAGCCTTCCGGGAACAGCGGACGCAGGGGACGGTCGATCAGGCGCGATACCAGAATCTCGCGCTCGCTGGGACGGCCTTCACGGCGCAGGTAACCGCCGGGGATGCGGCCCGCAGCATAGGTGCGTTCCTGGTAGTCCACCGTCATCGGGAAAAAATCCTGCTCCGGCTTGGAGTCCTTGCAGCCTACTACGGTGACCAGCACTACCGTGTCATCCAGACTGACCATCACGGCGCCGCTCGCCTGACGCGCAATTTCGCCAGTCTCCAGGGTCAGTTGATGTTTACCGTAAGTTAGCGTTTTCTTGTAGTGACTCAAGGTTGACCTCTCTATGCATGACATGGCGCGCTGCGCCGCTGCGGGAAAAATGAAGCGGGCCGCTAATGCGACCCGCTGATTGTGCTGTGTTACTTGCGCAGTTCCAGGCGCTTGATCAGTTCCTGGTAGCTGTTTTCATTCTTGCTCTTGAGGTAGTCGAGCAGCTTGCGGCGGCGGCTAACCAGGCGCAGCAGGCCACGGCGAGAGTGGTGATCCTTGGCGTGCTCCTTGAAGTGACCAGTCAGGTAGTTGATGCGCGCAGTCATCAGGGCGATCTGAACTTCGGGAGAACCAGTGTCACCCTTGGCGCGTTGATAATCAGTCACGATTTGTGACTTTTGTGCTGTCGTAATAGACATTTAGTTGCCTCCAATAAAAAGTGCCGCATTTTACCCTCGAATGCGGTATTTGCTCAAGTAAAACTACCGTTTAACGCTCATGCTTCCTGCCCTGCAGCGGATTGGCCAGCCTGCGCCAATTGCCCCCGGGCTGCATCCCTTGCAACACTGGCCAGCAAGCGGCTCGGCGACAGCCTGCGCCCCTCCACTTCACCGATGCCGACAAACACACCGTTGGCATACAAACGCACCTTGCCATCCCCGGTCGGCCAATCCATGCCCAGACGCTGGCCCTGGGCAATCCGGGCCAGCTGCGCTGCATCCAGCTCCAGCCTGGGCAAGTCTTGCAACAGGCTGTCTAGCGGCAACAGACAGGCATCGCGTGCTGTATCATCCATTGCTTCCAGCTGTGCCAGGGTATGCGCGTGGGCGAGGTCAAACTGTGCGATGGCGAGACGGCGCAGGCCGGACAGATGAGCCCCGCAGCCCAGTGCGTGGCCGATGTCCTCGGCCAGGGTACGAATATACGTACCCTTGCTGCAGCGCACGCGCATGATCAGCGCATCACCCGCAAACTGCTCCAGCTCGATTTCATGGACTGTCACCTTGCGCGCTTCGCGGTGCACCGCCTCACCCTTGCGCACGTATTCATACAAAGGCTTGCCTTCATGCTTGAGCGCGCTGTACATGGGCGGAATCTGTTCGATTTCCCCGGTGAACTGCAGCATCACCGCGCGAACCTGCGCCTCGCTCACGCTGACCGGCAGTGTGGAGGTCACCTCCCCTTCCGCATCGCCGGTCGTCGTCGTCTGGCCGAGGCGCACCCAGGCACGGTAGGTCTTGTCCGCATCCAGCAAGGACAAGGTGAATTTGGTGGCTTCGCCAAAACAGATGGGCAACAAGCCGGTGGCGAGGGGATCCAGCGTGCCCGTGTGCCCCGCCTTCTCAGCCTGGAACAGGCGGCGCACTTTCTGCAGGGCAATGTTGGAACTCAATTCAAGCGGCTTGTCGAACAGCAGCACCCCGTTGACGGGGCGCCAGCGGCGGCTTGCGGTGGGTTGCATCAGTCTTCGGAAGGGTGATCGCTGGCGACCGCCTGGTCGATCAGTTGCGAGAGGCGTGCACCGCGTTCGACCGAGGCATCGAAAACGAAATGCAGCTGGGGAATGATGCGCAGCTTGAGAGAATGAGCCAGCTGGCTGCGCAGGAATCCGGCCGATCGCTCAAGCCCCTGCTGCAGTTCTTTGCTGGCACCATTCAGCGCAGTGTAGAACACCTTGGCATGCGAGTAATCACGGGCGACTTCGACACCGGTAATGGTCACCAGCTTCACGCGCGGATCTTTTACCTCGAGGCGGATCAGCTGAGCCAGCTCGCGCTGGATCTGCTCGCCGATACGGTCTGTTCTGGCAAAGTCCTTAGGCATTAAAGCGCACGTGCCACTTCGACGATTTCAAACACTTCGAGCTGGTCGCCGACCTGAAGGTCGTTGTAACCACGCAAGGACAGACCGCACTCGAAATTGGACTTGACCTCTTTCACGTCATCCTTGAAGCGCTTGAGCGAATCCAGCTCGCCGGTATGAATCACCACATTGTTGCGCAGCACGCGCACGCTGGACGAGCGTTTGATCATGCCATCGGTGACGTAGCAGCCGGCAATCGTGCCCACCTTGGAAATGGTAAACACCTGGCGCACCTCGACCATGCCGATGACGTTCTCCTTCTTCTCGGGCGCAAGCATGCCGGAGAGGGCCGCCTTGATCTCGTCGACCATCTCGTAAATGATGTTGTAGTAGCGCACGTCCACACCCGAGCTCTCGGCCAGACGGCGTGCCGCCGCATCCGCACGGGTGTTGAAGCCGATCACGATCGCCTTGGAAGCCAGCGCCAGGTTGATGTCGGACTCGGTGATCGCGCCCACACCGCCGTGAATCAGGTTGACCTTCACCTCGTCGGTAGACAGCTTCTGCAGGGCGTGGGTAATCGCCTCGGCGGAGCCCTGCACGTCGGTCTTCACGATCAGCGACAGGCTGCGCACCTCGCCCTCGGCCATCTGTTCGAACATGTTCTCCAGCTTGGCGGCCTGCTGCTTGGCCAGTTTCACATCGCGGAATTTGCCTTGGCGGAACAACGCAATTTCGCGTGCTTTCTTTTCATCTGCCAACACGAGGAATTCCTCGCCGGCCGGCGGCACTTCCGACAGACCTTGAATTTCCACTGGGATGGACGGGCCGGCCTCGTTGATGGCCTTGGCATTCTCATCCAGCATGGCGCGCACGCGGCCAAACACAGCACCCACCAGAACCGCATCACCGCGCTTCAGGGTGCCGGACTGCACCAGCATGGTCGCAACCGGGCCGCGTCCCTTGTCCAGGCGCGATTCGATCACGATGCCTTTCGCGTGCGTATCTTTGGGCGCCTTCAGCTCAAGCACTTCCGCCTGCAGCAGGATGCCCTCCAGCAAGGCATCAATACCCTGCCCGGTCTTGGCGGAAACCTCCACGAACATGGCATCACCACCCCAGTCTTCCGGCACCACACCTTCGGCCACCAGTTCCTGCTTGACGCGCTCGGAGTTGGCATCCGGTTTGTCAATCTTGGTGACGGCCACGACGATCGGCACTCCGCCAGCCTTGGCATGGCTGATCGCCTCTTTGGTTTGCGGCATCACGCCGTCATCCGCCGCGACCACCAGAATGACAATGTCGGTCACCTTGGCGCCACGTGCACGCATCGCGGTAAACGCCTCGTGGCCCGGGGTATCCAGGAAAGTGATCATGCCGCGCGGCGTTTCCACGTGGTACGCGCCGATATGCTGGGTAATGCCGCCCGCTTCGCCGCTGGCTACGCGAGTGCGGCGAATGTAGTCCAGCAAGGAGGTCTTGCCGTGGTCAACGTGGCCCATCACGGTAACCACGGGTGCGCGCGGCGACAGCACCAG
Source organism: Gallionellaceae bacterium (assembly GCA_036523795.1). Taxonomy (GTDB): domain Bacteria; phylum Pseudomonadota; class Gammaproteobacteria; order Burkholderiales; family Gallionellaceae; genus 39-52-133. The sequence goes on along the minus strand of DATDDN010000177.1, from coordinate 17,515 downwards.
ATCCTTGTGCTCGCTTGCATCGGCCAGGAAGGCATCCGGGTCGTCCGTCTTGGCTGCCTTGGCGGTGTGCCCCATCTCTTCAACCAGAATCATCGCGGTGTCCTGATCGAGCACCTGATTGATGGTGACCATGGAGCCCATCTTCATCAGCACCTTGATGATCTCGGCCGCCTTGATCGACATCTTCTGCGCCAACTCGGCGACGGTGATGGTTTCGGGAACCGCTACTTCGAGCTTGATCGGCTCGGTAGGCATGGAGAACGCGTGCTGCTGCGTCACTGCCTCGGCTTTGCTGTGTTTTTCATGGCGCGGCGCGCGGACGGCCCCACCGGTGCGGGTGCCGCTGCCGGCACGAGGCTCCAGCGCGCGTGTTGGCGTGCGCTTCTTGTGCCCGGCCTCATCCCATGGGCTGGCTTTTTCGACTTCCTTGTCAACCTTCTTCGGAGAAGGCTTGGCCACCTTGTCACCGGGGCGAGGGCCGGCCGGCTTGTGCAGGGTGCCTTCAGGCGCAGCCTTGGCCGGCGCAGCAGCAACTGCTTCTGCCTTGGCTGGTTCAGGCGCAACTGCGGCCACTGGTGCAGGAGCAGCTTCAGGAACCACAGCTGGCGCAGCCTTGCGCTTCATGCGCTCCTGTTTCGCTTGCAGATCGGCTGCCTGGCGAGCGGCCAGCTCAGCCCGATTACGCGCCTCGATTTCACGCGCGCTCAATTGCCCCTCGTCCAGTACCTGGGCGGGTTCAGCAATCGCTTCAGCCTTGGCTGGCGCTGCAGGCGCGGCTGCCACCGGCTCTGCTGCGGGCGGCGCCACCACGCGCTTCTTGCGCACTTCCACCTGGATGGTGCGGGATTTGCCGCTGCTATCCGCTTTCTTGATCGCCGTTGTTTCACGACGAGTGAGGGTGATCTTGCCCTTGTTGCTGCCATGCGCGCTGCGCAGATGTTCCAGCAACTGAGTCTTGTCCTGTTCAGATACGGGGTCACTTTCCTGCTTCTTGGCGACCCCGGCCGCCTGCAGTTGTTCAAGCAGCAACTCTACCGGCAAACCCAGTTCACCCGCGAATTGCGCCACATTCATTTTTCCCATTACGACCCCTTAAAACCAGAACTTCTATAACCCAGAACCCACAACTCTCAGCAGCTCACACCAACCATCAGGCAAACCAGGGCGCACGCGCGGTCATGATCAGCTTGTTGGCACGCTCTTCATCGAGACCAGTCATTTCCACCAGCTCTTCGGCATCCAGATCGGCCAGTTGTTCCTGTGTGCCTATGCCTTTGCCGGCCAGCGCACGCGCAGTTTCCTCGTCCATGCCTTCGACCTTCAGCAGGTCTTCGATGCTGTGCTCGACACGCTCTTCATTGACGATCGCCGCGTTGAGCAGGGCATTGCGGGCACGGCTGCGCAACTCGTTGACCGTGTCTTCATCCAGCGCCTCGATCTCCAGCATTTCTTCCAGCGGCACGTAGGCCACCTCTTCCAGGGTATTGAAACCCTCGCGCACCAGGATATCGGCCACTTCCTCATCCACATCCAGCTGGGAGATGAACAGGTCGCGAATCTTGGCGAATTCCTGCTCGTTCTTCTGGCTGGACTCTTCCACCGTCATCAGGTTGATTTCCCAACTGGTCAGCTCGCTGGCCAGACGCACATTCTGGCCGCCACGGCCGATGGCCTGCGCCAGGTTTTCTTCCTCAACGACCACGTCCATGCTGTGCTTGTCTTCATCCACCACGATGCTGGTGACTTCGGCAGGCGCCAGGGCGTTGATCACGTTGGTGGCAGGATCTTCCGACCACAACACGATATCCACGCGCTCGCCGGCCAGTTCATTGGTCACGGCCTGCACACGCGAACCGCGCATGCCGACACAGGTGCCGATCGGATCCAGGCGCTGGTCATGGGAACGCACGGCAATCTTGGCGCGCGAACCCGGGTCACGGGCTGCGCTGACAATTTCCAGCAGGCCTTCTTCAATTTCGGGCACTTCCAGCTCGAACAGCTTGACCAGGAATTGCGGGGTGATGCGCGACAGGATGATCTGCGGGCCACGCACGGTGCGGTCCACGCGCAGCAGATAGGCGCGCACGCGGTCACCCACGCGCAGGTTTTCCTTGGGAATCATCTGGTCGCGCGGCAACAGCGCCTCGATCTTGCCGAATTCCACTATGGCATTACCACGTTCGACGCGCTTGATCGTGCCGGACACCAGGTGCTCGCTGCGCGCCATGAAATCGGCCAGGATCTGCTCGCGCTCCGCGTCACGGATCTTCTGAAAAATCACCTGTTTGGCAGCCTGCGCACCGATGCGCCCGAAGTCGATGGACTCCAGCGGCTGCTTGACGAAGTCGCCCAGCTCATACTTGGGATCGAGCTTGTGTGCCTCTTCCAGCTTGATATGCAGATCTGGCGTTTCGAAATTCTCGTCGTCCACCACCTGCCAGCAGCGGAACGACTCGTATTCGCCGGTATTGCGGTCAATATTGACACGCACATCGGTCTCTTCGTCATTGAAACGTTTCTTGGTAGCCGAGGCGAGAGCCGCTTCCAGCGCGCCAAACACGATCTCCTTGTCCACGTTCTTTTCACGTGCCAGGGCATCCACCAACAGCAAAACTTCACGACTCATTACCGTCTCCAACTAGTAAATCCGTCCGCCATGCGCAAACGGGTTATAGCAACTCAAAACTCAGGCACCAGACGTGCCTTATCAATATTGGACAGCACGATCTCGACCGGCTTGCCGTCAACGTCCAGCTGCAAAACTCCGGCATTGACCACGCCAATCACGCCGGCAAAATTCTTGCGCCCTGCCATCGGCATGCGCAACTTGATTTGCGCCTTGTGCCCGGCAAAGCGGACAAAATCCGCCTCTTTCTTCAATGGCCGGTCCAGCCCAGGCGAAGAAACCTCCAGCCGCTCAAAATCGATCCCCTCGACCATGAACAAGCGCGTCAGCTGATTGCTGACCAGTTCGCAGTCGTCCAGCGTGATGCCTTCCGGCTTGTCCATCAGCACGCGCAACAGGCCGCGGCCGGATTTCTCCAGATCAACCAGCTCGTATCCCAAGCCATTCAGCGTCGTTTCTACAAGTCTGGCCACATCCATGATTCACACCTACAAATAAAAAACGGGCTCGAGGCCCATCAAAAAAACTGCGCGGATTATAGCAAAGGTATTCGCCAATTGAAACAAGCCCAAACAATAATGTTTAACGCTATCGCCTTAAAAACATTGTTTAAACCAGCCAAGAGCAGAAGATGGCGTCCCCAACGAGATTCGAACTCGTGTTATCGCCGTGAAAGGGCGGTGTCCTAGGCCTCTAGACGATGGGGACTTGGTTCTTGGTGGAGATAAGCGGGATCGAACCGCTGACCTCTTGCATGCCATGCAAGCGCTCTCCCAGCTGAGCTATACCCCCAAAAAGAGGGCGCATTATAATGACCGACCCTGCACTTGTAAAGCACTGCACTGCTCTTCCGCGAAGAAATTTCTTTCGCCCGTAAAAACGTCCTCTCGCTGGAACGTCATTCCTGTGCCAAGGCCGGCTCAACTTCCTCGTGGCGCCTCATGCCGCGCCAGGCCAGCACCATGATCGCGAAGGCGATCGACAGCATGCCGATCAGTTCCGCAGCGGTTGGCGCCTCATGCAATTGCATCCAGGCAGCCAGCACTCCGACAACGGGAGTCAGCAACGAAACCATGCTCGCCACCCCTGCAGGCAGATGCTGCAGCGCGTACAACCAAAGCAGCCAGGCGAGTGCGTTGCAGGCAATCACGTTATATAAGGCAGCACCTATGAAATATCCGGTCCACTGGATCGGCGGTGCAGGCATCAGCACGCCCAGCAGCACCAGTGGCAAGGAACCGATCAGCATCTGCCAGGCGGTGAACGCCAGCAGATCCATCCTGAGTGTCTGCTGATGCAGTTGCTTGGCCAGAATGACTGCCAGCGCCCAGCACACACCGGCAATGACTGCCAGCACGCTGCTGAGCAGGCTGCCCTGCATGTGCCAGGGTTCCACAATCAGCAGCAGGCCAAGCACAGAGGCCAGCGCCGCCAGCCACTGCAGGCCGCGCAGTTTTTCGCCGAGCAGCGGCCACGCCAGAATCATTACCCAGAAAGGCATGGAATAGGTCAGCACAGCCACCTTGCCGGCTCCTCCGGACATGAGCGCATAGACGATCAATGCTGTGAAACAGCCGGTTTGCAGCAGGCCGATGCTGGCCACCCGCCATGCGTGCTGCAGGTGCAACGGTTTGCCCAGTGCCAGCAGAATGGCAAACAGCAGCAGGCTGCCGAAGAAGGTGCGTATGGCACCGAACTGGAATGGCCCAACATAGCGCAGTATCTCTTTCATCACTACCCAGTTGTAGCCCCAGAACAGCGACAGAACCAACAGCGCGATCATGGCGCGCGCCGGCGCGGAAATATTCCTGGGCATGGTGTAGTGGGAGTTGTTACTGGAAGCGCAGAGCCTCGATCGGGCTCAGCATAGATGCCTTGCGTGCCGGGTACCAGCCAAAAAAGATACCCACGGCAGCCGCCACCGCAAAGGCCATGACGATGGAAGCCACCGTCACCACCACCGCCATGCCGGTCAGCTTGCCCACGAACAACGCCCCGCCTACGCCCAGCAGCACGCCGATCAGGCAGCCGATGACGGAAATGATGACGGCTTCCAGCAGGAACTGCAGCAGAATGTCGCGCCCGCGCGCCCCCATCGCCATGCGGATGCCGATCTCGCGCGTGCGCTCGGTCACCGACACCAGCATGATGTTCATGATGCCGATGCCGCCCACCAGCAGGGATATGGATGCGATGGCGCCCAGCATCAGCGACATCACCTGCGCCGTCTCTGCGGCCGTGTTGGCCATTGCGGTCAGGTTGCGCACGAAGAAGTCGCTGTCAGCCCCCTCACGAATGCGATGGCGCTGGCGCAGCAATTCGTTGATGCCCTTCTCGACTGCAGGCATGGCGTCAGCGGACTCGGCCTGCGCCATGATGAAGCGCACCGTGCCGATGAACTGCGTGCCGAACAGCTTGCGTTGCGCCGTGGTCACCGGCACCAGCACGGTATCGTCCTGGTCGCGTCCGTCCAGGCTCTGTCCTTTGGCGGCGAGCACGCCCAGCACGACATAAGGGCTGTTCTTGATGCGGATGGTCTTGTTGACCGGATCCTCATCGCCAAACAGGTTCTGCGCCACGGTCTGCCCTAACAAGGCCACACGCGTGGCGGAGCGGATGTCAGAATCCGTAAACGCGCTGCCTGCTGCCACTTGCCAGTCGCGCACCTGCAGGTAGCTGGGAGTCGTTCCGATGATCTGTGTGCTCCAGTTGTTGGGGCCGTATACCAGCTGTGCGGTGCCCGGCGAGGACGGCGCCACGGCAACCATGCCCGGCAGCTCTTCCAGCGCCTGTGCATCTGCCACCGTCAGGGTCGGTATGGCACCACCGCCCATGCGCACCCCCCCGGAAGTGGTCGAACCGGACAGGATGATGAACAGGTTGCTGCCCATGGACGCGATGGACGCCTGCACCTGCTGCTGCGCCCCCTGCCCCACTGCCAGCATCATGATCACCGCCCCCACCCCGATCACCATGCCCAGCATGGTCAGGATCGTGCGCATGCGGTTGGCCCACATCGCCATCCAGGCTTCGCTAAGCATGGGCAGGATCATGCAGTCGACTCCAGATGTTCTGGCGCGGCATGCGCTATCGGCCCATCGTAGATCACCCGCCCGTCGGCCAGACGCACCAGGCGGTGAGCCCAGGCGGCGATATCCGGCTCGTGCGTCACCAGCACAATGGTGATGCCGTCGCGCTGATTCAATTCGCTGAACAGCGACATGATTTCCTTGCTGGTACGGGTATCCAGATTGCCCGTGGGCTCGTCGGCCAGCAACAGGCGTGGCTGATTCACCAGCGCGCGCGCGATCGCCACCCGTTGCTGCTGCCCCCCTGAAATCTGGTTGGGGCGAGAGCGGCAGTACTTGCCCAGCCCCACCTTTTCCAGCATTTCGCGTGCCGCAGCGAGGCGCTCGTTGCGCCCTATGCCGCGGTAGATCAGCGGCAGCGCCACGTTGTCTTCCAGGTTGGCGCGCGGCAGCAGATTGAAGCCCTGGAAGACGAAACCTATGGTCTGGTTGCGCAGGATGGCCAGCTCGTCACGGTCCAGGCGGTTGACGTCGCGGCCGTTCAGCCGGTAACGCCCGCTGGTCGCCACGTCCAGACAGCCCAGAATGTTCATGAAGGTGGATTTGCCCGAGCCGGAAGGGCCCATGATGGCGACGAACTCGCCCGGGTTCACGGTGACCTCCACCTCCTTGAGCACGGGAACGACGCCCGCCTCGGTGACGTATTCCTTGTACAGCTGCTCGATCTGGATGACCGGTTCGCTCATCAGAACAGCCTCATGCCCGGTCCGCCAGACGACTTGGACGGAGGCTGGCGATCTTCCACGATGACGCTGCTGCCCTCGCTCAACTCGCTGCCTGGCAGCTCGGTAAAACGGTTGTCGGTAATGCCGACTGCAACCCGTACCGGCTTGGGCTGGCCATTTTCCAGCTGGTAGACGGTGCCCGCAGGTCCGGCGTCGCCCTTGTCCTTGCCGCGAGGCGCATCCGGCTTGGCATCGGTACGCGCCTTGCCGGCGCGTGCATCAGCGGGGCGAAAGCGCAATGCCGCATTGGGCAGCATCAGTACATCCTTGCGTTGCGCCACAGTGATATTCACATAGGCGGTCATGCCCGGCATCAGCAACTGATCGTCGTTGTTCACAGACACCACCACGTCATAGGTCACCACATTCTGCTGCGTGGTGGGGTTGAGCCGCACCTGGCGCACCTCTCCCCTGAACACGCGGTTGGGGAACGCGTCCACGCGGAAGCTTGCAGCCTGACCGACATGGATGGCACCCACGTCGGCCTCGGCGTAGCTGGTGTCGATCTGCATCTTGCGCAGATCCTGGGCAATGGTGAACAGGGTCGGCGCCTGCAGGCTCGCCGCCACGGTCTGGCCGGTATCGACCACGCGCGACACCACCACGCCGGACACAGGCGAACGGATGATGGTATTGGACAGATTGGTGCGGTCGCGTGCGGCCTGCGCCTGCGCCAGCGCCAGCTGGGCACGGGCCGACTTCAGCGCCTGCACCGCCTGGTCCAGCTCCTGCCGCGTCACGTACTCCTGCGCATACAGGCCGCGCATGCGTGCTTCATTGGCATTGGCCAGATCCAGCTGCGCCTCCGCATTGGCGACATTGGCCTGGCTTTGCTGCAACTGTGCCTGCATCAGGGATGGGTCCAGCTCCAGCAGAATCTGTCCAGCCTTGACGCGATCATTGAAGTCCACGTAAAGCTTTTTCACGATCCCGGAGACCTGGCTGCCCACGTTCACCAGCTTGACCGGATTGAGGGTGCCGTTGGCGGACACCGTTTGTGTCAGCGAGCCGCGCTCCACCTTCGCGGTGACATAGCGATCAGCGATGTTGCCCTTGGCCGGCAGCAGCCACCACAGCAGGCCGCCCAGCACCAATATGGCCAAGGACAGCAACAACAGAATTTTTACTGAAGGACGTCTCACGTTACTGTTTCCCGTTTTCCAATTGAGTCAGGTCAAGTTCGCCGATTGCCTGCGCCAGGGCAAAGCGGCTGTACAGAAAGTTGTAGAGCGCGCTGACGCGCTGTTGCTGGGCACTGGCCAGGGCGCTCTGCGCCGTCAGCGTGTCGAGTATGTTGCCCACCCCGGCCTTGTATCGCCCCAGTACCATCTTGCCCGATTCCTCGGCGGCTGCCACCAGATCATCTGCCGAGCGCAGAGCCTGGCTGGTGGTCAACATGGTCTGATAAGCCTTCCACACATCCAGCGCAATCTGGTTCGCCACGCGGTCGCGCTCCGCCACCCTGCCCTCCAGCTGGGCCTCGGCAGCACGCACCTGATAATTCGTCCTGAATCCGCTGAACAAGGGCACGTTCAGGGTCAGGCCTATGCTGCTGCTGCGCGTATCCGGCGCAGCGCTGCCGCTGCTGATGGCCGCCTGCGCTCCCAGGGTGAGCGTCGGCCTGCCGCTGGCACGGGTCGCATCCACTTGCGCCTCGGCTGCCCGGATCTGCGCATCCGCTGCCAGCAGATCCGGTCGCTGCTGGCGCGCCTGCGTGATCAGCCGCCCGATGTCCTGCTCGACAGCCGGGTCAGGCGTCGTCTCGGCCACCTCGCGCAGCGTAAACGGCTGTGTCGCATCAAAGCCCATGATATTGGCCAGCGTGCCCTGCGCATTGCGCTCATTGCCTTCTGCGCTGATGCGGTTCAGCGTGGCCTGGGACAGATTGGTCTGCGCCTGCAGCTTGTCCACCGGGGTGGCTACACCGGCCTGGTAGCGCGCCTGCGCCGCAGACAGGCTCTCCTGTGCAGCGGCCTCGGCCGCCTGATACGCCTGCACGCTGGAGTGTGCCGACAACAGCGCATAGTAGGCCTGCACCGCATTCAGATAGGTGGATTGCAGCGTAGCATCGCGCGTGGCATTGACGGCGACCAGCAGTTGTTTTGCATTTTCCAGCGAGGCCGAGCGGCCGCCAAAGTCATACAACAAATAGCTGGCAGAGAGGCTGGCACTTCTGCTGCTGTAGGTATCCTGCGGCTGGCCGACAATCGTCACGACATTCTGCGCAACGCTGGCCTGCGCCGACAATGTAGGCAGGTAGGCCGACGTGCTCACGCCGACCTGCGCCGCCTGTTCCCGTGCTGCCGCCCACAATAAACGTGTTTGCGGGTTGTTGCACAGCGCCAGATCCACCACATCCGCCATGGCTAGCGGCGAACGGATCTTCTCCCTGTCGCAACGTACTTCGTCGGCCGCCATGTCCAGCTTGCCTCGGGTGATGGCGTCTTCGGTACCGAACGGATCCAGCGCCATCGAATTTGTGGGCGCGATCAGCATGGCAGCAAGCCCCCAGGTCAACGCCCGGGCCAGATTGAAACAAGATGACATTCTTCGGAGAAGCATGAACGGTACAAGAATCCGCGAGCCGACAATTTCAGTTATATGGCTGAACAACACCCGGCCATTCTATAGGCTGAGACAGGCTTCTGCCATAAATGATGTAACAGCTTGGTGTCAGCCGCGATGCAGTACCCGGCAAGATCTACTTGCCGCCACTTTCATAACGGCTTGTATCGATCCTGTTACAAACCGGAAATGGGGAGGACACAGCAGGACGGAATGATGGCTCGAATGTCTTGAGGAAGCTGCACATCATGAAAATCCTGCATATTGTCCGTCGCTACAGCCAGGTGGGAGGCATGGAGCGTTACGTCTGGAAGCTGGCACACAAGCAGGCAGCCAAGGACTATCGCGTTGTCGTCTTGTGCAAACGCTGTCACGAGTCAACGCCTGTGAATATGAGACCATCTATCGCTCCCGTGCAGGCAATGAAGGCCCCATCGCCGAATCTGCCCCAGGAACAGAAAGCCCGCGCGGGCAAGCGGTCTTGGCAAACTGGAAATTTATCGCCAGACTTAGGCCGGACAATTCCATTTTTTCAGCAAATTTGCACGCGGACTGACCATGCTCTCAGTATTACTTGTCGACGATGATGACCAGATCCGCCAATTGCTGCGCGACTATCTGGCAGGATTCGGCATGTCTGTCGTTCCCGTCGCAAACGGCAAGGAGATGCGCGCCGCGATGGAAATCCGGGCATTTGATCTGATCATCCTCGATCTCATGCTGCCCGAAGAAGACGGCATTGCGATTTGTCGTGCCCTGCGCGCCACTTCCAACATCCCGATACTGATGCTGACCGCTCGCGGCGAAGCCACGGATCGCATCGTCGGCCTCGAAGTGGGGGCGGACGACTATGTGGTCAAACCATTCGAGCCGCGTGAACTGGTTGCGAGAATCCAGACCATCATGCGCAGAGTCGGCCCGGGACGCGAATCAGCCCGCGAACCAAGGGATCAGGTCTCGTTCATGGGCTGGCGCCTGAACACGGCCTTGCGTCAGCTCATATCGCCGGATGAATTGGTGATTCCCCTGTCAAACGCCGAATTCCGCTTATTGAGCGTTTTTCTGGATCACCCCAACCGGGTGCTGACGCGGGACTTCCTGCTTGACCAGGCACGAGGACGCAGCATGGAACTGTTTGATCGCAGCATTGACCTGCTGGTGTCCCGCCTGCGCCAGAAGATCGGCGACGATCCCAGAACACCCACACTGATCAAGACGGTGCGGGGAGAAGGCTATTTCTTTGATGTGAAGATAACGCGATGAGAAAACTGGTTCCCGATACGCTCTTTGCCAGATTGTTCCTGCTGCTGTTTGTTGTGCTGACGGTCAGCCATTTCCTCGGTGCAGTCATCTTCTCCAACCTGGACTATCCGCATAGCCCGGCGCCTGGCCATGCACAGCCCAGCCAGTTTTCCCGATATTTCTGGAATGTGGTGCGACTGGCAGCGGCTGCACTGGCCGCATGGATAGCGGCACGCTGGCTGTCCCAGCCTATCAGGCGCATGGCGCAGGCCGCCAATGAGTTGGGTGTAAACCTGGATAGCCCACCGCTCGACGAGTCACGCGGTTCCGTGGAAGTACAACAAGCCTCCGTCGTATTCAACCGGATGCAGGCACGCCTCAGGCAGCAGCTTGCGGAACGCAACCGCTTTCTGGCTGCTGTTTCGCATGATTTGCGCACGCCGCTGACCCGCCTCAAATTGCGTGCGGAGAAAATCGAGCCAGCCCATCTGAAAGCCGAGATTCGCGCCGATGTTGATGAAATGACGGCCATGATCGATGCCACTCTCGATTACCTGCGCGGCAATGCACAACCTGAAACAACCCGCCTGCTGGATATCTCCGCACTCCTCCACTCCATGGCAGAAGACGCGGCAGAAAGCGGCATCAGCATGTCCGTAAGCGGGAATGCACAACCTGTCGCGGCGCAGCCATCTGCCCTGCGCCGCTGCCTGAACAACCTGATCGACAATGCCGTACGCTATGGCAATCGTGCCGAGATCACTCTGCATGACACTCGCGAACGACTGATCATCGCCATTCAGGATACGGGGCCAGGTTTGCCTGCAGATCAGCTCGAAACCGTGTTTTCGCCTTTCTACCGTCTGGAGACTTCACGCAGCCGCCATACGGGTGGCATCGGCCTCGGACTGTCGATCGCGCGAGACATCGCCCGCCAGCATGGCGGTGACATCACGTTGAGGAATGCGCCTGAAGGCGGCCTGATCGCCGAACTCACGCTGCCGCGAGCGCGACTGGCGGCCTGAATCCGGCAAACCGGCCCTCCCCCTGCATCGCGCACGTGTGCTGTCGCAGGAGTCTGCTACTTGTTCTGCTCGATCAAATGCAGCCAGGTCTCCACCACGGTATCCGGCGTCAGCGACACGGCCTCGATCTTCTGCTCCACCAGCCATTGCGCCAGATCGGGATGGTCGGAGGGCCCCTGTCCGCAGATGCCGACATATTTGCCGGCCTTGCGACACGCCTGGATGGCCATGCTGATCAGCGTCTTGACTGCAGGATTGCGCTCGTCAAAACCTTCGGCCACCAGGCCGGAGTCGCGATCTATGCCGAGCGTCAGCTGGGTCAGGTCGTTCGAGCCGATGGAGAAGCCGTCGAAATACTCCAGGAACTGTTCGGCCAGCAGGGGGTTGGAGGGGATCTCGCACATCATGATGATACGCAGGCCATTGGTGCCGCGTTTGAGGCCGTTCTTCTCCAGCTCGGCAATCACGCCGCGCGCCTCCTCCAGCGTGCGCACAAACGGGATCATCACCTCCACATTGGTCAGCCCCATTTCCTCGCGCACGCGGCGCATGGCGCGGCACTCCAGCGCAAAACATTTGCGGAAATTCTCCGAGGCATAGCGCGAGGCGCCGCGGAAGCCGATCATCGGATTTTCCTCGGTTGGCTCATATTCCTTGCCGCCGATCAGGCTGGAATATTCGTTGGACTTGAAGTCCGAAAAGCGCACGATCACGGGTTTGGGGAAGAAGGCGGCAGCCAGCGTCGCCACGCCTTCGGCCATCTTGTCCACATAGAAATCGACCGGCGTCGGATAGCCAGAAGCCTTGGTCTCGACCTGCGCTTTCAGCTCGTCCGGCAAGTTGGGATAGGCCATGGCCGCCTTGGGATGCACGCCGATCATGCGTGCAATGACGAACTCCAGGCGCGCCAGTCCCACGCCGAAATTGGGTAAACGGCAGAACTGGAACGCCAGCTCGGGGTTGGCCACGTTCATGCAGATCTTCACCGGCGGGGGTGGCAGCTTGTCCATGCTGACATCGAGCACCTCGAAGTCGAGCATGCCGTGGTATACCTTGCCTTCATCGCCGTCGGAACAGGATACTGTCACTTCCTGTACTTCCTGCAGTGCATCGGTTGCATTGCCACACCCCACCACGGCGGGGATGCCCAGCTCGCGCGCGATGATGGCCGCATGGCAGGTGCGCCCGCCGCGGTTGGTGACGATGGCCGATGCCAGCTTCATCACCGGCTCCCAGTCCGGGTCAGTCATGTCGGTCACCAGCACATCGCCGGCCCGTACCTTGTGCATCTCGCTGGCATTGGCGACGAGGCACACGCGGCCACGGCCGATGCGCTGCCCGATGGCACGGCCGGTCACCAGCACTTTGCCCTGCTGCTTCATGCGATAACGCTTGAGCGCGTCCACGCCGCGCGACTGCACGGTTTCCGGACGCGCCTGCAGGATGTAGATCTTGCCGTCGGCGCCGTCCTTGCCCCATTCGATGTCCATGGCGCGGCCATAGTGCTTCTCGATGGTCAGCGCATAGCGTGCCAGCTCTTCCACCTCCACGTCGTTCAGGGAGAAGCGCCGGCGCTCGACTTCCGGCACCTCCACGATGCGCACAGAACGCCCCGCGGCACGTTCGTCGGCAAACACCATCTTGTTGGCCTTGCTGCCCAGATTGCGGCGGATGACCGCGCGCTTGCCGGACTGCAGTGCCGGTTTGTAGGCATAGAATTCGTCCGGATTCACCGCACCCTGCACCACCATTTCGCCCAGGCCGTAGGCCGAGGTGATCAGCACCACCTGGTCGAAACCGGATTCCGTGTCGAGCGTGAACATCACGCCGCTGGCGCCGATATCGCTGCGCACCATGCGCTGCACGCCGGCAGACAGAGCCACATCGTGATGGGCAAAGCCCTGGTGCACGCGGTAGGAAATGGCGCGGTCGTTGTAGAGCGAGGCGAACACCTCCCTGACTGCCGCCAGCACATTGTCCACGCCGTGAATATTGAGGAAGGTTTCCTGCTGGCCGGCAAAGGATGCATCCGGCAGATCCTCTGCCGTGGCCGAGGAGCGCACGGCCAGCGAAATATCCTCGCCCATGTCCTTGGTCATGCGCGCATAAGCCTCGCGGATGTCCTTTTCCAGTCTTGGCTGGAAGGGGGTGGCCATGATCCACTGGCGGATCTGCTTGCCGGCCTGCGCCAGTGCAGTCACATCTTCGGTATCCAGAGCATCCAGCATGGTGCGGATGCGATTGTCCAGGCCGCCCTGGGCCAGGAAATCCCGATAGGCCGCCGCGGTGGTGGCAAATCCGCCGGGAACGCGGACGCCGAGGTGGGCGAGCTGGCTGATCATTTCACCCAAAGAGGCATTCTTGCCGCCCACATGGCCGACATCACTCATGCGCAACTCTTCAAACCAGGCGATATATTGCTGCTCGTCCATCTCGTATCTCCGCTAGATCAAACGGTATACATGATATGGCAAGTTGGTCCGGTATCGCCACCTTTATCCAGCAACTAGGGCACCGGCATCTATGTGACAAAACTCACAGACAGGCCAATACGGATTGACTATCATGCAAATCCCGCTAATCAACTTTCGGAGTCCAGCATGAAAATAAACGTAGGCAACATCGACCGTATCTTGCGCATTATCGCCGGCGTCGCCCTGATCGTTCTGGCCTATACCGGCACTGTCGGTGTATGGGGTTATATCGGCGTTGTTCCCCTGCTGACCGGCCTTTTCAAGTTTTGCCCGCTCTACACCCTCCTGGGCGTCAATACTTGCCCGATGGGGCAGAAATAAGAGGCAATTCGAGCATTATTCCGTCCTGCGCCCGACCATACCAGGGGTCGGGCGCAACTATTTCAACCTTAGATTTTAAGGAGACATGATGAAACTGACCGCTTTGAGCATTGCGCTGCTAGCCGCTATTTCCGTGCAGGCTTTTGCTGACGATACCGCACGATACCAGGAAGAAAGCCGCGCGGTGGCCATCCCCTTCATGAAGCAACTGGGCGCTGCCAACCAGAAAGCCGTCGCCGATGGCGGCCATGATGCCGCCGTAAAGGTGTGCAAGGATATCGCACCAGCCATGGCAGGTGAAATTTCGCGCAAGCACGGCTGGAAACTGACCCGTGTCTCGCTCAAGGTACGCAACCCACTGCTCGGCACCCCGGACGCGTGGGAACAGAAAGTGCTGCAGGATTTCGAGGCGCGCGCCGCCAAGGGTGAAAAGCCGGACAACATGGAATTTTCCGAAATCGTCAAGGAACCCGCCGGCACCAGCTTCCGCTACATGAAGGCGATCGCCCTGCAACCTGGCTGCGTTGCCTGCCATGGCACGACAGACCAGATCCAGGCCAATGTAAAGGCTCGTCTCGCCGAGGACTACCCGCACGACCAGGCCACCGGCTACACGCCCGGCCAGATTCGTGGCGCGATCAGCATCAAGCGACCGCTCTGAGCGCTTGCAGATTCACGCAAAAGACGCCGCATCATGCGGCGTCTTTTTCCTTCTGGACAGCGCACAATCCCCTGTCAATCCGGTGCCATGTTCGGGTATGCTCTGGCATCGTCCCGCCTCAAAGGTGGCTTATGCCCCGCAAACGCACCGCCTTCTTTATCTCGGACCGCACCGGCATCACGGCCGAGAGCCTTGGCCGCAGCCTGCTCAGCCAGTTCGAAGGGATCGAATTTCATCGCGTGCGGCTGCCCTTCATGGACAGTCCAGAGAAAGCCCGCGATGCGGTCGCGCAAATCAACGACTGCGCCCAGTCGGAAGGACAGCGGCCGCTGGTGTTCAGCACCCTGATCCAGCCCGCCTTGCGCAATATCATCGAACAGAGTGATGCCCTCGTGCTGGACCTGTTTGAAATGTTCGTGGCACCCCTCGAAAACGAGCTGGGTCAGGCGTCATCGCATGCCGTCGGCCGCTCGCACGCGGCTGGCCTCAACTACAACGCACGCATGGATGCCGTCAATTATGCGCTGAACCACGACGACGGCGGCATCTCGCGCGAATTGAACCGCGCCGAAATCGTGCTGGTGGGCGTGTCGCGCTGCGGCAAGACACCCACCTCGCTGTACATGGCCCTGCAGTTCGGCATCTATGCGGCGAACTACCCGCTGGTGCCGGAAGATTTTGCAGAAGGCGACCTGCCAGCCGCCCTCAAGCCCATGCGCAACAAGCTCCACGGCCTCACCATCCGCGCGGAGCGGCTGCAGCAGATCCGCAACGAGCGCGCCCCCAACAGCCGTTATGCCTCACTGGAAAACTGCCAGCTTGAAGTGAAACAGGCCGAAAGCCTGATGCAGCGCTACAACATTCCCTACATGGACGTCACCAGCATGTCGGTGGAGGAAATTGCCACCACTATCGTGCATCAGCGTGGCATCAAGAAATAGAAGCGCTGATCAAGTTCACCGAGCGGGATGAAGTGCAGGGCGCACAGAGCGCAGAAACCGAGAAAACGAGCGTGGCAAGTTTCGGCGCAGACTTACCTTCAGGTTAGTCGTAGCCACATATCTGCTGGATAGGCGAAGTTACGAGCACCGCGCAACGCGGCAATTCGCCCGCGCAGGTACTTAATCAGCGCTTCCATCAATCCAGGTCGAGCATGGTCAGAATGCGCTGGTCGGCGTGGCGCACGCGCTCGATCATGATCTTCATGAATTCGCGGAAGAAGCGGGTCTGCAGGTTGGCCGAGGCCTGGCGCAAGGCTTCGCCGTCGATCTCGATCAGGCTCAACGCGGTATTGGCGGTAACGGTGGCCGAGCGCGTGTGCTGCGCTTCATCCAGGAAGGCCATTTCACCAAAACAGCCCCCGGGACCTATATGGTTCAGCTCTGCGCCCTTCTTGGTGATCCCTGCATCGCCCTGAATGATGATGAACAGGCTGTTGCCGGCATCGCCTTCCTTGACAATGCGCTCGCCAGGCGAGCGCTCCTGCCAGCTGCACAAGCCCACGGTCTCCCACACCTCGGTGTCGGTAAAATTCTCGAAGAAAGCCAGGTTGCGCAGCGAATCGAAACTGGCGCTGTCGAAGCGCGCCTCGACCGGCCGCTCAACATGCGGCAATGCGGCGGCCAGATCGTCGCAGAAGGCCTTCCAGGAATCGTAACGCACCTCCATGTCGCGATGCATGGCGCGGTGCACGGCGAAGCGCAATGCCTGCGGAATGTCGTGGCGACGCCGTTCCAGCGGCACCGGATCGTCGTTCAGCTTCTCGTAGATCAACCCCTCATGCGACGAACTGGCGAAGGGCAAGGCGCCGGTCAGCAGCTGATAGGCCATGACCCCCACGCTGTATATATCGGACTGCAGGGTGGGCTGGCGCTGGCGGAAGTGTTCAGGCGGCATGAAGGCCAGCGTGCCGACGTCGAACACCTGGGTATATTCCGAATTGAGATAGAACGCCGCCCCGAAATCCGACAGTTTCACTGTGTTGTGCTCGCCCAGCAGCACATTGGCGGGTTTGATGTCGCGATGCAGGATGCCGGTCTTGTTGGCAAAATCCAGCGCGTTGCACACCTTGTACAGGATATCGATCAGGCGATCCAGCGGCAGCAGCTTGTCGAATGCCGTGAACTGGTTGAGCGTGGTGCCTTCCACGTATTCCATCACCAGGTACTCGAAATCCTCTGAATTACCCGCCTCGAACACCTCGACGATGAAAGGATGCTTGAGCTTGCCGACCAGGCGGATCTCATTGAGCCACATCTTGCGATGCAGGTTGCCGTGTTCCGGATCGTCGAACAGTTTGGAACGGATGCGCTTGATTGCCACATTGCGCTGGAAGAAGGTGTCATAGGCCAGATGCACCGTACCCATCGCCCCCTCGCCCAATTCCCGCTGCATTTCAAAACGCGTGCGGAAGTTTCCTTCGTGTTTTGCCATATCGTTCAACCCGCTCCTGATCACCGTGGCTACGGCAGTTGAGAACATTACTCTAGCAGGATATGCGTAAACTGGCTTGATGGAACACAAACAAAAAGGGGAAGGCACTGGCCTTCCCCTTGGGGATTGGAGCGGGAAACGAGGCTCGAACTCGCGACCTCAACCTTGGCAAGGTTGCGCTCTACCAACTGAGCTATTCCCGCGTTGGGCACTGCACGAGCAGCGCGCCAGCTGACTGGAGGTGCGACCCAGAGTCGAACTGGGCTAACCGGATTTGCAATCCGGGGCATAACCGCTTTGCTATCGCACCACAAAAACACGGCTACATGATACAAAAATTATGGGAAAGCCGAA
>DATDDN010000176.1:0-10542 GCA_036523795.1 Gallionellaceae bacterium | reverse complement strand
CACGCGCCCTTCGAGCATCTCGCGCTTTTCCTTCTTGCCCATTCCGCCGCGCAGGTAGCCGAGGCGCACGCCGAGCGGCTCGAGCCATTCGCTGAACTTGCGCCAGTGCTGCTCGGACAGAATCTCGGTAGGCGCCATGACCGCCGCCTGCGCGCCCGAATCCACGGCGGCGAGGCAGGCGATCGCCGCGACGATCGTCTTGCCGCTGCCGACGTCGCCCTGCAGCAGGCGCTGCATGGGATGCGGCTGGGCCAGGTCGTGACTGATTTCGCGCAGCACCTTCTGTTGCGCCGGGGTCAGCGCGAAGGGCAGCGCGGCCAGAAGCGCGCTGCTCAGCCTGCCGTGTTCGTGCAACTGCGGAGCGGTGCGGTTGCGGCGCTTGCGGTAGTGCACGCGCATCGACAGCTGCTGTGCCAGCAGTTCGTCGAACTTGATGCGCACCCACGCGGGGTGCGCATGCTCCAGCAGCGCCTCTTCATCCACGTTGGGTGGCGGGTTGTGCAGCAGCTGCACGCTGTAGCCGAAGGCGGGCAGCCTGAGGCGCGCCAGCAATTCGGACGGCAAGGTGTCTGTCAGCGCCAGGTCTTGCAGCGCGCTGTGGATCTGCTTGAGCAGGGTGGCTTGCGGCAGGCCGGCGGTGGTGGGATACACCGGGGTGAGCGCCTGCTTGAGCGGGGTGTGCTCGCCCACGCTGCGGCATTTGGGGTGCACCATCTCCGCGCCGAAGAAGCCGACGCGTGCCTCGCCCATGGCGCGGATGCGTTTGCCCACGGCCAGCTGTTTCTGCTGGCTGGGGTAGAAGTTGAGGAAGCGCAGGTAGAGGATGCCGCTGTCGTCCTGCAGCTGGCACACCAGGCTGCGGCGTGGGCGGAACATCACTTCGGCATGGATGATCTCGCCTTCCACCTGCTGGGTCTCGCCGGGCGCCAGCTCGGCGATGCGCACCACCCGCGTTTCGTCTTCGTAACGCAGGGGCAGGTGCAGGATGAGGTCAAAACGGTTGTGGATGCCCAGCTTGGCCAGCTTGCCGAGGGTGGCTTTCTGCAGGTTGGCGGGCAGGGAGTGCGGCACTGCAGTGGATCAATCGTGTTGCAGGCACATCACGCCATCGGCCTCGACCAGCGCATTGCGCGGCAACGCAGCCACGCCGACCGCAGCGCGTGCGGGGAAGGGCTGGTGGAAGTAGGTGGCCATGATCTCGTTGACCTTGGCGAAGTGGGACAGGTCGGTGAGGTAGATGTTGAGCTTGACCACGTCGTCCATGCTGCCGCCGGCGGCGTAGGTGACCGCGCGCAGGTTCTGGAACACGCGATGGATCTGCGCTTCGATGCCGTCCACCATCTGCATGGAGATGGGGTCGAGGCCGATCTGGCCGGAAAGGTACACGGTGTTGTCCACGCGCACGGCTTGTGAGTAGGTGCCGATGGCGGCCGGTGCATCGGGGGTCTGGATGGTTTTTTTGCCCATGATGTGTTCCTCCTTGTTCTGGTTAAAGTGGCAGCCCGGTGGCCTTGTAGAAAGCGGGCAGGTTGCCCAGGTCTTCGAATACGCCGGCCGCACCGGTGAAATCCTGGTTGCGGGTGTAATGGTTGGTGGTGATGTAGGTCTTGATGCCGGCACCGAGGCTGGCGCGCAGACCGTTGAGCGAATCTTCCAGCGCGATGCAGTCGGATGGCGCAAGCTTGAGCTTGTCCAGCACCCAGTTGTAGATGTCAGGCGCAGGCTTCTTGGCGGGCACGATGTCGCCGCAGCCGTTGGCCGCGAAGTAGTCCGCCCAGTTTTTGCCCAGGCCGACTTCGAGCAGGGCGCTGACGTTCTCGGGCGAGGTGGTGGTGGCGATGGCCAGGGTGATGCCGGCCTTGCGCGCATCGGTGATCAGCTGTTTGACGCCGGGGCGCAGCGGCACGCCGCCGGCGCGCATCATCGCGGTGTAGTGGGTGGTCTTCACGGCGTGCAGGTGCTTGACGAAGTCGTCGAAATTGTCCGGCTTGGTGTAGCCCTTGAGGAAATCGGACACGAAATACTTGATGCGCTCCTTGCCGCCGGTGACCTTGAGCAGCTTGTCGTACAGCGCGACATCCCAGTTCCAGTCCAGATTGTTCTCAGCAAAGGCCTTGTTGAAGGAAATGCGGTGTGCGTCTTCGGTGTCGGCGAGTGTGCCGTCCACGTCAAAAATAATGGCTTTGATCGTCATGTTGCGAATTGTGAGTTGAGTTAAAGAAAAGGCTTGTCAGCAGATTAAGCAGATTAAGCCGATTCAAAACCCGTGGTGCGTTCAAATCTATTTAATCTGCGAAATCTGCGGATAAAGGTTTTGTTAGCGCATGCCAGGCATCATGCCTTTCATGCCCTTCATCAGTTTGCCCAGTCCACCGCCGCTGAACATCTTCATCATCTTCTGCATCTGCTCGAACTGGTTGAGCAACTGGTTGACGTGCATCACCTGCACGCCGGCGCCGGCAGCGATGCGGCGTTTGCGCGAGGCCTTGATCTGGTCAGGGTGGCTGCGTTCGAACTGGGTCATCGAGTTGATGATGGCTTCGGTGCGCACGATGGCGCGCTCGTCCACCTGGGCGCCGGCGGCCGCCTTGCTCATCTGCGCGGGCAGCTTGTCCATCATGGCGGACAGGCCGCCCATCTTGCGCATCTGCACGATCTGCATCTTGAAATCGTTGAGGTCGAAGCCCTTGCCGCTCTTGACCTTCTTCGCCAGCTTTTCTGCTTCGGCCACGTCCACGCTGCGCTGTGCTTCCTCGATCAGGGAGAGCACGTCGCCCATGCCCAGCACGCGCGAGGCCATGCGCTCGGGGTGGAAGGGTTCGAGGCCGTTCATTTTTTCGCTGACGCCGACGAACTTGATCGGCTTGCCGGTGATGTGGCGCACCGACAGGGCGGCACCGCCGCGCGCGTCGCCATCCAGCTTGGTGAGGATGACGCCGGTGAGCGGCAGGGCGTCGCCGAAGGCCTTGGCGGTGTTGACGGCGTCCTGGCCGGTCATCGCGTCGACCACGAACAGGGTCTCGATCGGATTGAGCGCGGCGTGCAGGTCTTTGATCTCGGCCATCATCGCCTCGTCCACGGCCAGGCGGCCGGCGGTGTCGACGATCAGCACTTCGTGGTGGTGCTTCTTGGCGTAGTCGTGCGCGGCCAGCGCGATGTCGTGCGGCTTCTGGCTGGGGTCGGAGGGGAAGAAGTCGATGCCGAGCTGTTGCGCCAGGGTGCGCAGCTGCTCGATCGCGGCGGGGCGATACACGTCGCAGCTGACCAGCAGAACCTTCTTCTTGTTCTGTTCACGCAGCAGTTTGGCCAGTTTGCCGCTGGTGGTGGTCTTACCGGCACCCTGCAGGCCGGCCATCAGGACCACGGCAGGGGGCACGGCGGCGAGGTTGAGCGAGTCGTTGTGCTCGCCCATCAGTTTGGTCAGTTCGCGATGCACCACGCCGACCAGGGCCTGGCCTGGGGTGAGGCTGCCGATGACTTCCTGGCCGAGGGCGGCCTGCTTGACCTGGGTGGTCAATTCCTTGACCACGGGCAGGGCCACGTCGGCTTCGAGCAGCGCCAGGCGCACCTCGCGCAGGGCGTCCTGGATGTTGCTCTCGGTCAGGCGGGCCTGGCCGCGCAGGTTCTTGATCACGCCGGATAGGCGCTGGGTCAGATTGTCCAACATGATTTGCGTGCCATTACTATGGTGTAGAATTAGTGAAGTCTAAAACATCCTGTTCAAAATGCCTAACCTTCCCCTGTACCTGTTGACCTTTGTCGCCTATGGCGTATTGGCTGTCTTCTACTGGCGCGCGCAGTTGCAGGGCAAGGATGAGGCCGTGGTTCCACGCGTGCTGGGCTATGCCATCCTGCTGCCGCTGGTGTTGCATGGCTATCTGCTGTTCGGCAGCCTGCGGGTGGGCGGCACGCTCAACATGGGGCTGGTTTCCTCGATTTCCATGATCCTGTGGCTGACCATGCTGGTGTACTGGCTGGCGCATTTCTTCTACCCCCTGTCCAGCCTGAAGACGCTGGTACTGCCGCTGGCGGCGGTGGCCTCCGTGCTGCCGGCGCTGTTTCCCAAGGCGCGCCCGGTGTTGCAGGCCACCACCTGGGCGTTTGATGCCCATGTGCTGGTGGCGATGCTGGCTTACAGCCTGTTTACGATTGCGGCGCTGCACGCTGCGCTGATGTCGCTGGTGGAAAAGAGCCTGCATCGCGCGACGCTGCCGCGTGTGTTGCGCAACCTGCCGCCGCTGCTCACCATGGAGACCCTGCTGTTCCGTATCATCGGCGTGGGGTTTGTGCTGCTGACCCTGACGCTGGCGTCGGGCGTGCTGTTTTCCGAGCAGATTTTCGGTCGCCCGTTGCAGTTCTCCCACAAGACCGTATTCGGCTTCATTTCCTGGGTGGTGTTTGCCGTGCTGCTCGCCGGGCACCAGCTGCGCGGCTGGCGCGGCCGCACTGCGGTGCGCTGGACCATGAGCGGTTTCATTTTCCTGGTGCTGGCCTATATCGGCAGCCAGTTCGTGCTGGAAGTCATCCTGCATCGCTAACTTCCGGCTACGCCCCGGTTTTTACAGGGTTTTACGACGTCTTGCCATATGGGGGCAAAGTGTCGTAGAATTCGCGCCCTTTGGCATCGGCTAAATCATTCAACACAAAGTAGGTTTTGACTATGGTTATCATTCGTCTGTCTCGTGGCGGCTCCAAGAACCGTCCGTTTTTCAACGTTGTAGTGGCTGACTCCCGCAATCGCCGCGACGGCCGCTTCATCGAGCGCATTGGCTTTTACAACCCGGTAGCGCCGGAAGGCCAGGAAGCTGTCCGTCTGCAGATGGAACGCGTTACTCACTGGCAGGAAAAAGGCGCGCAACTGAGCGACGCCGTGGCCAAGCTGGTTAAGCGCTCTGGTGCAGCAGCCAAGGCCTGATGCCGATGACCCCATGGTGATCATGGGGCGAGTTGTGGCGGCGCAGGGCTTGCAGGGCTGGGTGAAGGTGCAGACCTTTACCGAGTATCTGGACAGCCTGCTCGACTACGACACGTGGTACCTCGGCAAGGAGCGCCAGCCATGGCGCGCGCTCAAGGTGCAGGGCTGCAATGTGCACAGCAAGGTGCTGGTGGCCAAGCTGGAAGGGATTTCCGACCGCACGCAAGCCGAGCAATACCGCGGCATGCTGGTGGCGGTGCCGCGCAGCAGCTTGCCCAAGGAAGCTGAAGACGAGTACTACTGGACCGATCTGATCGGCATGCAGGTGGTGAATCTGCAGGGCCAGCTGCTGGGCAAGGTGGACAGCCTGCTCGAGACCGGTGCGAATGATGTGTTGTGCGTCCACGGAGAGCATGGTGAGATTCTCATCCCTTTCCTGGCGCAGGTGGTGCAGCAGGTCAGCCTGGATGAAAAGACCATCCGTGTGGATTGGCAGGCCGATTACTGAGCGCCGATGATGCGTTTTGATGTTGTCACCCTGTTTCCCGAGATGTTTGATGCGCTGACGCGTTACGGCATCACGCGGCGCGCGGCGGAGCAGGGCAAGTTTGTGTTGCAGGCGTGGAATCCGCGCGAGTTCACCACAGACAGCTATCGTACGGTGGATGACAGGCCGTATGGTGGCGGTCCCGGCATGGTGATGCTGGCCGAACCGCTGGCGCAGGCGATAGCCGCTGCCAAGCAGGCGCAACGCGCAGCGGGTGTGGCGCGCAGCCGGGTGATCCACCTGTCGCCGCAGGGCAAGCCGCTGACGCATGCGCTGGTGCTGGAGCTGCTGGCGCGGGACGAAGGGCTGATCCTGCTGGCCAGCCGCTACGAGGGCGTGGACGAGCGCCTGTTGCAGCGCGAGGTGGACGAGGAGATTTCCATCGGCGACTATGTGCTGTCGGGTGGCGAGTTGCCGGCCATGGTGCTGATAGACAGCCTGGTGCGGCAGTTGCCCGGCGTGCTGGGCGATGCGGAGTCTGCGCAGCAGGATTCGTTTGTGCAGGGCTTGCTGGATTGTCCGCACTACACGCGTCCGGAAATTTTGAACGGCGAGAAGGTGCCCGATGTGTTGTTGTCGGGCCATCACGCCGAAATAGAAAAGTGGCGATTGAAACAGGCGCTTGGTCGCACCTGGCAACGTCGCCCTGATTTGCTGGCACATCGCCAGCTAACAAAACAGGAAGCTCGGCTACTGGCAGAGTACCAGCAGGAACAAGCTTCCGTACAACAAGAGGAAACAAAATGAATCTGATCGCAATACTTGAGAAAGAAGAGATCGCCCGTCTGGGCAAGGAAGTGCCGAATTTTGCACCTGGCGACACCGTGATCGTCAGCGTGAACGTGGTTGAGGGCGAGCGCAAGCGTGTGCAGGCTTTCGAAGGCGTGGTTGTTGCCAAGCGCAACAAGGGCCTGAATTCCTCCTTCATCGTGCGCAAGATTTCTTCCGGCGAAGGCGTGGAGCGTACTTTCCAGACTTACTCTCCCAGCATTGCTGGCATCGAAGTGAAACGTCGCGGTGACGTACGTCGCGCCAAGCTGTACTACCTGCGCGATCGTTCTGGCAAATCTGCACGTATCAAGGAAAAGCTGCCTGCACGCAAGGAAGCGTAATTCAGCCCTGCGTGTTCAGGCACGCAGTTGCGGCAGATCAACAAATGGGGAGCTTCGGCTC
This sequence comes from Gallionellaceae bacterium, assembly GCA_036523795.1. GTDB lineage: Bacteria > Pseudomonadota > Gammaproteobacteria > Burkholderiales > Gallionellaceae > 39-52-133. The sequence goes on along the minus strand of DATDDN010000176.1, from coordinate 3,907 downwards.
CCCTTTTGTTTTGCTGGAGTATCATGAGCATCATGAAATCCCGCCCCCAATATCAGGCTGTACTGGCAGCGCCGTTTGGCAAGCTGGGCATACACTGCGAAGGTGAGCTGCTGACCGGCATCGACTGGCTGCCGCACAGTCACGCCGAGCTGGCGCCGGCCACCCCGTTTGCGCAGAGGGTGTGCGCGCAGCTGAATGAATATTTCCGCAATCCTGATTTTCGATTCACATTGCCGCTGCGCTTGAACGGCACCGATCACCAGCAGCGTGTGTGGCGTGCGATGTGCGCCATTCCCCGCGGGCAGACACGCCAGTACGGGGAGCTGGCGCGCGAGCTGGCCTCCAGTCCGCGTGCCGTGGGGCAGGCATGCGGAGCGAACCCCATCCCCATCGTGGTGCCCTGCCATCGTGTGGTGGGCAAAAGCGGTATTGGCGGGTTTGCCCACCACACCAATGGTTACACCATGGACATCAAGCGCTGGTTGCTGGCGCATGAAGCTGCGCAGTTGTTGCCATGAGCAATATCGAGCTGCTCGATGAATTCAGCGACACGCTGTGGCTGGAAGATGGCTTGTCGCGCAACACACTGGACAGCTACCGGCGCGACCTGAACAAGTTTGCCCACTGGCTGGAGCAGAAGCGGGGTGTCAGTTTGCTGCAGTGCACGCATCCCGACATACAGGGCTACCTGGCGCACCTGGTGGTGGAACAGAAAGCCAAGGCGACCTCGACCTCGCGCGCCATCTCCAGCCTCAAGCGCTTCTACCAGTACCAGTTGCGCCAGAACAAGATTGGCGCCGATCCGACCCTGCAAATCCTTACACCGAAATTGCCGCGCAGTCTGCCCAAGAGCTTGACCGAGCAGGATGTGGAGTTGCTGCTCAACGCCCCCGAAATTGCCCTGCCGCTAGGCTTGCGCGACCGCACCATGCTGGAGGTGCTTTATGCCAGCGGGCTGCGCGTATCGGAGCTGGTCGGGCTGACGATGGCACAGGTGAGCCTGAGCGAGGGAGTGGTGCGCGTGATGGGCAAGGGCAGCAAGGAGCGCCTGGTGCCGCTGGGCGAGGAGGCGCTGGACTGGCTGCGCCGTTACCTGGCGGAGGCGCGCCCGCTGCTGATGAACGGCAAGGTTAGCAACGCGATGTTTGTCACCCAGCGCGGCGAGGGCATGACGCGGCAGATGTTCTGGTATCTGATCAAGAAACACGCGAAACGGGGGGGAATGCACAAACCGCTGTCGCCACATACCTTGCGACATGCCTTTGCCACGCATCTGCTCAACCACGGCGCGGATCTGCGCGTGGTGCAGCTGTTGCTGGGGCATGCGGATATTTCGACAACGCAGATTTACACTCATGTGGCGCGGGAGCGTTTGAAGCAGCTGCACGCCAAGCATCACCCGCGCGGGTGATGCGGGCTTATTTGACCTGGCCGCGTTCGATGGTGATGCCAACCATCCTGCTGCCGCGGATGGCTTGCAGCTTGGCAACGCTGACCTTGACCCAGGGGGCGTTGAAATCCTTGAGCAGGATTTGCGCGATGTGCTCGGCGAGTGCTTCGAGCAGGTTGAAGTGGCGGCTGGCCAGTACCTGCTTGAGATGTTTCACGACCTCGGAGTAGTCCAGCGCATCATTGATGTCGTCGCTGTGGCAGGCGCGCGTGTTGGGTATGCCGATGTCGAGGTCGATCTGCAGGGTTTGCGGCACGATGCGCTCCCAGTCGTATACGCCGATCAGGGTGTCGACCTTGAGTTCGCGCAAAAAGATGATGTCCATTGTTGCTGTTGAGAGTGTTCGGGATTCGCGTAAAATTCGCGGCTTCACATTTTAAGGTATTCCAGATGATGTCCCTAGCTTTTGTTGTGGCGGCCTACCTGTTGGGTTCGGTTTCCTTTGCGGTGGTGGTCAGCAAGGTGTTTGCCCTGCCCGATCCGCGCACTTACGGCTCGCAGAACCCGGGCGCAACCAATGTGCTGCGCACGGGCAGGAAGCTGCCCGCGGTGCTGACGCTGCTGGGCGATGCGCTCAAGGGGACGGTGGCCGTGGTGCTGGTGCAGCATTTCGCCCCCGGCAATTTTGCGCTGATCGCTGCGGTCGGCCTGGCGGCCTTCCTCGGACACCTGTTCCCGGTATTCCTGCGCTTCCAGGGTGGCAAGGGTGTGGCGACCGCCTTGGGCGTGTTGCTGGCGCTGAGTCCCTGGCTGGGCCTGGCTGCGCTGGTGACCTGGCTGCTGGTGGCGCTGGTGTTCCGCTTCTCTTCGCTGGCTGCGCTGGTCGCGGCAGTGGCCACGCCGCTCTTCGCCATCCTGCTGGTGCTGCCGCGTGAGTATGTGCTGGCTGCGGGGGTGATGTCGCTGCTGCTGATCTGGCGCCACAAGAAGAACATCCACAACTTGCTGACCGGCAAGGAAAGCAGGATCGGCAGCAAGAAAGCTGCCTAGTAATTGATCTGCTGCAGATCCCAGCGCGGCTTCACGTCGAAACGGTAATCGCGCTGCGGCTCCTGTTGCTGCAGGCGCAGGGCGCCGGCAAACGCAATCATCGCACCGTTGTCGGTGCAGAACTCCAGATCGGGATAGAACACCTTGCAGCCGCGCTTGCTGGCTGCTTCATTCAGTTGCGCCCGCAACAGCTGGTTGGCACCTACGCCACCCGCTACCACCAGTTGCTTCAATCCGCTTTGTTTCAGTGCGGCCATGGCCTTGCCCGCCAGTACTTCCACAATGGCTTCCTGTGCGCTACAGGCGAGGTCGGCACGGGCCTGTTCGTCCAGCACTTGTTGCTGGCTGGCGGTCAGTACCGCCGTTTTCAGGCCGCTGAAGCTGAAATCCAGATCGCCGCTGTGCAGCATCGGGCGCGGCAGCTTGAAGCGCCCGGGCTGGCCCTTTTGCGCCAGCCTGGATAAGGCTGCGCCACCGGGGTAACCCAGGCCCAGCAACTTGGCGCTCTTGTCGAAGGCTTCGCCGGCGGCATCGTCCAGCGTTTCGCCCAGCAGGATGTAGCGTCCCACACCATCCACACGCATCAGTTGCGTGTGGCCACCAGATACCAGCAGCGCGATAAAGGGAAACTCAGGCGCGGGCTTGGCCAGCAGCGGAGAAAGCAGGTGTCCTTCCAGATGATGGATGGCGATGGTGGGCACGCGCAAGGCGTAGGCGAGCGAGCTGGCCACGCTGGCACCCACCAGCAGCGCACCGGACAGCCCGGGCCCCTGGGTGTAGGCGATGGCGTCTATATCCTGCAGGGTGCAGCCTGCGCGTGTGGCGCATTCGCGTATCAGCGGCAATACATGACGCACGTGATCGCGCGAGGCCAGCTCGGGCACTACGCCGCCATACTCATTGTGCATGGCAATCTGCGAGTGCAGGGCGTGCGCGAGCAGGCCGCGCCTGTTGTCGTAGAGTGCAACGCCGGTTTCGTCGCAGGAAGATTCGATGCCGAGGATAAGGTTCACGATGAGGGGCGCTTGTGTAAAGGTGCTGAATGCAGGGCGTATTTTACGGGGTTCACGCTACTCTCGTTGCGCAATGGAAAAATATTTTGGCAAAACGATTGACGTGTGCAGGCCGATCTATATAATGCGCGCCTCTTCGCTGCTACGGCAGCAAAGCAGCTGGCAGGACAAGGCAGGATGTGCGGCAAAGTTTTTCAAAATCGATCATCGATTAATTTTGAAAAAGTTTCAAAAATAGGTTGACGAAAGTTTTTCGATCTATATAATGCGCACCTCTTCGCTGCTACGGCAGCAACTGCGAAAGCGGTAAGGCTCTTTAAAATTCAAACAAAACAACCGATTAGTGTGGGTTATGTGAACTAAGGAGTTGATTGTTGGCTACGGCTGATAATTGATCTCAAAATATTAGTAGAAGTAACTCGCACAAAGTCGAAAAGCAGTAAGTAAATTCGCT
>DATDDN010000175.1:0-25626 GCA_036523795.1 Gallionellaceae bacterium | reverse complement strand
TTCTCGGTGTAAGGAGCGATCACATGGCCATCACACTCACCGAGCGCGCTGCCACCCGCGTGCAGAATTTCCTGAAAGGGCGGGGCAAGGGCGTCGGCCTGCGAGTCAGCGTCAAGACCTCGGGCTGCTCCGGCATGGCTTACAGCCTGGAGTTTGCCGATGCGCTGGATGCAGACGACCTCACCTTTGAAAGCTTCGGCGTCACTGTGCTGGTCGATCCGCGCAGCCTGGTCTACATCGACGGAACCGAGCTCGATTACGCCAAGGAAGGACTGAACGAGGGTTTCAAATTCAACAACCCCAACGTCAAGAACACATGTGGCTGCGGGGAAAGTTTCAACGTCTGACGGGAGCCGATCATGCTGTTACAAATCGCCGAACCGGGTAAAAGCACCGAACCCCACCAGCACCGGCTGGCCGTAGGCATCGACCTCGGCACCACCAATTCGCTTGTGGCCACGGTGCGCAGCGGCGCAAGCAGCATCATCGAAGACGAGCAAGGCAGGGCGCTGCTGCCCTCGGTGGTGCGCTACCTGCCCAAGGGCCAGGTGCATGTCGGCCACGAGGCGCTGGCCGCACGCGCGATTGACCCGCACAACACCATCCAGTCGGTGAAGCGTTTCATGGGGCGCGCCTACAGCGACCTTTCCGATTTGCAGAACATCCCTTACAAGTTCGTTTCCACCGACGGCATGCTGCAGATCAAGACCGTGGCCGACGTGCGCAGCCCGGTGGAAGTCTCGGTGGAAATCCTCAAGGTGCTGCGCCAACGCGCCGAAGCCGCACTCGGCGGCGAGCTCGCCGGCGCGGTGATCACCGTGCCCGCCTATTTCGACGACGCTCAGCGCCAGGCTACCAAGGATGCGGCGCGCCTCGCCGGCCTCAACGTGCTGCGCCTGCTGGCCGAACCCACCGCCGCCGCCGTGGCCTACGGTCTGGATAACGGCAGCGAAGGCGTGTACGTCATCTACGATCTGGGCGGGGGCACCTTCGACATCTCCGTGCTGCGCCTGCGTCAGGGCGTGTTCGAGGTGCTCGCCACCTCCGGCGATTCCGCCCTCGGCGGCGACGATTTCGACCACCGCATCTACAGCTGGATCGTCGAGCAATGTCAGTTGAGCGAGCTGCCCACGGTAGATCTCGGCAACCTGCTGGCCGAAGCCAAGCGCGCCAAGGAAACACTGACCAGTCATGAGCAAGTCAGCATCGAATGCACGCTGAGCCGCGGCGAAACCATCGCGCTCACGCTGAGCCGCGAAACGTTTTTTGGCCTCACCAGGGACCTGGTCAGCAAGACCCTGCAGCCAACGCGCAAGGCCCTGCGCGATGCCGTCCTCACCCGCGAAGAAGTGCAGGGCGTGGTGATGGTGGGCGGCTCCACGCGCATGCCGCATGTGCGCAGCGCCGTGCACGATTTCTTCGGCAAGCTGCCGCTCACCGATCTCGACCCGGACAAGGTCGTGGCTCTCGGTGCCGCCATCCAGGCCAATGCGCTGGTCGGCAACCGTGCCGATAGCGAGCTGCTGTTGCTCGACGTCATCCCGCTCAGCCTGGGCATCGAGACCATGGGTGGCCTCACCGAAAAGGTCATCCCGCGCAATTCGACCCTGCCCATCGCCCGTGCGCAGGACTTCACCACCTTCAAGGATGGCCAGGCCGCGATGGGCTTCCACATCGTGCAGGGCGAGCGTGAACTGGTGAGCGACTGCCGCTCGCTGGCGCGCTTCGAGCTGCGCGGCATTCCGCCGATGGCGGCCGGTGCGGCGCGCATCCGTGTCACATTCCAGGTGGATGCCGACGGCTTGCTCTCGGTGAGCGCGCGTGAACAGAAAACCGGCGTCGAGGCACATGTCGAGGTCAAGCCTTCCTACGGCCTGTCGGACGCGCAGATCGGCGCCATGCTCAAGGCCTCCATGCAGCACGCCAGCGACGACATGAAAATGCGCGCCCTGGTCGAGCAGCAGGTGGAAGCCCGCCGCCTGCTCGAAGCCGTGCAGGCCGCCCTCGAACAGGATGGCGAGCTGATGGACGAAGACGAAATCCATGCCATCCGCCAGCACATGCAGCTCGTCCGCATCAGCATGGATGGGAACGACAGCCAGCATCTGCGCCAGGCCGTCGAGTCGCTCAACGCCGCCACCCAGTCATTCGCTGCCCGGCGCATGAATGCCGGCATCCACCGCGCCCTCACCGGGCGCAAGGTTGAAACCATCGCTATCTGATTCCATTTGCCATGCCGCTTTTGCGGCCTTCCCTTGCGCACCCTGCGGTACTGGGGTGCGTCTTTTTTTGGAGAGAACTGACATGCAATTTCACATGACGCCCGGTTCCTGCTCAACCGGCATCCATATCCTGCTCGAAGAGCTGGAGTTGCCATTCGAGGTGTACCTGGTCAACCTGCTGGCGGGCGACCAGCACAAGCCGGCCTATCTTGCGGCCAACCCCAAGGCCACCATCCCCACCCTGGTGCGCGACGGCGGCTCCTCCATCACCGAGTTCCAGGCCATCGCCTGGTGGCTGGCGCGTCGTTATCCAAAAGCCGGGCTGTTGCCGGCAGAGCTCGACGACGAAGTGCGCGTGCTCGAAACCATGGACTACGTGGTCGGCACCCTTCACGAACAGGGCTACACCCGCATCTTCACCACCTTCAACTACAGCGACAATGAGGCCGAGCATGCGGCCATCCAGGCGCGCGGGCGTGAGATCGTGGGAAAAAGTTTTGCGGTGATGAACGACATATTGGGCGGCAGGGAGTATGTCGTCGGCCGCTTCAGCATTGCAGATGCCGCGCTGTTCTATGTCGAATTCTGGGCCGACAAGATCAAGCTGGAACCGCCACCGAATTGTCTGGCGCATTACCAGCGCATGCTGCAGCGGCCCGCCGTGCGGCGTGTGCTGCTGGAAGAAGGGCACCGGCTCTGACATGAAAAAACCATCGTTAATGCAGCGCCTGCGCGCCAAGAAGCGCAACCAGTCCATCCTCGCCGGTGTAACCTGGTACAACGCGGCAAGCTGGGCCGAAGTCAAAGCCAGCGCCAGCGACCCCGAGTGTTTCGAGGACAGCTTTCCCGCCTGGGAAAAAATGGCCAACCTGGCGCGGCGCGAGCTGCAACGCTCCGGTGTGCGTGCAGTCGAATGCCACATCGTTCCGCAGGATTTTTTTGCCTGGTGCGAGGCGAATGGCAAGGAGAACAATGCGGCCGCGCGTGCCGAGTTTGTCTCGGAAACACTGAGTGCCGCCGGCGGCGCAAAAAACTGACCACGGCGTTGGGTACAGTGCCAGAATGGGCGACAAAGTGGACACCAGAATGAACGCCCAGAACATGACAACCCCGCTTGCCACCATCCTCGACTATCACCAGCGCACCAAGCACCATTTGCAGAAATATGCCGCCGGGCCGGATTATCTGGACTGGGATAGCCAGCCCGATGCCTTCCGCACCTTCGACGGCAGTACACAACTGGCATTACCCCTGCTGGGCGCGCAGTCGCAGCCGCTGTATGCCGAGCTTTACCAGCCGGGGGTAGTCGCTGCGCAAGCATTGACCCTGCCCAACATCGCGGCACTGTTCGAGCTTGCCTTCGGCCTTTCCGCCTGGAAGCAATATGGCACCACCCGCTGGGCTCTGCGCTGCAACCCCTCCAGCGGCAACCTGCACCCCACCGAGGCCTATCTGGTGGTGCAGGGCTGTGAGTGCATCGCCGACGGCGTGCATCACTACCTCAGCCGCGACCACCAGCTGGAACAGCGCTGTCACTTCAAGCCCGGGGCGCAGGAAGTGCTGTTGCCACCCAACGCCTTCCTGATTGGGCTGACCTCCATTCACATCCGCGAATCGTGGAAATACGGCGAGCGCGCCTTCCGCTATTGCCAGCACGATGCAGGCCATGCCATTGCCGCCGTGCGCTATGCCGCCGCCACGCTGGGTTGGCAGGCGCAGCTGCTCGATGCCTGGGGCGATGATGAAATTGGCGCGATCCTTGGCGTGGAGCGGAATGAGGATTTCGGCACGGCCGAGCGCGAGCATCCGGACCTCATGCTGCTGGTCAGCACAGCCGCCGCTGATGCAAGCGGTTTCGCGCCGGACGGGCTGCTGGCCGCCGCTCAAGCGGGCATATGGCAGGGCAAGGCCAACGTGCTCTCACCCGAAAAGCCCATCATCTGGCCAGTGATCGAGCAGGCCGCCGCGGCCACCCGCAAGCCACATACAGCGCCTGCTTCCTGGCAGGCAGCAGGTCTGCCGCTGCCCATCGGCAGCAACTGTACATCGGGTGCTGCCGCGCTTATCAAGCAGCGCCGCAGTGCGCAGCGATTTGACGGAGCCACCCGCATCCCGGTCCAGGCGTTTTATCGCATGCTGGACCTGACCTTGCCGCGCGCCAACATTGCGCCATGGGACGCCATCGCCTGGCAGCCGCGCATCCACCTGTTCCTGTTCGTGCACCGGGTAGACGGTCTACATCCCGGCCTTTATTTCCTTGTGCGCAACGAGCAGGCCGAGGCCGGGCTACGCGCGGCGCTCTCCGCCGAATTCGAGTGGCAGCCTGTGGCAGGCTGTCCCGCACATTTCAGGCTGTTCCAGCTGCTCAGCTTCGACACGCAAAAGATCGCCCGCACCCTCTCATGCCACCAGGACATCGCCTCGCGTGGCGCCTTCAGCCTGGGCATGCTGGCGGAATATGAAAGCAGCCTGCGCGTAAGCCCATGGGGTTACCGCCAGCTGTTCTGGGAAGCCGGCATGCTTGGCCAGGTGCTGTATCTGGAAGCCGAAGCCGCCAAGGTGCGTGGCACCGGAATAGGCTGTTACTTCGATGATGAGGTGCATGAACTGCTCGGCATCAAGAGCCTGAATTTTCAGAGCCTGTATCACTTCACCGTGGGCGGGCCGGTGAATGATGAGCGGCTGCAGACGTTGGCAGCCTATGCGCATCTGCAACGCGAGTGAGCTTGCAGAACAGGGGCATGCACTGAACGGATGCATGACTCCGAGAGAAAGCGAAGCCGGCCATGGGTCAAGTCTTGCTGCTATGCAGCACGGCGACAGGGCTCCGTTGCTTAAGGATTTTGCTGCGAGCTGGTCGAATGCGATATATATTGCACCTGTGTTGCCCTGGAGAGTGGAATGTTCATTTGAACCACCAGACAATTGCAGGGAAATCAATCATTGCAGAACATGACGCCCACCACATCTGAAGCAATACGCCTGCGCAAAATCATGGTTTCTGTTTTTGCACTGGGCTTTGTGCTGCAGGCAGTCAGCCCCTTGCTCAGCGGATTGGGCGGCGACAGGCAGGTGCAGAACCTGGCCTTGCACGGCGCGGTTGAAATGGCTGGTGCGGTCATCTCGGCGATGGTTGCCTATCTGCTGCTGCGCCTCAACTCGATTGCCGAAGGCAGCACCTTCAACTACCGGATTGCGGCCGCCTTGCTTGCCATGAGCGGCCTGGACGGACTGCACGCCATGATGCCAGCTGGTGAAATCTTCGTCTGGCTGCACAGTTCCGCAACGGCCCTGGGTGGCCTGCTGTTTGCACTGATCTGGTTTCCCGCTCTTCCGCTCAGGCCATATCTCAAATACTGGCCCGTTGCGGTGATGCTGATCTCCATCGCGCTGGGGGCTTATTCACTGGTCCAGCCTGAAAAACTGCCCCGCATGCTGGAAGCTGGGCAGTTCACACGCGCTGCCGTGATCATGAATATCGGCGGCGGCGTGCTTTTTCTATTGAGCGCGGCAAAGCTGTTGCTGACCTACCGCAATTCCGGAAAGTCAGAAGACCTGCTGTTCCTCTTTCAATGCCTCATTCTTGCCTCGGCTGCCATCACATTCCAACAGTCCAGCCTGTGGGATTTGTCCTGGTGGGGCTGGCACTTCGAGCGCCTCGGGGGCTACGCCCTGACCTTATGGCTGGTGGTAAAGACCGCCCATGCAATTGAACAGAAAACCTTGCTGGGCAACCAGTTGCTCAGGCAACAGATGGAAGAGCGCAGGGAATCCGAAATCCAGCTGCGTATCGCTGCGGCCACATTCGAAACGCACGAAGCCATCATGATCACCGATGCGGATGCCAACATCATCCGCGTCAATCATGCCTTCGAGGAAATCACCGGCTACAGTGCGGACGAAGTGATCGGAAAAAATCCGAGCATGCTCGGTTCCGGACGGCATGACGCAGAGTTCTATGCGCAGATGTGGCAGGAGATACGGAACACGGGCACCTGGAGCGGCGAGATATGGGACAGAAACAAGATTGGGAATATTTATACCAAGGAAACCACGATTAGCGCAGTCAAGAACGAGAAAGGCGAGGTCACCCAGTATGTCTCGATCTTCACCGACATTTCCCATCGCAAGAAGACCGAAGAGGAAATGTACAGCTTGGCATTCTTCGATCCGCTGACCAAGCTGCCCAACCGCCGCTTGTTGCTGGATCGGCTGGGGGGCGCGCTTTCCCTGGCCTCGCGCAGCCATAAGTACGGCGCGGTCATGTTCATCGACCTGGACAAGTTCAAGGTGCTGAACGATATGCTGGGCCACGATTATGGTGATTTGCTGCTGACCGAGGTGGCCAGTCGCCTCCGCTTCTGTTCGCGCGAGGCCGACAGCCTGGCGCGGATCGGCGGGGATGAGTTCGTGGTGCTCATCGAAAACATCAGCTTCGACAAGCACGAAGCCTTGCAGAGCGTGGCCAAGGTCGGCGAAAAAATTCGCGCAACCCTGGCCAAGCCTTATCAGCTCAGGGAAAACATTCATCACAGCTCGCCCAGCATCGGCGTCTACCTGTTTTGCGGCGATAATGAGTCGGTGGACGATGTCATCAAGCGCGCCGATACCGCCATGTACATGGCCAAGGATTCCGGCCGCAACCGGGTGCGCTTCTTCGACCCCCTGTTGCAGCAGTCCATTGAATCTCGTGCTGTGCTGGAGCTGGACCTGCGGCGCGCCATCAGCAGCCAGCAGTTCCAGCTGTATTACCAGATACAGCTCAACAGCGGGCTGCAACCGATCGGCGCAGAGGCCTTGATACGCTGGATACATCCCGCGCGGGGCATGGTGCCTCCCGCACTGTTCATCCCCGTCGCCGAGGAAAGCTCCCTGATCCTGGAGATCAGCAACTGGGTGCTGGAAACGGCCTGCCAGCAACTGGCCGCCTGGCAGCAACAAGAGAAAATGCGCGACCTGGTGCTGGCCATCAACATCAGCGCGGTTCAGTTCAAACAGACAGACTTTGTGGCGCAGGTGAAAGCGGCAATCGACAAGCACGGCATTGAACCTTCGCGCCTCAAGCTGGAGTTGACCGAGAGCATCGCCCTGGACAACCTCGATTTCGTCATCGCGAAGATGCATGAGCTCAAGCAGGAGCTGGGAGTTGGTCTCTCGCTGGATGATTTTGGCACAGGCTATTCGTCATTGTCCTATTTGAAACAGCTGCCGCTGAACCAGCTCAAAATCGACCAGAGCTTTGTGCGCGACATCAAGCCGGATGGCAGCGACTCCGCAATGGTGAAGGCTATCATCGACATGGCGAAAAACTTCGACCTGGATGTGATCGCCGAAGGCGTGGAAACCGATGCGCAACTGGCTTTTCTCGCGGGAAACGGCTGCCTGGCCTACCAGGGATTCCTGTTCAGCCAACCCGTGCCCGTGGAGCAGTTTGAGGCCGTGCTGTTGCGCTGGGGGGCGCAGAGGCAAAGGGAAGGTTAAGAAAGATTTCGTATTGACACCGGGTGACTATTGCGGTGCTGCAATGGGGGCGGCTTGTATATTCTCAACGGCTTAAAATCGGCCATAGCGGACCCTATGCTCGACATCTCATGATGTCTGCTTCTTTGTCTATAACGGTCGCGTGGCAGCAGTTCTTCGCAGACTGGCAATAGCTACAGGTTCAAGCAGGCGAGGTAGATTGGATGTTGCTGGGGTTTGAATACACCATAAGTTTCAGATTTAAATACCTGGATGGCCCGCCAAATCTATGCGTAATGGGTCTGTCCGTATTATTCACCTTGATAGTTGTGGGCAACTTGGATAGTCTTCAATCTATCAATTGGTTAAAGGGGTATTCGTGTGTCCGTATTATTAAACATGTCCGGACAGATCTGTCATATGAATAACTGTTAGCTGAAGAAGATATGGACACGCTGCAGCGCTATTTGAAAGCCTATGAAGGAGTAATTCGCGGGCCAGTTGATGCGGAAGTGGTAGATGCCATCTTGTCGCGTCACGGAGTAGCAAATAGGAGCTACAGAGACTGGTTGCTTGCGAGCGGTGGCGGTCCGATCGGGCCTGATTGGTACGATGGAGTTGAGGAGCTACCACAGAGTCAAGAGAAGCTGAAAAATGAGAAGTGGAATGTGGCGGGGTTCGTCATTGCTTGGGACGGTGCGGGAAATCCAATTGTGCTCGGCACCGCCGGCGAGATCTTGACCGAAGACCATAACTTCGGTGGCGTTCACCAGCTAGCGGAGGGCTTTGATGATTTGCTCGCGGCCAATATCAGCTAACAACCGCTTCGAGTCCGACGGCTTACCCTTCCGCTGCGCTCCAGGGCAAGCCGCGGCTCAAGCGGAACGTTAGCCATCAGAAGCTCATCGCCTCATCTCGTCAATATGTCTCTCAACCGTGCCACTCCAAAGCAACGACTTCGAATTGGCGCTGTTGCCTTCTTGATTCTGTTGCCTGTTGTGTTGCTTCTCTTCGATGTACCAACCGTCTACAGCCTTTCTCAATCTGGAGTAACCGTGGCCGGCACCATCGACAAGTTGGTTCTGGAGCCTACAAACAGCCGCGCGCATTCAACGTTTCATTACGAATACAATGGCATCACACATCAAGGGGTCGCACCGGGCGTCACAGGTTATCTGGAAGGCCGGCCGATCACTATCACCGTCAGACGAGATGCCCCAGAAATCTACTGGGTGGGAAATGCCGCTGCGGAGCTTTGGAGCCAAGTAGCGTGGTCGGCGATCGGAGCGCTCTGGCTTTCGATCGGAGCAGCATTTTTTGTCAGGTTGCCGTGGAGCGATGAATGAAGGCATTTTCCGTATTGTGCCGCCGTCCGACGGCTAGCCCGCCGTTTTCCAGGGCACGCCCTGCCGGCTACGCCGGCAGGATCTCTCGCTTCGCTCGGTCGCCCCTGAACTAGCACATTAGGCATATGAACGACGGCCTCTTTCTAACCGCCTTAGTTGCAGCACTGCTTTCTGGCGTGGTTACTGTTACCTTTGGCCCAGCTAGCTGGGTCGCTCCGTTGCTATTCCTGAGTTTTGCTCTCTGCATATTGCTTGCTTGGCTCGTCGTTTTTGAGAACCGGGCATTCAACTCAGAGCCTTGGCATTTACTTCTACTAGGGCCGCTTAAAGCTTCGGCAACAATTAAATCTTCGTGGCGCCTGCATGCGCTGTGGCTTTTTGTTGCTTTTCTTGTCGGAGGCTTTCTTGGCATTGCGTGGGTGGCACATGCCTAACTCATCGGTCAAGTTCGCTCCGCTGGGACCGCGCAAAAGCGCGTCCCCTTACCCACGTTAGCCCTTCAACACCATGCGTGACGATCTGAGTGACAAGCTAGTTCATCTCACCAAGGGGGTGGGCGAAGATCCTTCCAAACACCGTGAGGAGGCATTAAAGGCACTTGGAAAAATATTAAAAGAGAAACGGCTCCTTGGCGGAACTGGCTTTATAAAAGGAAGCCATAAATGCGTTTGTTTCTCTGAAGCGCCAATTGGCAAGCTATCTCATATCCTTGCACAAAACGATGGCAAGGCTTTCAAATACCAACCTTACGGCATCATTGTTGACAAGCTCTGGTTGTTTGAAAAAGGTGGGCGCCCTGTTATTTATGGCCCAGACAATGACTACAACTCGTTACCCGACGAAATGAAATATAGGCATGTTCGTTTTTGGCTATCGAAGGAATACTCAGTAGATCATACGTGGGAAAGAGAATGGCGAATTAAAGCTGACCAACTCGACATAACACCCGATTCTGTCACCATCGTAGTACCTGATAGGCGAGCAAAAGAAGCATTCATGAGAACCTACGAGAAAGACAATTGGCACTACATTGTCTTAAGTGACCTGGGAGTAAAGATTGACGCTCTATAGGGCTAACAACTCGGTCGAGAGGGACGCTTGCAAGCGGCGCTGCGCACCGCCCGCAACCGCCCCTCACCTTAAACGTTGAATGTCAGGTTTTGTGTAGAAATCGGAAGCAATTCATGTTTGGGTGAAATGGCAGCAATGGCCGAATTGCAGCCAGCACATAGCAGTTGGGATACGTGGCCGATGCTCCAAGCCCATGCCACCACCATGGTCGTGGAATCTTCCCGACAACCTCCAATCTAATTGGCTCGGCCCACAAATCGAACGGGGAGGGGATCATGTCTACCAACACTATCCGCCTGCACCGCGTGCTGCGTGCACCACCTGAAAGAATCTACCGCGCTTTCCTCGATGCGTGAAGTGGCTGCCGCCGCATGGTTTTACCGGCAAGGTGACGCAGCTGGATGCCAAGGTCGGCGGCACCTACATGATGTCGTTCACCAATTTCTCCACAGGCCATACGCATTCTTTTGGCGGAGAGTATCTGGAGCTGGTGCCCCTATGAGCGCATTCGCCATACCGACAGGTTTGACGATCCGAACCTGCCCGGCACTATGCACACGACCATACTTTCAAGCCGGGGTCGTGCGGCACCGAGTTGAATGTGGTGCAGGACGGTATACCAGAGGCCATTCCGCCGGAGGCGTGTTATCTGGGCTGGCAGGAATCCCTTACGCTGCTGGCTCAGCTGGTCGAGGCGGAGATTCCAGATTAGTCTGGCAAGCCGTCACAGCATCTCGACGATCCACTTTGTCACTGTGCCTGTTGCATGGGCGCACTTCTGTCCGCGCGCATCGTTGAATGCCTTGTATTCGTCGGCATTCCACATGTCGTAGGTGCGCCCGGTAAATTGTTGCTGCAATTGCTGGCAGGTGACGCCGCCGAATTCCTTGCGGAAGCGCTCGGTGAGTTCCTTTGCCTTCTTGAAGTTGTTGATGTAGCGCCCCTTGTCCAGCTTGTCCCGGTCGCGGCCATATTTGGCGCTCAAGGCAACCAGCCCGCCGGTGAGGGCACCGCAGATGCCTTCGCCCATCAGGCCGCCGCCACCAGACAAGCCGTGGCTCGCCTTGATGGTCTGGTCGTCGATTCCGCCCACCGTTTCCTGCACGGTTGCCAGCACGCATTGTGGGCAGCAACCGTAGTCCAGTTCATATTTAACGGCTTTGGCGTAAGCCTGTTCACCGAGTACACGTTTTTCTTCAATGTCCATGATTCGCTCCTGGCTTGAAAGATTAGAAAATGCTAATGCAGAATACGCCTCGCCTGATGAGACTGCAATCTGATTTCCGGGCGCGGTGCTGTTTTTTGCTTTTTGCCTTCATTTGGTGCCGCAACCGTATGCATGTGGTGCATGCCTGAGTCGCTCCCGCGCCAATCCCGGTTTTCTCTTCCTTCCATGCAGCCCAGTAAATTCGCGCGTCTCGGCGCAATTTATGCGCACTGGCATCGTTGTTGCTCAGTAGTCCATGAATATTACGAATATTCACTTGAGTAATACCTTGCGACTAACGGGAGACGACGATGAATGTAAATAGACTCAGTAACACAATGAAACGCCTGATGGCGGGTGCGCTGGTTTCGGTGGCGGCCTTTTGCTCTGTTCCTGCTTTCGCGGCGCAGCCGTTGACGGTGGGTTACAGCGACTGGCCGGGCTGGGTGGCGTGGCAGGTGGCCATCGACAAGGGCTGGCTGAAGGAAGCGGGCGTGGAGGTGAATTTCCAGTGGTTTGACTATTCCGCCTCGATGGACGCATTTGCAGCAGGCAAGATCGACGCTGTGACCATGACCAACGGTGACACGCTGGTGACTGGCTCGGGTGGCGGCAAGGGCATCATGATTCTGCTCACCGACTATTCCAACGGCAACGACATGATCGTGGCCAAGCCCGGCATCAAGTCGCTGCATGACCTGAAGGGCAAGAAGGTGGCGGTAGAGCCGGGCCTGGTTGAGCATCTGCTGTTGCTGAACGGCCTGAAAAAAGCCGGCATGAAAGAATCCGATGTCACGCTGGTGAATGCCAAGACCAATGAAATGCCGCAGATGCTGGCGTCTGCCGATATCGCTGCAGTGGGCGCATGGCAGCCGATCTCCGGCCAGGCGATGACCGGCGTTCCGGGTTCCAAGCCGATCTACACCTCTGCCGATGAGCCGGGCCTGATCTATGACGTGGTTGCGGTGAATCCGGCCAGCCTGAAAGCGCGCCGCGCCGACTGGCAAAAACTGGTGAAGGTGTGGGACCGCGTGGTGAAGTACATCGACGATCCCAAGACTCAGCCTGATGCGGTGAAGATCATGTCTGCACGCGTAGGCCTGACACCGGAAGCCTATCTACCACTGCTGAAGGGCACCAAGCTGCTGGACCTGAACGCAGGCAAGAAGATCATGAAGAAGGGCAAGGGCTTCGACTCCCTGTACGGTTCTTCACAGATCGCCGATGACTTCAACATGGCCAATGCGGTCTACAAGACCAAGCAGGACGTCAGCAGCTACATCGACCCTTCCTTTACCAACGCCAAATAATCGGGACTGATCGTGACTACAGGCACAGGAATGATGAACGTGACGCAATGGCTGGCTGGCCATGTGAAGGCGCGCAAACATGCGTTACTGCTGCTCGGCTCTTTCCTGCTGCCCTTGCTGCTGTGGAGCGCGATCAGTTATCTGCCGTTTGTCTGGCACCCCAAGATACAGGTGGTGGAGGCGGGTGGCGTGGATTATTTCCGCACGGGCATGCTGGTGGACAAGAGCGTGTTTGCCGACGAGCTTGCCAGCATGGAAGCGCAGCACCTTGCCCTGCCACAGGGCAAGCCTGCCAATCCGATATACCTGCCTGCGCCGCATGAAGTGGCCAAGGCGTTTTACACCGCATTTGCCAAAGAACCCGAACAGAAAGATCTGCCCTGGCTGCACGAAAGCCTGTGGCACAGCATCACGATCATCTTCTGGGGCTTTGTCATCTCATCGCTGGTCGGTGTGCCGCTGGGCATACTGGCCGGCACCTATTCCACAATGGCGCGCCTGAGCGAGCCGTTCATCGAGTTTTTCCGCTACTTGCCGGCGCCTGCCTTTGGCGCGCTGGCGGTGGCGGTGCTCGGCATCTACGATGCACCCAAGGTGGCCATCATCGTTATCGGCACGCTGTTCCAGCAGGTGCTGATCGTGGCCAACACCACACGCAAGCTCGACCCCACCATCGTCGAGGCTGCGCTCACCCTGGGCACCAGCCGCCTGCGCCTGCTGACGCGCGTGGTGGTGCCCGGCATCCTGCCCGACCTTTACCGCGACCAGCGCATCCTGCTGGGCTGGGCGTGGACCTACCTGATCGTGGCCGAGCTGATCGGCACCAGTTCCGGCATCACCTGGTTCATCACGCAGCAGGCGCGCTACCAGCATTTCGACAACCTCTACGCCGCCATCATGATGATCGGCATCATCGGTTTCGGCACCGACATCGTGCTGGGAAAACTGGGGCAGCGTTTGTTCCCCTGGGAC
Source organism: Gallionellaceae bacterium (assembly GCA_036523795.1). Lineage (GTDB taxonomy): Bacteria > Pseudomonadota > Gammaproteobacteria > Burkholderiales > Gallionellaceae > 39-52-133. The sequence continues at coordinate 12,038 of DATDDN010000175.1, read as the reverse complement.
AGAAGTCAGAAGAAAGAGTGAGCTATGAATAATCAGAAAAGCCATGCCGCCTACCTGGCGCAATCCGATGCGGTGCGCGCACGATTCGAAACGATCAGGCAGCGCGACGTGATCCTGGAAACGCGCGATCTGCACAAGCGTTACGCCTCGGCACAGGGCGAGGTGGAGGCGCTGCGCGACATCAATTTCACCATCCACCGCCGCGAGATCGTGTGCGTGGTGGGGCCTTCCGGCTGCGGCAAGTCGACGCTGGCGCGCACACTGGCGGGGCTGGAAAAACACAGTTCGGGCGAGGTGCTGATCGAGGGCAAGCCGGTGAACGGCCCAGGGCAGGACCGGGGCATGGTGTTCCAGGGCTATTCGCTGTTCCCGTGGCTGACGGTAAAAAAGAACGTGATGTTCGGCCCCGAGATGAACGGGGCCGACCACAACGAAGCCGAGCGCGATGCGCTGCTGTGGCTGGAACTGGTGGGCCTGGAAAAATTTGCCAACGCCTATCCGCACCAGCTCTCCGGTGGCATGCGCCAGCGCGTGGCGATTGCCCGTGCACTGGTGAACCAGCCGCGCATCCTGCTGATGGACGAGCCCTTTGGCGCACTCGATGCGCAGACCCGCATCAAGATGCAGACCCACCTGCTGGACATCTGGCGCAACGTGGACATCACCATCGTGTTCATCACGCACGATCTGGACGAGGCCATCTTCCTGGCCGATCGCATCCTGGTGCTGAAGGCACATCCAGGCGAGGTGCAGGAAATGATCGAGGTGCCGGTGCCGCGTCCACGCTCCCACGCACAGTTTGGCGGCCCGGAGTTTCGCGCCACCAAGCTGCGCCTGGAAGAGCTGATCCACCCGCTGGTGCAAGCGGAGAGCGAAGAGGAGCAGGGCATCAAGCCACACCTGCTGCGCTTCACCCATGTCACCGACAACGTGGAGTAAACAACATGCGCTGGTCTGAACTGACCTGGTCTGAAATTCCCGCCGCCCTCGCTGCGGTGAACCATGCCGCCATCCTGCCGGTGGGCGCCACCGAGCAGCATGGTCCGCATCTGGGGTGCGGCGTGGATTTCGTGATTGCCGAAGAACTGTGTCTGGCTGTCTCCGAGAAAACCGGGGTGCCGATGCTGCCCACGCTGCCTTACGGCTGTTCGCTCGGCCACAGCCAGCGCTGGCCGGGCACGCTTTCACTGCAGCCGGTCACGCTGATCGAGCTGGTCAAGCAGATCGGCGACTGGGCTTACCACAGTGGCGTGCGCCGGCTGTTTATCGTCAATGCGCATGTCACCAATGCCGCCCCCTTGCGCTGTGCGCTGGAGATGCTGCGCGCCGAGCACGACGAGCTGATGGTGACGGTGATCCACAGCGCCACCCTCAGCACGCGCGTGCGCCAGTTTCATTTTGCGGATGCGGACGACTGGCATGCCAACGATGCCGAGACCTCGCTGATGCTGGCGATTGCGCCCGCGTTGGTGCGCCCCGAGCTGTGCGCCACTGCCGACGACCCCGACCGCACCGCGGATTGCGTGTTCCCGCACCCGGTCAACCGCACCAGTCTGAACGGCGTCACCGGCACGCCCAGCGCGGCGACTGCCGCCAAGGGGCGCAGCGGATTTGACTGGATGGTGGAGGACTTGAGCGCGCTGGTGCTGAAAGGCCTGAGCGAGCAGCCGCCGCTGGAATTTTGCTACCACTCGAATCTTGATGATGCCGTTTGAACGGCGAACCACTTTTTTCTACAACCCAACACTAAGGAACGGCAATGAGCTCCAGCGAAAAATCCCCCCAGCTGCAAAAGGAACTAACCGACAAGGGCGTCAAATACTGCATCGGTGCCTACGTGGACATCCATGGTGTGCCCAAGGCCAAGGTGGTGCCCATAGCCCACCTCGGCCACATGGCCAAGGGTTCGGAGCGTTACACCGGCTATGCGCTGGACGGCCTGGGCCAGGCGCCCAACGACGACGAGCTGACTTCGGTGCCGGATCTGGCCAGCGTGATCCAGCTGCCGTGGGAACCGAAGATCGCCTGGATGCCGGCGGACAATTATTTCCAGGGCAAGCCATATGCGCTCAACACGCGCGTGGCGCTGAAAAAGCAGATGGCCAAGGCGGCCGAGCTGGGTTACGGCATGAACCTAGGCATCGAGTGCGAAATCTTCCTGCTCAAGCAGGATGCGGAGGGCAAGCTGTCGGTGCCGGATGCCGAAGACAAGCTGACCAAGCCGTGCTACGACGTGCGCGGTTTCACCAACAGCTTCAGCTGGCTGGACAAGATGGCCACCGCCATCAACGGTCTGGGCTGGGACCTGTATTCCTTCGACCACGAAGATGCCAACGGCCAGTTCGAGTTCGACTTCAACTATGCCGACGCGCTGACCACTTGCGACCGCCTGATCTTCTTCCGCTACATGGCCAAGCACTATGCGAAGGAAGAAGGCCTGCTCGCCACCATGATGCCCAAGCCCTTCGTCGACAAGACCGGCAATGCGGCGCACTTCAACATGTCGCTGTATGACCTGAAAAGCGGCAGCAACCTGTTTGCCTGCGACCCCAAGGATGACCCGCGTGGCATCGGCCTGACCCCGCTGGGCTACATGTTCATCGGCGGCATCCTCAAGCACGGCCGCGCACTGTGTGCGGTGTTTGCACCGACGGTCAACAGCTACAAGCGCCTGGTGCGCCGCGGCGCGATGAGCTACTTCACCTGGGCGCCGGTGTTCAACTCCTACGGTTCCAACAACCGGACCAACTCGGTGCGTGTGCCGGCCGGCGGCGGCCGTTGCGAGTCACGCAATGCCGACGGCGCGGTGAACCCCTACCTGGCCGCCGCACTAGTGCTGGCCGCCGGCCTGGAAGGCATCCGCGAGGGACTCGATCCGGGCAACCCCAACGAAGACAACCTGTATGACATCACCGAAGCCGAGCGTGCTGAGCGCGGCATCGAGTTCCTGCCGCAGACCTTGCAGGAAGCGGTGGCCGCCTTTGCCGCCGATCCACTGGTGGAGCAGGCGCTGGGCAAGGAGCTGAAGGACGAGTTCATCCGCTACAAGACCGCGGAGTGGGAGGCCTATCACCTTGCCGTGAGCAAATGGGAAGTGGATCGTTACAGCTACATGTTCTAGGGGAGGCGGCGATGAATACCAGCAGTGTGAGAAAACTTTCCACCCCAGTCAGCCGCGTCAGCATTTCCTTGCCGCCGCCGCTGCTGGCCGAACTCGACCGCATGGTGGAGAGCCGCGGTTACGAGAGCCGCTCCCAGGCCATAGGCGAGATGGTGAATTACCAGCTGTGCGAGCACAAGCGCCTGCTGGGCAACGAGGTGATGGTGGGCACCATTACCTTGCTCTATGACCGCCTCACGCGCGATCTGCAGAAGAAGCTGGCCGACCTGCAGTACAAGTACATCGATGAGGTGATCAGCTCGCTGCACGTGCACCTGAGCCAGGACCAGCTGATGGAAGTGATCCTGGTGCAGGGGCCGGCGGCCAAGCTGCAGGACATTGCCAACGAAATGAACACGCTGCGCGGCATCGTCACCGGGCGCCTGCAGCTGCTGGCCGCGGTGATGCCGCCGGTGCATTCGTCGAGCGAGGGCAGTCGTCCCGGCATGACCGCGTAACCGTATCAAATGGAGGAAAACATGAACAACACGCTAGCCCCTCAACCTGCCGCTGCGAATCCGGTGGACGCCAATGTGCCCTGGCGCAGCTTTGCCCCGGACCTGGCGCCGGACAAGTACCTTTTTTCCGAGATGGTGCCGGGCGGCTGCCACTGGTCCTACCAGCTGTCGCGCGGCACCAGTCTGCGCATGACGGCGCTGGAGCAGGGCGCCAACATCAGCGTAGTGCTGTACTCGGCGCGCGACAAGTTCGAGCGCTACAACATGCCGGACTCGCTCAAGGCGCAGCACACCGCGCACTACACGCGCGGCCATGTGCTGATGAGCGACATGGGGCGCGCGATGGCGTCGATCACTGCGGATTCGCTGGGCTGGCATGACCCGCTCGGGCTGTTGCTGGACCGCCAGCGCATGCAGGAGAAATACGGCGAGCGCAATTTCCAGGCGGCGCGCAACGGCATGTATCGTTCCGGCCGCGACGGCCTGCTGATCGAGATCGGCAAGTACGGCCTGGGCAAGCGTGACCTGGTGGCGCCGGTGAATTTCTTCTCCAAGGTCAGCGTGAATGCGGCCGGCCAGTTTGATTTCGCCAGCAAGCACAACAAGGCGGGCGATTACGTCGAGCTGCGTTTCGAGATGGATGTGCTCCTGGCCTTTTCCACCGCGCCGCACCCGCTCGACCCGTCCCCGCAATATGCACCGGGAAAGGTGGGTCTGGTGGCCTGGCGTTCCGGCCCGGCGCCGCAGCAGGACGATTGCCGCGCCTTCCGCCCGGAAAATGCGCGCGCCCTTTACAACACCGACCAGCTCTACCAGTTCTGAGAGGCCACCATGACTGCTACCGATATCCGTATCAAGGAAAGCCAGCTGGATCCCGCTGCTGCCGTGCTCGACCATTTCCTGCCGTCGGGCGAACCCTGGCTGCTGGAAATCAAACAGGGCCAGACCCTTCGCATCGTCGATGTGGAAGGCAACCAGGCCGTGGACGTGATCTTCTACAACCGCCACACACCGGCCGAGCACTACAGCGCCACGCAAACCATGCTGCGCCAGGGCGGCATCTACCTGACCACCGACAGCGTGCTCTATTCCTGCGACGGCAATCCGCTGCTCAGCATCGTGGCTGACACCTGCGGCCGCCACGACACGCTGGGCGGCGCCTGTGCGGCGGAGAGCAATACCGTGCGCTATGCGCTGCAGAAGAAGTTCATGCATAACTGCCGCGACAACTACCTGATCGCGCTGCAGCACGCCGATATCGGCATCGACAAGCGCGACCTGGTGCCCAACGTGAATTTCTTCATGAACGTGCCGGTGACCCCTGAGGGACAGCTTACTTTTGCCGACGGCGTATCCGCGCCCGGCAAGTATGTGGAGCTGCGCGCGGAGATGGATGTGTGGATGCTGGTGTCCAACTGCCCGCAGCTGAACAACCCGTGCAATGCCTACAACCCGACACCGGCACGGTTTATTGTTTGGGACTAAAAGAAACGGCGGATCGTCCGGTGCACAGAACGCCTGACTGTCGATGAGCAAACGCGGGACGGCCCGCAAAAATAATAAAGCGGGACGACCCGCAGGAGGAAAAGATGTTTGAAAAAGTTCTGATCGCTAATCGCGGTGCCATTGCCTGCCGCATCATCCGTACCCTGCGCCGTATCGGGGTGACGAGTGTGGCGGTGTATACCGATGCCGATGCGCTGTCGCGCCATGTGGTGGAGGCGGACGAGGCCTATTGCATCGGCAGCGGGCTGGCCGCAGAGAGCTATCTGCGTGCCGACAAGATACTGGAGGTGGCCAAACGTGCGGGCGCACAGGCCATTCATCCCGGTTATGGCTTTCTCAGCGAGAAAGCGGAGTTTGCCGAACAGTGCGCGGCCAGCGGAATTGCCTTTATCGGACCAGCACCACATCAAATGCGTGCCTTTGGTCTGAAGCACACCGCGCGCGAACTGGCCCTGCAGAACCAGGTGCCGTTGCTGCCGGGAACGGCGTTGCTGGCCAATCTGGAAGAGGCGCTGCAGGAAGCTGCCCGCATCGTTTACCCGGTGATGCTGAAGAGCACGGCGGGTGGGGGCGGTATCGGCATGCGCCTGTGTCATGACAAGAGCGAGCTGGCGGAGGCGTATGAGTCGGTGAAGTTTCTGGCGCAGAACAACTTCAAGGACGCCGGGCTCTATCTGGAAAAGTATGTGGAGAATGCGCGCCACATCGAGGTGCAGATCTTCGGCGACGGCAATGGCGGCGTGATCGCGCTGGGCGAGCGCGATTGCTCGGTGCAGCGGCGCAACCAGAAGGTGATCGAGGAGACGCCTGCGACCAACCTGGCCCCCGAGGTGCGCACGGCGTTGTTGCAGACCGCGGTGCGCCTGGGCAAGGCGCTCGACTACCAGTCTGCTGGCACGGTGGAATACATCGTCGATGCGGTGAGCGGCGCGTTTTATTTTCTTGAGGTCAACACCCGCCTGCAGGTGGAGCACGGCGTAACGGAGGAAGTGACTGGCATCGACCTGGTAGAGTGGATGGTGCGCCAGGCGGCGGGCGACTTGCCCGCGCTGGAATCCTTCTCCATCCAGCCGCGCGGCGCTTCCATCCAGGTGCGCCTGTATGCGGAGAACCCGGCCAGGGATTTCCAGCCTTCCTGCGGCACGCTCACCGCAGTGACTCTCCCTGCATCCGCGCGGGTGGAAACCTGGGTGGAGAGCGGTGTGGAAGTGACGCCGTTTTACGACCCTATGCTGGCCAAGATCATCGTGCACGCCGACAGCCGCGATGAAGCCATCGCCAAGTTGCAGGCGGCACTGGCGCAGACGGCGGTGCACGGCATCGAGACCAATCTGGATTATCTGCAGCAGATCCTCGGCAATCCGGTGTTTGCCGAAGGGCAGCACACCACGCGCATGCTGGGCGGCTTCCATTACATCGCGCACACCATCGACGTGCTCGACCCCGGCGTGCAGACCACCGTGCAGGATTATCCCGGCCGGCTGGGCTACTGGCATGTGGGCGTGCCGCCTTCCGGCCCGATGGACGGGCTGGCGTACCGCCTGGCCAACCAGCTGCTGGGCAATGCGGAAAGCGATGCCGGTCTGGAGATCACCATTGCCGGGCCGACCCTGCGCTTTAACTGCGACAGCGTGATCGCGGTGACCGGCGCACCCGTGGAAGTGCGCCTAGACGGCGTCGAGCTGAAGCAATGGCAGTCGCATGCGGTGAAGGCGGGCGCGGTGCTGCAGTTCGGCAAGCTCAGGGAGCACGGTTGCCGCGCCTATCTGGCGGTGAAACACGGCTTCCAGGTGCCGGATTATCTGGGCAGCAAATCGACCTTTACGCTGGGCCAGTTCGGCGGCCATGCCGGGCGCATCCTGCGCATGGGCGACGTGCTGCACATCCAGCCGACCAACAAGTACAAGCTCAGCAGCCTCAAGCGCGAGCTGTGGCCGCAATACGGCAACCGCTGGGAGATCGGCGTGCTGTACGGCCCGCACGGTGCGCCGGACTTTTTTACCGAACGCGACATCGAGGAATTCTTCCAGGCCGAGTGGGAGGTGCACTACAACTCCAACCGCACCGGCATCCGCCTGATCGGCCCCAAGCCGGAATGGGCGCGCACGGATGGCGGCGAGGCGGGACTGCATCCGTCCAACATCCACGACAACCCCTATGCCATCGGCGCGGTGGATTTCACCGGCGACATGCCGGTGATCCTCGGGCCGGACGGCCCCAGCCTGGGCGGCTTCGTGTGCCCGGTGACCATTGCCCACGGCGAGCTGTGGAAGATGGGCCAGCTCAAGCCGGGCGACCGCGTCAGCTTCCGCTGGATGTCGCAGGCGCAGGCCCTGCACCTGGAACAGTTGCAGGACGCCACCATCAATGCGCTGGCGATGCCGTCAGTCGTGCCCGAGCGCCCGCAGGCCGCGGAGATGGGCAGCCCGGTGCTGCACACCATCCCGGCCAAGGATAGGCAGGTGCAGGTGGTGTACCGCCAGTCCGGCGACCGCAACTTGCTGATCGAATACGGTCCGCTGATGCTGGACATCAACCTGCGCTTCCGCGTGCACGCCCTGATGGAATGGGTGCAGGGTGAAATCGACGCGCAGCGACTGCCCGGCATCATCGACCTGACCCCTGGCATCCGCTCGCTGCAGGTGCATTTCGATGCGCGCGTCCTGCCGCGCGAAAAGCTGCTCAAGATACTGATCGCCGCAGAGAAGAAGCTGCCCGCGATCGAGGACATGGAGGTGCCCGCGCGCGTGGTGCACCTGCCGCTGTCCTGGGATGACGCTGCTACCCGGCTGGCGATCGAAAAATACATGCAGTCGGTGCGCAAGGATGCGCCCTGGTGCCCGAGCAATATCGAGTTCATCCGCCGCATAAACGGGCTGGACAGCATCGAGGACGTGCATCGCATCCTGTTCGAGGCCAGCTACATGGTGCTGGGGCTGGGCGACGTTTACCTGGGTGCGCCGGTGGCCACACCCGTCGACCCGCGCCATCGCCTGGTGACCACCAAGTACAACCCGGCGCGCACGTGGACGCCGGAGAACGCTGTGGGCATCGGCGGCGCCTATCTGTGCGTGTACGGCATGGAAGGCCCCGGCGGCTACCAGTTTGTCGGGCGCACGGTGCAGATGTGGAACCGCTATCTGCAGACAGCCGACTTCAAGGACGGAAAACCGTGGCTGCTGCGCTTCTTCGACCAGATCCGTTTCTACCCGGTGAGCGAAAGCGAGCTGCTGGAGCTGCGGAAGGATTTCATCGCCGGCCGCTTCAATCTGCGCGTGGAAGAAACTACCTTCAGCCTCAAGCAATACAACGCCTACCTGAACGACAACGCGGCCAGCATCAATACCTTCAAGACCGCACAGCAGGCCGCCTTCGAGGCCGAGCGCGAGCGCTGGAAGGTCAACGGTCAGGCGGAATACGTGAGCGAATCGGCGCTGAGCGAGGCCGACACCCAGGCCGAGCTGGACCTGCCGGATGGCGCGAAGGTGGTGAGTGCGCATGTCACCGGCACGGTGTGGAAGCAGCGGGCGCAGGAGGGGCAGCAGGTCAGGGCGGGCGATTCGCTGCTGGTGCTGGAGTCGATGAAGATGGAGATCGCGGTGACGGCACCAGTAAGTGGCAAGGTGCTGCAGATTTTCTGCAAGGAGGGCGGCGCGGTTTCCGCCGGACAGATGTTGCTGGTGATGGCGGAGGAATGAACATGAGCAAATTTGTAATGGGCGATATCGGCAAGCTGCTGTCACGCTACGCTGCGGGCGAGCTGACGCCCACCCAAATGGTGAAGTCATTTTGCGAGCAGGGGCAGGACGATCCGCATCATGTCTGGATACACCGGCTGAGCAACCAGGAAATGCTGGCGTATGCGAGTGCAGTGGAAAAGCGCGGCATGGCAGCGCAACCGCTGTACGGCATTCCCTTCGCCATCAAGGACAACATCGACCTGGCTGGCGTACCCACCACGGCCGGCTGTCCGGGCTACAGCTATGTGCCGGAAAGAAGCGCTGCCGTGGTGCAGCGCCTGCTCGATGCAGGAGCCATTCCGGTGGGCAAGACCAATCTGGACCAGTTTGCCACCGGCCTCAACGGCACACGTTCGCCTTACGGCGCCTGCCGCAATGCCTATAACCCGGATTACATCTCGGGCGGTTCCAGCTCAGGTTCGGCGGTCGCGCTGGCCATGGGGCAGGTGTGCTTCAGCCTGGGCACCGACACGGCGGGCTCGGGGCGTGTGCCGGCGGCATTCAACAATCTGCTGGGGGTGAAGCCCACCTGCGGTCTGCTCTCGACCAGCGGTGTGGTGCCTGCATGCCGTTCGCTGGATAGCGTGTCGATCTTTGCGCTGAATGCAGACGACGCGCAGCGCGTGCTGGCGGTGGCTTCCGGCTTTGACCCGACCGATCCCTATTCACGCTCGGCGCAGCCGCACGGTTTTGATTTCGGCCGGGCGACCGGCTTTACCTTCGGCGTGCCGCAGCGTGCACAGCTGAAATTTTTCGGCGACCGCGAGGCCGAGCGCCTGTTCGATCAGGCGGTGGCGAAGCTGGATGGGCTGGGCGGCAAGAAAATCGAGATCGACTTTGCCCCGTTCCTGGAAACCGCACGGCTGCTGTACGAAGGCGCCTGGGTGGCGGAGCGTTACCAGGCGATCCGCACCTTCATCGAAGCGTCGCCGCAATCACTGTTTCCGGTGACGCACGACATCATTGCCGGCGGCAAGCAGCTGAGCGCGGCGGATGCCTTTGCCGGCATCTACCGTCTGCGCGAACTGAAGCGCAGCTGCGATGCGGTGTGGCAGCGCCTGGACTGCGTGCTGACGCCGACCGCGGGCACCCTCTACACCGTGGCCGAGATGCTGGCGGACCCGATCAAACTGAATGCCGAGCTGGGCTATTACACCAACTTCATGAACCTGCTCGATTACAGTGCGATTGCATTGCCTGGCGGCTTCACGCCGAACGGCCTGCCCTTCGGCGTCACCGTGTTTGCGCCGGCGCACCAGGACGTGCCACTGCTGCATCTGGCGCAGCGCTGGGAGGGCAAGCAGGCCGCGGCGGGTATTCCCGACGCGGTGCCTTCCGGCCAGGTGAGAGTGGCGGTGTGCGGCGCGCATCTTTCCGGCCTGCCACTCAACGGCCAGCTGACTACGCGCGGCGCGCGCCTGCTCGCCAGCACGACTAGCTCGCCCGACTACAAGCTGTACGCCTTGCCCGGCGGCCCGCCTTATCGCCCCGGCATGGTGAAGGTGGCGCAGGGCGGTGCCGCCATCGAAGTGGAGGTGTGGGAAATGCCGGCCAGCGAATTCGGTTCCTTCGTCGCGGGTATCCCCGCGCCACTGGGCATAGGCACCCTGACGCTGGCCAATGGCGAGAAAGTGCAGGGCTTCGTGTGCGAGGCGTATGCCGTGACCCATGCCGAGGACATCACGCAATTTGGAGGATGGCGCGCGTATCTCGCGCGCAAACAGGCGGCGTGATGGAACTGCAGTTGTTCAAGACGCTGTGGGGGCACAGCGGCCCGATCGTACAGGCTGCCGAACAGGCGCTTGCCATGGGGTACGCCGGGCTGGAGGGCTCGGCCGACAGGCCGCGCGAATATCTTGATGCACTGGGCGATGCCCTGCAAAAAAACCGGCTGCAGTTCATCCAGGAAATTGTCACGGGCGGCGACTACGTGCCCAGACGTCATGCGTCGGTGGACGAACACCTGGCCGATGTAAAGCGCCAGCTGCATTTGGGGCAGGCGTTGTCACCGCGCTTTGTCACCATCATCGGCGGTTGCGATGTGTGGACGCTGGAGCAAAGCGCAAGATTTTTTGCCGAAGCGATGGAATACGCCGCGCGACTGAATGTGGCCTGCAGTTTCGAGACCCACCGCAGCCGCTCGCTGTTTTGTCCGTGGACCACTTTGCCGCTGCTTGAACGCATCCCGGAAATGAAACTCACCTGCGACTTCAGCCACTGGGTGGTGGTGATGGAGCGCCTGCTGGATGACGACTGGGACGCCGTGTTGCAGGTAACGCAACGCGCGCACCATATCCACGCCCGCGTGGGCTACCCGCAAGGCCCGCAGGTGCCGCATCCCGCAGCACCCGAATATGCCGCAGCACTCGCATCGCACCAGCGCTGCTGGGAAGCCATCTGGTCTGCACAACGCAGCCGCAACCATTCCTCAACCACCATGACGCCGGAATTCGGGCCGGATGGTTACCTGCATACATTGCCTTTCACTGAACGGCCGGTTGCCGTTCTCGATCAGGTGAATGCGTGGATGGGCGAGACGGAGAAGGCGCATTTTGCAGCGTGGACGAGGCTTGCGATTCCCAATCGTTAATTGTTGAGCGCCCCTTGTCGGGCTGAAGCCCGACCTACCAGCCCTCATCGCCCCGTAGGCCGGGCTTCAGCCCGGCATCGAAAACCCGACCTGCCCCTCATTGCCCCGTAGGTCGGGCTTCAGCCCGACATGCCTCTTTGTCGCAAATCCTACAAACCCTCCGTTTGTCTGTTTTGTCTGCCCGCAGCATTTCGATGTAGAAAATTATCTGACTGATTCATATCAATAAAAAACCATCCTTGTGGAGTGGCACAGTTGTTGCTGACCATGAAGGCGAGAGGGTAAAGATATGTACAGAAAAACCAACGGCACTATGGTCACGATCAATGACACGACGCTGCGCGATGGCGAGCAGACGGCGGGGGTCGCGTTTAGCGCAGAGGAAAAGATCGCTATTGCGCATGCGCTGGTCGAGGCGGGCATTTCCGAGCTGGAAGTGGGCGTGCCGGTGATGGGCGAGGCGGAGTGCGAGGTGATCAATGCCATCGCCGCGCAGGAGCTGCAGGCCGGGCTGATGGTGTGGGGACGCATGCACGCCAACGATCTGGCGGCGATGGCGCGCTGCCAGGTGGACTGGGTCAACC
>DATDDN010000174.1:0-15022 GCA_036523795.1 Gallionellaceae bacterium | reverse complement strand
TCCGTAGCGTGGCATCCGCACAGGTCAGAGCAGATCTGGGTCTGAACCCAGGCGTCCAGTACGAAGGGATTTGAATCAATGTTAGCTAATACCTTTGCACGATACGAAAATCGTTTCTTCTATGCCCTCGTGGCACTGGGTGGCCTGATTGTGGCCATCGGCCTGCTGGCCATGCACTACATGGAAGAACATGGCCATATCGTTACCGGCATGAACAACCAGATCGTCTGGGGCATGCCGCACGTATTTGCCATCTTCATGATTGTTGCTGCATCCGGTGTGCTGAACGTGGCGTCCGTCGGGTCCGTGTTCGGCAAGAAACCTTACAAGGCCCGTGCTCCGCTCGCCGGCCTGCTCTCCATCGCCCTGCTGGGCGGTGGCCTGTTTGTGCTGATGCTGGATCTGGGGCGCCCTGACCGCGTCATCGTGGCCGCCACCAACTTCAACCTGACTTCCGTGTTTGCCTGGAACGTCGTGTTGTACAGCGGCCTGTTCTCCTTGGTCGCCCTGTATCTGTGGACCATGATGGAAAAGCGCATGAATCCGTGGTCCAAGCCACTGGGGCTGGCCGTGTTCGCATGGCGCTTCATCCTGACCACCGGTACCGGCATGATCTTCGCGTTCCTGGTTGCACGTCAGGCCTACGGCTCCGCCCTGCTGCCGCCGATGTTCGTCGTGTTGTCCTTTGCCTGGGGCCTGGCCGTTTTCCACGTCGTGCAATCTGCCATGTACGCCTGGAACAGCAAGACACATGATCCGGAAGTACTGAAGCGCATGAAGAACCTGCTGGGTGTGTTTGTGATCAGCTCCCTGTACCTGGTGATCGTGTACCACATGACCAACCTGTACTTCGCCAAACAGACCGCGTTTGAGCACTTCATCCTCTCTACCGGCGGCATCTACCCGCAGCTGTTCTGGTGGGGCTATGTGGTTGTTGGTACTGCAATCCCGCTGTTCCTGTTGTATACGCCCGGTCTGGGCAAGGGCAAGTGCGTAGTTGCGGCTTCTCTGGCAGTGATTCTGGGCAGCTTCGCCCTGCTGTATGTGTTCATCATCGGCGGCCAGGCATTCCCGCTGTCCATTTTCCCCGGCTATGAAACCAGCAGCACCTTTGGTGACGGACAGATCGGCGTTTATGCCCCATCCCTGCCGGAAATCCTGCTCGGCTTCGGTGGTCTCGGCGTAGCCTTCCTGATCACCGTCATCGCTGTCCGCGTGCTGGATTCCCTGCCGCATGACGCCCCCAGCAAGAAGTAACTGCCATGAACCGGGTGCTGGTTTCTGCCGCCCACAAATCTTCCGGTAAAACGACAGTCAGCATCGGTCTGTGTGCCGCGCTCAAAGCGCGCGGCCACGCAGTCCAACCCTACAAGAAGGGGCCGGATTACATCGACCCCATGTGGTTATCGCAAGCCAGCGGCCGCGCCTGCCGCAATCTCGATCTGTACTTGATGGAACGCGAAGAGGTGATCTCCACCTTTGTTCGCAACGCCGCCGAGGTCAATCTGGTTGAGGGCAACAAAGGCCTGTACGACGGTCTGGCGCTGGACGGCAGCAACAGCAACGCCGCACTGGCCAAACTGCTGGATCTGCCCGTCGTGCTGGTCATCGATGCCCGTGGCATGACGCGCGGCATTGCGCCGCTGATTCTGGGCTATCAGGCTTTCGACAGGGATATCCAGATTGCCGGCGTGATCCTGAACAACCTTGGCGGCGCGCGTCACGAAAGCAAATTGCGCGAAGTGATCGAGCATTACACGGATGTGCCGGTCATTGGCGCGATCCAGCATGACCCCGCCCTGACCATCATCGAGCGCCACCTTGGCCTGATGCCCAGCAATGAATCCGGCGAGGCCGTCGCGCGCATCCAGGCACTGGGTGAGGCAGTCGAGCGCCAGGTTGATCTGGACAAGTTCCTCGCGCTGACCCGCAAGGAACCCCTTGCGAACACGGGGCGCGCCATCGTGTCGCCGTTCCCTGTCCGCGAAAAGATTCGCATAGGCATCGCAAGGGATCAGGCATTCGGCTTCTATTACGCCGACGACCTGGACGCGCTGACTGCATCCGGAGCCGAACTGGTGCCGTTTGATGCAACCCGCGACGCGCATCTACCGACAGTCGACGCGCTGTATATCGGCGGCGGTTTCCCGGAGGTATTTGCGGCCGAACTGGAGGCCAACAGCAGCATGCGCACCGACATTCGCCAGGCGGTCGATGGCGGCATGCCGGTGTATGCCGAGTGTGGCGGCCTGATGTATCTGTCACGCTCGATCAGCTATCAGGGCAAGCGATTCGAAATGGTCGGCGCCATTCCCGGTGATGTGGTGATGCATGCCAAACCGGTTGGGCGTGGCTATGTGCATCTGGCCGAGAATGAGGAGCACCCGTGGCCCCGACCTGCAGAGCAACAAAAAAGCATTCGAGCCCACGAGTTCCATTATTCCAGCATCGAGAATTTGCCCGCTGACTCGCGTTTTGCCTATCGTGTCGCCCGCGGTCACGGCATCAACGGACAATCTGACGGCTATCTGCGCAACAATCTGCTCGCATCCTATACCCACCTGCGCACCATCGGTGGATGCTATTGGGCTGCACGCTTTGTCGCGTTTGTCCGGCAGATCAAGCAAGGCGAGCGCACGCAATCGCGGCAAGCCGCCGTATAGCATCCTCGCAGCACCCCTGAGCTGCCAAAGGCAGCATGAATTCGCCTGTGTAACAGGTTAACAGTTTACCCATGCGCTCCGGCGCAGCAGATTGACAGGAACACGACGTCTTATGGATTACTTGCCGATTTTCTTCAACGTCAAAGGTAAAAAATGCCTCATCGTAGGCGGCGGCGACGTTGCGCTGCGCAAAGCAAGCCTGCTGGTTCAGGCGGGCGCTGCGGTCACCGTGGTATCACCCGACCTGCATGACGGCTTTGCTGAACTGAACGTGCAGCATATCGCGGCACGTTTTGCGCCGGCCCATCTGGACGGCTATCTGCTGGTCATCGCGGCCACCGATGAAATGGACACCAATGAACTCGTGTCGCGCGAGGCCAAGGCGCGCAACATGCCCGTCAACGTGGTGGACAATCCCAAGTTGTGCAGCTTTATTCTGCCCTCCATTCTGGATCGCTCGCCATTGGTAGTGGCCTTCTCCAGCGGCGGTGCCTCGCCCGTGCTGGCGCGCATGCTGCGCGGCAAACTGGAAACCATGATTCCACAGGGCTACAGCAAGCTCGCCGCTTTCTCCGCACGCTTCCGTGCTGCGGTAAAGAAGAGCGTACTCGATCCGGCCAAGCGCCGCATCTTCTGGGAAAACGTGCTGGAGGGACCGGTCGCTGAAAAGGTGCTGACCGGTGACGAGAAGACCGCAGAAGCCATGCTGAACACCCTGCTCGAAAACGAAAGCAAGGGCGAACAGAAGGCCATAGGCGAAGTGTTCCTGGTTGGCGCAGGTCCCGGCGACCCGGACCTGCTCACCTTCAAGGCGCTACGCCTCATGCAGAAAGCAGACGTCGTTCTGTATGACAACCTGGTATCCAAGCCCATTCTCGAAATGACACGCCGCGATGCTCACCGCATCTTCGTCGGCAAGATGCGTGGCAATCACACCATGCCTCAGGAAGGCATCAATGATCTGCTGGTGCGGCTGGCACTGGAAGGCAAGCGTGTACTCCGCCTCAAGGGCGGCGACCCCTTCATCTTTGGCCGTGGCGGCGAGGAAATCGAGAAGCTGGTGGAGCACAACATCAGTTTCCAGGTGGTGCCGGGCATTACCGCTGCATCCGGCGTTTCCACCTACGCCGGCATTCCGCTGACTCATCGCGACTACGCCCAATCCTGTGTCTTCGTCACCGGCCACCTCAAAGACAACAGCATGGATCTGGACTGGGAGGGGCTTGCACGCACCAAGCAGACCATCGTGGTTTACATGGGCCTCCAGGGGCTGGAGACGCTCTGCGCCAAGCTGATGCAACACGGTTTGCCGGGCACTACGCCCGCCGCCATCGTGCAACAGGGCACCACTCCCAACCAGCGCGTGGTGTGCGGCACCCTGGCCTCGTTGCCCGGCGACAAGGAAGTGGCCACCCTGCATGCCCCGACACTGATCATCATCGGTGGCGTGGTCAGCCTGCGCAAGAAACTGGCCTGGTTCCATCCGCCCGGGCAAAAATAGCCGACAAATTAAATCTACTATTGTGGCAAGCGCATGAATCCTTGACGCAAGGCGTCGGCAGATAATGTTAAAATTTGCAATTAATAAAAATACCCGACAGCCAGCGGGAATCGATATCTGACGCATTTTTCATAGTTACTTAATCAAAGGGAGAAGAGTAAATGACAATTAAAAAGATGTTCCTGGCAGCCTTGTTCCTGTTGACCGCCGGCGTAGCCATGGCGGACGACGGCATGAAGCCGTTCGTGCTGGCCTCCAAAGGCCCGGGCGCGCTCGACGCCAAAGTGGCCGCCACAAAATCATCTCTTACCGCCAACGGTTTCACCGTGGTGGGCAGTTACTCTCCTTACCCTAGCGCAACCATCCTGATCGTCACCAATGACGAGCTGAAGAACAATGCCGCGGCTTCTGAGCACGGCGGCTATGGCGCCGCTCAGCGTGTCGCCATCACCAAGGTCAAGAACGACATCCAGGTCAGCTTCACCAACCCGACCTACATGGCCAACATGTATCGCATGAACGGCGATCTCAAGAACGTCTATGCCAAGCTTGAAACTGCACTGGGCAAGGTGGAAGAGTTCGGCATGGAGCGCCCAATGAGCGTGGCCAAGGCACGCAAGTACCACTACATGTTCGGCATGGAATATTTTGACGAAAAAGCTGAACTGGGCGAATTCGACAGCTACGAAGCCGCACTCGCCGCGGTTGAAAATGGCCTGGCCTCCGGCAAGGAAGGCGTGACCAAGGTCTATCGCATCGACATCCCGGGCAAGAAAGAAGCGGTGTTCGGCGTAGCCATGTCCGGCAAGCCAGGCAAGACCAAGGTCTCCAAGGAAGTGACTCCCGGCCAGAGCGAAGACATCGGCCTCACCATGACGGGCGCACCCGAAGCTGACGCCTACATCATGAGCAACATCGATTTCAAGGAAATCAAGTCGACTGCCCATCTGCCTTATGAAGTGCTGGTATCCGGCAACAAGGTCTACGCACAGTATGCACGCTTCCGCATCGCCATGAACTTCCCTGAGCTGTCGATGATGGGCAAGAACAGCTTCATGAACATCATGGAATGCCCTGAAGCAATCCGTGACACGCTGAAGCGCACAATCGGCAAGCAGTAAGCCATACGGCAAGCCTGGCGCTTGCCTTGCTGGACTGACCCTGGAAGCTACCTGCCTACTTTTTCTGAGCAGGTAGCTTCCAGCAGTTTTTGTAGTAAATGAATCGGCACCTTCTGCGTGCCCGCCTTCTGGCGGGCACGCGGGGAGGTGATTTAGTTTTTATTTTTCTTAGTTAGGAGACTGGTATGTCTAGTAAAGACAATGTTGTCAACCCGGAACGCCGCAGCTTTCTGGGCAAGGTAACAACGGTTGCTGGCGTAGGCGGTGCTGCTGCTGCTTGCTGGCCGCTCGTAAACAGCATGAATCCAAGTGGTGACGTGCTGTCCAACGCCACCACTGAAGTAGATCTGAGCACCATCCCGGTTGGCGGCATGCACACCGTTGCCTGGCAAGGCAAGCCGGTCTTCATCCTGCACCGCACCCCGGAAGAGATCGAGAAGATGAAGGCACTCAGCAGCATCGAGCCCGTGCCTGATGACAAGCGTGTTCAGAACCCCCAGTGGCTGGTTGTGATCGGCATCTGTACTCACCTGGGTTGCGTGCCCAACCGTCGCGAAGGTGGCTGGTTGTGCGCCTGCCATGGCAGCCAATATGACGACAGCGGCCGCGTGATCCACGGTCCTGCGCCTCATAACCTGGAAGTGCCACCCTATAAATTCGTGAGCGCCGACAAGATTGTCATCGGCTAAGCCTTAAGGAGAATAGAATGTTTAAACGAGCACTTGCGTGGGTTGATGAACGCTTCCCGCTGAGCCACTTTGTAAAAGACACTGCCGAGTACGGCACGCCTCGCAACCTGAACTACTGGTGGAACTTCGGCTCCCTCGCCGGCCTGGTTCTGGTGATCCAGCTGGTTACCGGTATTTTCCTGGCCATGCACTACAAGGCCGACATCAATACTGCTTTTGACTCCATCCAGCACATCATGCGCGATGTGAACTACGGCTGGCTGCTGCGCTACATGCACTCCACCGGCGCGTCTGCCTTCTTTGCCGTTGTGTTCATCCACATGGCACGCACCCTGTTCTACGGTTCCTACCGCGCTCCCCGCGAGCTGCTGTGGTGGACCGGCCAGGGCCTGCTGCTGCTGTTGATGGCAACTGCGTTCATGGGCTACCTGCTGCCCTGGGGCCAGATGTCCTACTGGGGCGCTGCTGTTATTACCAACCTGTTCCGCGCCACTCCGTTCTTCGGCGAGCATGTCGTAATCTGGCTGCGTGGTGACTTCCAGGTGGGCGATGCAACCCTGACAAGGTTCTATGCCTTGCACTATCTGATGCCGTTCGTCATCGTTGGCGCCGTGATGATCCACCTGATCGCACTGCACACCGTGAAGAGCAGCAACCCGACCGGTGTCGAGCTGAAAGAAAAAGACATCATCCCGTTCCATCCTTACTACACCATCAAGGACATGTTCGGCGTTGGCGCTTTCCTGATCGTTTACTTCGGCGTTGTATTCTTTGCACCCAACATGTTCATCGAAGCTGCGAACAACATTCCGGCCAACCCGATGCAGACACCGGCACACATCGTTCCAGAATGGTACTTCCTGCCGTTCTACGCGATCCTGCGCTCCGTGCCTGACCTGGCTGGCGGCGTTGTAGCGATGGGCCTGTCCGTGCTGATCTTCGCGGCCATGCCGTACCTGGATCGCTCGCGCATCCCTGGCGGCGCAGTGTACCGTCCGTTCTATCGCATCCTGTTCTTCATCTTCATCGCAAACATGCTGGTTCTCGGCTACGTTGGCGCAGTTCCTCCAACCGACAAGACCATCGTGATCGGTCAGATTGCCACCCTGGTTTACTTCGGCACCTTCCTCTTGCTGCCTTTCATCTCCAAGAAGGAAGAGTCCTACCTGATCAAGCGTGGCGGATTGCCTGCAGCAGTGAATGAACTGCTCGGCAAGAAGAACTAATACAACTCAAAGTTTAGAGGTGAACATAATGAACAAGCGTTTTCTGCTTCCCATGCTGCTCTGCATGTTCTCCTCGTTTGCGGTTGCAAACGAGGCAGAACTCGATCACACACCGATCCCCACCGACAAGGCCTCCGTGCTGCGCGGTGCCGAGCAGGTAATTACCGTCTGTGGCGCCTGCCACGGCATGAAATACATCCAGTACCGCAACCTGGTTGAGCTGGGCGTGCCCAAGGAGACCGTGGATACATGGCGTGGTGACAAGCATCTCAACAGCGCCGTGCAACCTGGCATGGATGCAGCCAGTGCCCAAGCCGCGTATGGCGTGGTTCCACCGGACCTGAGCCTGATGGCTCTGGCTCGCGAAGGCGGCGTACATTATCTGTACTCCTACCTGATGGGCTACAAGAACGAAAATGGTGAGGTCAAGAACACCGTTTTCACCGTGACCAAGATGCCGGACATCCTGGGTTCCGCCACTGATGACCCCAAGGCGCGCGAAGAAGCTGCCGCCAAGGCAAAGGACGTCGCTGCCTTCCTGAACTGGGCGGCTGACCCGCACGGAGAAGATCGCAAGTCGCTGGGCATGTACGTACTGATCTACCTGGCCATCATGACCGTGCTGTTCTATCTGTGGAAGAAGCAGATCTGGCGCAAGGTTGACGCAATGGGCAAGGTGTAAGCTCAGCTTCGCTAGCCGCAAGCACCTCTGCTGCGGCAATCGTGGATAATCAACGTGCCTCGTGACTTGATTGAAACGCTACGCCAGCTGGCGGGCACGGACAACGTGCGCACCGGCGCAGAGGCTGCATCCAGTTACCGTGATCAACGCGGCAACTATGAAGGAAACGCGCTGGCAGCGGTATTCCCCGCTGACACGCAACAAGTGAGCGCAGTGGTGTCACTGTGCGCACAGCATCAAGTTACCATCGTACCGCAGGGCGGCAATACCAGCCTGTGCGGTGCCTCGGTACCTCTCGCCGAAGGTGGGCTACAGATCGTGCTCAACCTCTCGCGCATGAACAAAATCCGCTCCATCGACGTCGCCAACTACACCATGATCGTAGAGGCAGGCTGCATTCTGGCCGACATACGCGATGCAGCACTCCAGAATAACCGCTTGTTCCCGCTCGGCCTGACCGCGATCCAGTCGCGCTGCGAGATCGGGGGCAACCTCTCCACCAATGCCGGAGGCATCGGCGTGTTGCGCTATGGCAGCGCACGCGACCTGATCCTCGGCCTCGAAGTCGTCCTGCCTGATGGCCGCATCTGGGACGGCCTGCGCAGCCTGCGCAAGGACAACACCGGCTACGACCTCAAACAGCTGTTCATCGGCGCCGAAGGCACGCTCGGCATCATCACCGCCGCCGTACTCAAGCTCAGCCCGCGGCCGCGTTCGCTCGCCACGGCCTGCATCGCCGTGCGCGATCCGGCCACCGCGGTTGCGTTCATGGCCCATCTGCGCGCCAGCTGCGGCGACCGCATCAGCGCGTTTGAGATCATCGGCCGCTCCTGCCTGGACATCGTGTTTCGCCACATCCCGGACACCGTGGAGCCGTTCTCGCGCCGCCATGAATGGCTGGTAATCACCGAGCTGTCCGACCCGCTGGAGACGCCGCTAGACCAGGCTCTACAGGCAGCCATTGCGTCCTTCCCGGGAGGGCTGGACGAGTACGCCGTCACCACTGATGCGCGACGCGCGGAGAACTGGTGGAAGTTGCGCAAGGCCATCAGCGATGCACAGAAGCTGGAGGGGGTCAGCGTCAAGCATGACATCTCCATCCCCATCAGCGAAGTTCCTGCCTTCCTGCAGCAGGCCGACGCCGCGCTGACGAAGGCCTATCCCGGCGTACGCATCGTCGCCTTCGGCCACATCGGCGACGGCAACATCCACTACAACGCCTCATTGCCTGATGCGGAGGCCAACCGTGCGTTTTTCGCCCAGAGCGAAAACGTCAACCGCATCGTCTACGACATCACCGCCCGCCTGGGCGGCAGCATCGCCGCCGAGCATGGCCTGGGCCAGCTCAAGCGCGCACAGATCCGCCACTACAAATCAGCGCTGGAAATGGAATTGATGGAACGCCTCAAACAGGCCATCGATCCACAGGGGCTGCTCAATCCCGGCAAGGTACTGTAGACACTCTGCGAAACAGGCACGGCAAGCCCCCAAATTCCTTGGGGCTACTACATTACGATATTGTTATATACTAAATACATATTAAATCCCAAAAGGTTCCGCGACACATGTCCAACACCCTGAAAATCGGTCTGATGTCGATTAGCGACCGCGCCAGCAGCGGCGTGTATCAGGACGCAGGCCTGCCCGCCCTGCACGAATGGTTCAGCAACACCCTGACCAGCCCGTGGCAGGCCGTCACCAGACTGATCCCCGATGAGCAGACCCAGATCGAGGCCAACCTGGTGGAGCTGGCCGACTTCGAAGGCTGCCACCTGATCCTCACCACTGGGGGCACCGGCCCGGCACCGCGCGATGTCACCCCCGAAGCCACCCTCGCCGTCGCACACAAGGTGATGCCCGGCTTCGGCGAACAGATGCGCGCAGTAAGCCTGAAGTACGTACCCACCGCCATCCTGTCGCGCCAGGTGGCCGTGATCCGCGGCGGCAGCCTGATCATCAACCTGCCTGGTCAGCCCAAGGCAATCAAGGAAACGCTCGACGGCGTGTTTGCCGCAGTGCCTTACTGCATCGACCTGATCGGCGGCCCCTATATCGAAACCAACCCCGCAGTATTGACGGCATTCCGTCCAAAATCTGCCCAGCGCCCCGCTGGTTAACTTCATCACGGCAGGAAATACGCATATGAAATCACACTGGCTTGAACGCCTGCACGCCGGGCTTTTTACTGTTCCATTTGGCTTGTTCACCCTGTCCAGCGCATGGCACCGCGCGGTGGGATTCGGCTGGGAAATCGCCGCCGCCATCAGCACCGGCCTGCTCTGGCTTGCGATAGCGCTGTGGGTCGTGATGTGGCTGTTTTACCTGACCAAGCTCGTGCGCCATCCGCAGTCCGTGGTGACTGAATACCTCAATCACGTGCAGATCTCGCTGATGGCCCTGATGCCGCTGTCCACATTGATGTTCGTGATCCTCCTTGGCCACCCGGATTCAGCCGGCTGGCTGGCGCTCACACTCTTTGCGCTTACACTGCAACTCTTCATTGCGGCCCGCGTCGTCTCGCTGCTCTCCCACGGGCAGCTGGAGAATCACACCGTCACGCCCGCGTTGTACCTGCCCACCGTCACCGGCAGCTTCCTCGGCGGCATTGCCCTGGCCAACATCGGCTACGCCGGCTGGGGCGCCTTGCTGTTCGGCATGGGCCTGGCAGCCTGGGCGCTGCTGGAGGCACGCGTGCTCAACAAGCTTTTTCACGGCCCGATGCCGGACGCCCTGCGCCCCATCATCGGCATCGAAATGGCGCCGCCTTCTGCCGCCACGCTTGCTGCGGGTGCGATCTGGCCAGCCCTCCCGGGCGAAGTGCTGATCGTCGGCCTGGGCATTGCTGCCGGCCCCATCCTGGCGGTGTTCCTGCGTTACCGCTGGTGGCACAATGTGCCGTTTGCCGTCGGCTTCTGGTCTTTCGCCTTCCCGCTTGCCGCACTGGCCGGCGCGGTGGTCGAGGTGGTACGTCGCGGTCACTGGCCCACGCAGGTGGGCGGCATTGCACTGGTCATCGCCTCCAGCGTCATTACCATACTGTTCCTGCGCACGATCCTGCTGCTGCTAAGCGGCGAGTTGTTGCCGCAAGGGCAGAGTGCCGCGAAGAAATAGCCCGCCTGCTCAGGCCGGTTCGCCCTCCACGCCCTGCACATCAGCCTGTTCCAGCAGTGTGCGCAGATACTGGCGCAGGGCGTGCCGGCGCTTTTGCTCCAGCAGGTGGGCGCCCAGCTGTTCGCGCACCATCTCGAGCGGATAGGTGCGTCCTTCGGCGCGCCGTTCCACCCTCACCACATGCACGCCGAAGCGGGTTTCCACCAGGGCACACTGGCCGGCCGGCAGGGCAAACAGCATCTGCTCGAATTCCGGCACGGTGTCGCCGCGTGACAGCTGCCCCAAGCTGCCCCCCACCTCGGCGGAAGTGCATGCCGAGTGAGCGCGCGCCAACTCGTCGAATTTCTCGGGTTCATCGCGTACCTGCTGCAGCACGGCCTCTGCCTGCTGGCGCTGGAATGGCTGCACCTGCCCCGCAGCCTCGAACAGGATATGGCGGGCCTCCACCAGATCGTTGCTGCGGAACTGCGCCAGATTGTTGTTGTAGTAGGTCTCGCACTCCCCGGCTGCCAGCTCGGGTTTGACCACTTCCTGCTCGATCAGGCGCTCGATCAGCGCCTCCTCCACGAAGCGCTCCGACTCGTAGTCCGGCTTGGCACCGATGGCCTGCAATGCAGCCTCTGCGTCAGCCAGTTTGCTGCGTGCAGCCTGCAGCAACACCTCGCGCATAACCAGCGCGTCAATCGCCGATCTGCGCGGCTCGGGCACATTCGCATGACGCTCTAGCTCACGCTGCAGCGCTTCATCGCTGATTCGTACTCCATTAACGCTGACCATCACTACCCTCCCCGTGCAATCTCAAATTTTCATCCCGCCAGGCTGCCCTGTGCTGCCGGCCGGCACAAAGCGCCCACTCGGCACATCCAGTACGGATACGTCGCCCTCCTCGATGGTGTAGTGCCAGCCGTGCAGGAACAGCCTGCCCTGCTCGACCCGCTCGCGCACCATGGGGTATCCCATCAGCCGCTCCAGCTGCAGAATGATCGAGCGCTGCTCGGTGCGGCGCAGTGCCTCTTCGCTCTGCGTCACCGGCAATGTCGCATCCTGCGCCAGCTCCAGCCATTTTGCCAGATGGGTGGAGCCCGCCAGCGGCGGATTGTACAAGGCGCGGATTGCACCGCAATGGCTGTGCCCGCACACCACGATATCGTTCACGTTCAGACTCAGCACGGCAAACTCGATCGAGGCACAGGTGCCGTGGTAGCCCAGCTCGGGCGCAAACGGCGGCACGATATTGCCGACGTTGCGCACGATGAACACCTCTCCCGGCGAACTGCCGAGCAGCAGATTCGGCAGCACGCGCGAATCGGAGCAGCCTATGAACAATGTTTTGGGGTGCTGTCCATCCTCCACAAGCTTGCGGTACTCCTCCTCATAACGCGGGAAATAATCTTCCTTGAAGCGTCTGAGTCCCTCGAGCAAATGATCTTCAGGCATGGTCGATTACCTCGGTCTGTGCAACACAACGCCACCGGCAAGGTGGCTGTTGTGGTTAAGCGATGGTGCGCCACCTCCTCACATGATCAGACGCGAACCCGTTTGGCGCGCACGACCTGGTAGGCACGCGCCAGGTAGCCAAACGGCGCGCTCCATACGTGCACCAGACGGGTGAAGGGGAAGAACAGGAACACCGACATGCCGCAGAATACATGCACCTTGTACACCAGGTTCACGTCCAGCAGCAGATCCGGGTTGGGGTGCAGATAGACGATGCTCTGTGCCCATTCGGCCAGCAGGATCATCACGCCGGCATTGCCCTCCTGCGCATGCCCCACAGACACCGGCAGGGTCGACAGGCCCAGCATCAGTGTCAGCATCAGCCAGCCCAGGATGTTGATATCCATCCAGCGGCTGGCTGCACGCACGCGGCGATTGAACATGCGGCGCAGCCACAGCGTGACGCCGCCGATCAGGCACAGCGTGCCAAACACGGCGCCGGCGATGATGGCAATCCACTGGTGGGTCATGTCGGCCACGCCCAATTGCTGAAAGAAGGCGTGCGGCGTAAGCAGCCCCACCAGATGGCCGAAGAAAATCGCGATGATGCCGATATGAAAGAAGTTGCTGGCGACACGCATGTACCGCTTCGACAGCAACTGGCTGGAGTCACTCTTCCACGTGTACTGCTCGTGGTCAAAGCGTATCCAGCTGCCCAGTATGAACACCACAAAGGCGACATAGGGATACACGCCAAAAATCAGTTTATGCAAATCCATGATGTTCTCCTCAAGCTGAAAGTTGGGCTAACTGCCCGCGTTTTTCGATGATGCGGACCAGCGGCGCGTAAGGGCTCTCGGCCTGCTCCAGGTTCTGCGCCAGCTGGCTCAGAACCTTGGTGGTCTGGCCGAGGAACACCCTGGCCTCCACCGCATCCAGTGTGGAGGCGAACTCCAGCACCAGCGGCAGGTAGTCAGGCAGTTCCTTCGCATCCGGCTCCATCCCGTACTGGCGGTAGTACTCCGCCAGATCGATCAGTGCCGGCCCGCGTCCGCGGTCGTCACCGAACAGGTGATGGGTGAGGTGCAGGCTGTGCTCCGGCGTCATGTCGAAGGTCTTGACGTAACCGGCCTGCAGCTCGGTCACATCCATGGCCTCCATCCAGTCGGCAAACTTGCGGATCACCGCGGCCTCGTCGCCAGTCAATGTCGGGTCGCTGCCCAGCAGCCCGACGAGCTCCGGCAGCGCGGCCTGCAGCTCCGTATCCGGATACTCGAGCAGAGCGGAAGTGATTCTGTATAGCAGCATGATCATTCCTCCTGTTATGGACGCTCGTCGACATGTGGCGCTGGCTCCAGCGAATCCACGGTCTGTTTGCGCCGCTCGGGGAACAGCGAGTTCGGGCTGATGCCGGGTGAGCTGTCGTTGCCGAAGGTGAAGCCGTTCTGGCCCTGGAAGCTGTAGAAGTCTTCCAGCGTGACTTCGGCATGCCCGGTGGGGATGACGAAGCGGTCTTCATAGTTGGCAATCGCCAGGTAGCGGTACATCTCCTTGGCCATGTCCTCGGTGATGCCGGCGGCTTCCAGTGCGCGAGTGTCCGCCTTGCCGTCCACATGTACCGAGCGCTGGTAGCTGCGCATCGCGATCAGGCGGTTCAGTGCCGAGCGGATCGGCGCTTCCTTGCCGGCGGTGAGCAGGTTGGCCAGATACTTCACCGGCATGCGCATGGTGTCGCCGCGCGGGATGGCACCATCGGGCCCGACCGGCAGATTGCCCTGGTCGATCTGAGACTGCACCGGAGACAGCGGCGGCACATACCAGACCATGGGCAGCGTGCGGAACTCGGGGTGCATCGGGAAGGCGATCTTCCAGTCGATAGCCATCTTGTAGATCGGCGATTTCTGCGCCGCGATGATCCAGTCTTCCGGCACGCCGTCGATGCGTGCCTGCTTGATCACGGCCGGATCGTTCGGGTCGAGGAAGAGGTCAAGCTGGGCCTGGTAAAGATCCTGGGCATTGCTCATGCTGGCCATCTCTTCAATCTTGTCGGCGTCGTACAGCATGATGCCGTTATAACGGATGCGGCCTACGCAGGATTCGGAACATACGGTAGGCATGCCCGATTCAACGCGCGGGTAGCAGCCGATGCACTTCTCGGCCTTGCCCGATTCCCAGTTGTAGAACACCTTCTTGTACGGGCAGGAGCTGATGCACATGCGCCAGCCGCGGCATTTGTCCTGATCCACCAGCACGATGCCATCCTCTTCGCGCTTGTAGATCGAGCCGGAGGGGCAGGCAGCGACGCAGGCCGGGTTGAGGCAGTGGTTGCAGATGCGCGGCAGGTAGTTGAACACCACCCGCTCCAGCGCCTGCATCTGCTCGCGGACGGTCTGCGGCACCCCGGCCATATTCGGGTCATTCCATGCATAGGTGGGCGAGCCACCCAGGTCGTCGTCCCAGTTCGGGCCGGACTGGATGTGCAGCGGCTTCCCGGTCACCATGGAGATCGGGATGGCGGTCGGTTGGTCTTCGCTTTCGGGCGCGCTGAACAGGTCCGAGTAGCGGAAGGTGAAGGGCTCGTAGTAGTCCTCC
>DATDDN010000173.1:0-33079 GCA_036523795.1 Gallionellaceae bacterium | reverse complement strand
ACGACGGACCGTGCGATCATCACGTCGCGCCAGATGCTGCTCGAAGCAGTGAAGACGGTTGCAGAGGGTGGCGATCCGCCCGGCGTGGCACCGACCATGATTTGCTGAAAAGTAAGCATTGCAACGGCCGGGTGATTTGCGAAAGTCGCCATTTTACGGGTTTTGGGCCGTTCGCGTCACCCCATATGGGCGCCCGGAAAGCGGCCTGATCCGGCCACCCCGCTTTCAGCTCGCGGAAGGTCAAGATGTGGATGGGCACGCCGCATTTCTACCCTCTCCCCTGCCCTCTCCCTGCAAGGGAGAGGGGGTATGCGCTGTTTCGGAATCGAGTCAAATCAACTTTCGCGACTCTCGCACCCCTCAGCACGACGGGATCGCTTTACGCGCAGCGTATTCCACGCGCTGCCACGATATCGCCGGCCTCAGGATAGGGAAAGTCAGCCCAACAAATCGAGCACACCCTCGACTCGCCCCCGTCTCAAAGCCTGACCGCCAGCGGCACGTAATTGTGCAGCTCGACCGAAGCCGGCACGGCATAGCTCAGCGTGCGCCTGTTCTCGTCCCACACCGGCAGCTCGCCGGAATACGGATGCGTCAGCTGCGCCTTCCGGGCGCTGATCTCCTGCGCAATTTGCCCGGGTGAAGTGATGTTGCGCGCGATCATGTCCACCGCAAAGGCCAGCAGCGCCTTGTTGGCCGCAATCTCGTCGCACTTGTACAGGTAGCCGGAATAATCGAAGGAGCCGGCGATCCCCAGCAGGAGCTTGCCCACCGGGTTGTGGAAGTGAAATGACATCGCCTCCGCCGCCAGCGTGTCGCCCTGTTCCGCCATTTTCTTCACCCCGGCGCGATACTCGTCCTCCTTGAGTTCTGCCACCCGCGCGTATTCCAGAATCCTTGCGGAGAATTCATTTGCGCTGGCGCGGCGGTCATACAGGGGCGTCGCCAGCACCTCCGTGATCTTCTTCACCACGGGCGCATCCTCATCTGCGTCGTTGCCCAGCGACATCTGCCGCGAGAGGAAGGAACGCGCCGCGTATTCGGCCTCGCCCTCCAGCGCGGGCTGCAGCGAAATGACGTGACGCTCAAAGGGCGCCAGCATGGCCTGCAGGTCCCTGGCGTGTGCACGCGCGGCCTTCGGATTGGCGGAAATATATTCGGCCAGCAGCCGCTGGTAGCGGCTCAGGGCGGACACCGGCACCAGTGTGCTGATCAGCGTATGCGAGGCCCGGGCCTGGCGCAGCGCAAAGGCGGTTTCGTTTTTCCAGCGCGCAAGCGCGGCATCGTCGCGGTGCTGGATCATCGCCACGGCGATGCGCACCTGCGCAAGCCGGCTCGCCCGTGCGGTGGCGGCCAGAGGCGGCAGCTCCGACTTGAAGCTCAGTTCGCGCCGGGGCTCCTGGTAGGCCTTGTCCAGCAGGGCATCGAGGCGCTGCAGGGTGATGGCCTCTTCCGCCAGCTGTTTCTGCACCGCCGGAATATCCGAGGCGACTTCTTGCAGGCACGTGCGCTGCGCGTCGCGCTGCGTGCAAGGCAGCTCGGGCATGCGGTTCATTGCGGGGTAGCCGGCGAGATTCACCGGCACGGCAGGCTTGTCTTCCAGCACCGCGCGATCATTGGCGGCAGCCTGGGTGAACCACGACACACCCCAGGCATGCGGCTCCATGTCCGCAGGCGCTGCCAGCCCAATGGTGTCGAAATAGGCGTTGTCCTTTTCCGGCATCTGGCTGTGCTGCTGCGCCAGCAGGCGCGTCAGCTCTGGGCTCAGCTCATCCTTTTTCAGATTGCCGACAACCCACACCAGATAAAGCACAACGGGGAGACCCAACAGAACTATTACGGACCACTTCAGGAACTTGAGGATTTTTTTCATATGGATTCGACGCTGCCCTGGTTGCCGGCCAGAAGGTGGCCTGCGTCGCATTATTCGCGGAAGCAACCCGCAGGGCAAGAGAGGCGCACGGGCAGGCGCGCAAACCCCTCTCCCCCTCGCGGGAGAAGGTGCGCCCGGCACGAGCCTGCATCACAACATGCAGAAACGCCGATACAGAGCGGCTCAGGTATTGCCGCCCGAATCGTAATAGCCCTGCAGCGCGCGCTCGATTTCCTGCGCGAAAGTGTAGTGCTGTGCAGCCGACTCCATATCAATAGCCGCCGCGCTGGCACGGCCATCGTGATACAGCAGCTCCTTGATCACCGCATTCGCATCGCTGATGGGTGGCACCATCAGCATCTGCAGCCTGTCATAGACCTCGCGGTCGATGTAAACCTGGACTTGGTCAGACATATCAACCTCCTTCTGTGAAACACCGCTGCGCTCAATACCCCATCGCCGGAGGAGCAAGCTGATCACCTGACGATGCGGGCGGTGGCGCCGGACACTGCTTGATGCATTCCTTGTAGGCAGCCTGATTTTTCTCTATGCATTGGCGACGCTCCGCGCCGGCACTGGGATCATCGTAAGGGGACGGGCAAGCCATATTGCGCGTGTCACGGTCCGCGGCGCAGGCCTGCTTACAATCGTCGTAGCCCTGCGCAAACGCAGCGCTGAACAGCAGCAGCATGGCCATCGCCATGAATGAAATAAGGAGCGCTCGCGACATACAACCTCCTCGGAAACTGGATATGCTGGCATGGCCCCATCGCGTAGGCAGCGCGGGCACGCCAGAGCTGGCTGCGTCTTGCCTGTATTTCAATTAGAACTGGCAAATCAGCCTGAGTTGCATTCTCAGGCGCAATACATGCGACGGACAATGGGGATAATTGCGTAGGTGGGGGGCGGGAATGGCTGGAGGTGGGTAGATGGTCGCAATGTAGGCGACTACTCAGTGCGGACAATTCGCGCGCACTGTGCCGACGGGCGCCAACATGATCTGTTATCAGCCCCTCACAGCGTCTGGGGAGGCGTTAGCTTCCCTCTCGAATACAGACGCCAGCCGGGAATATCATTCGCTGCGCCGTTTGCGACAGATGGCCGACCCAGGCGCGATGAATGGCACACCTGGCTGACAGCATAGGTCATTACTGAAGGGGTATCTGCATCATCTCAGACACCTCCAGTGAACCGCCGATTTCCAGAAAAGGGCAGGCTTGTGCTATCGACAATGCAGACTCCATGGAGTCTGTTCTAATCACCGAGAAGCCGGACATTGCGCTACTGCCGCCTTCTCTTACCGACCCATCAGAACCGACGGTATTTGTATCCTTCAATGGAATGGTAGGAATCACCAGTGCATCACCGAGCGATGTCAACCACTCCACATATTTCATGTGGTGAAGTCTGGCTTGCTCCTGGTTGGTTGGAGGGTTGCCACCCAGATAAACCAATACGTATTGTTTCATGCTCATTCCCTTATCCCCATTTCAGCATTTGTTTCAACGATGCAACAACTCTTTCATACCTGCCTGCCGGACTCTTGTTCTTGATGCAACTCAACAGGAAACGCTCCCTGCGGTCAGACATCCAGTCCTGTTTGTAAGCTTCATTGCCCGTCAGAAAATCAATCTCTGCCACTCTGTCGGTATCGATCACATACTCCATCAGGAAACTGGTCAGTATGGAACCCGTCGAATACTCCCGCCACGCCTTATCATACGCAAGCCTGAAGATGATTGCCTTGTTCTGGTATACAAACCAAAGCTGTGCGGCAACAGGCTGCCCCTTGATATACATGATCGCAAGCCTGGACCAGCCTGCTTGCGAAAAGGCCTCTACAAAGCAATGCTGAAGATCAGCATTCCTGACTTCATTCTGTTTCCAGCTGGCATTGTAGACCACATGGTAATCAGCCATGCGGGGCAGCGCTTCTGCGCCGGTGAAGAGGCGAATTTCATAGCCGTGTTCGCGTTCGAGTCTGCGCTTCTTGCGGGAAATCGTATTGAGCACTGTGGCCGGCCTGCCGGCCATGTACTCCTGATACGACTGCCCCTGCAGGTGATGGACCCAGTTGTAGTGCCTGAAATCATATTCACACCTGAATCCGGTCTGTTCCAGCAGTTTCGCCAAACGCTGAATATTGCCGTCATCCCTGGCAACCGGCTCCAACAACAATGCATTCACCGGCAGCTGATCCAGTGCCCGGACCAGGCAGGAAAGAACCTGCTCCTGATCATCGTCTGCAAGCAGCAGGCTATAAAGTGGCGTATACCCGTGAGGCAGCGAGAGAGAGTACCAGGTGTTGACACCGGCGCACTCCATCAAGGGAAGCATGGCCATCACCCTGTCCCCGTCCACCACACAGGCCAATACCAGAGTGTGATCAACATCCAGGACTCTGGCGGTCAGGCATTCAAACCACTGGCGCGAGAAGAAGATACTGCCTTTCTGTTCCCGCGCAAAAAGTGCATCAGCACTTTCCGGCAGCTGCTTCCAGTCAGAGTAACGGACAAACTTCATAAAGAAACCGGGCTAACGCTAGTCACCGAGAGGATAATCGGAAGCAAAGATGTTGAGATGGGGAGTATAAGTTAATGCAGCACAATGCAGGGAGAATCCGGATTTTTGTGTAAAGCAGACCTTGCTGCCCTTCCGCCGACTTCCAGCCGCTAGCGGCTGCTGTTCGGTCAAGGCGCTCATTAACAACCACGTGGTGTTGCATACGGTCTCCGTTCACTCGGTAATGTTTCACATGCTCTCCAGATCAGATCCTTAGCGTCTCAGTAACAAGCAACAGAGGGATCGACCGAGCGGCAACGCAGCTTCGCACAGCGAGCATCTGCATGCAAAATTAGCTAGTTGGCTCAACCAATGCACGAGCCTTTTGTACTAGAAAAGCTTTGAAATCTGCGTGATTAACAATATCTTGAAATTCAGGCCTGTCGTTGAGCCTCTGCATACAAGCTGCCACTACGGTATCCACTGAATACTCCTTGGATCGCCTTGCGACACTGTTCGCGTAAGCAACGACCCCATTAATAGATGATTTGAGTTCCTTTTGATCGGCAGCAGAGATACCTAAGCCTGCTACTACGGAATCGAGAATTTCTCTCCAAGGCCGCTTGTCAGTTACTGCGATCGCGCACGAATTAGGTAGTCTCCACCAATGCGTACGACGATTTTCAGCGGTCACTGAGTAGTGTTTTTCACAATACTCATAAACATTTGCAGGGAATTTACCCCCCCACGGCAGAGCGTTGGCAAGCGTCCCGTCAGATCTCCCCGAAAATTCGACAATGCCCGCACGCTCAACTGCGAACACAATGTTCTTTGGTAGGAGTTGAGCTAGACGAATCGCCGCTGCGTGTAGAGAGACTTCACATCGTTGCGCGATTTGCACGTGGAGCATGGCTAAGTCGTCGGCTCCAGCAAGCAGTTCGGCGGCCCATTGGGCCGGCACGAGAAGTTCACCCGCAAAGGTGTTGGCTTCGGACTCAAATTCCCAGTAGTTGTCTGCGCCATGAGATTGGGTGGGGTCGACGTGGTCAACAATGCTTCCTGTGTGCCACGGTATAAGTATGTGCCCTAGTTCATGGGCAAGTGTAAAACGCTGCCGAGTTGGTGGGTTTTCCGCATTAAGGATGACCCTGGCTCTTTTTCCAAAGGTCTTCAGGTTTAGAGAAATTCCGTCTACGCCATCTATGGGGATTTTCGTAATTACTAGGTCAGCGTACGCTTCGACTAGGCCTCTAACATCAATGGGAGGTTTGAGCGATAACTTAGTTATGAGACGTCGCGCGAGTTTTGCCGGTGGGCTTGAGTTTACTTCCATAGCCCCTCTTTCTTAAGCCAATGCATCAGCTCGTTCGCCTTTTCTGGGCCTTCTGCGCGCGCGGCCAAGGGAAGGGCATTGAACTCCTCCAATAGTTCGCCGACATCTCTCTTCTCTCGGTGAGCAGCGATTACAAACGGTAGAACATCGGGGTCAGCAACCCACAATGCATATTCAGTCCGGGACATGCCGAGATATTGATGAAGGGGAATCTTTCCATTTGTTTCATGCCACTCATCGACGTAGTCGTCGATGTCGTCCAGAAGTGCGTCGCCCTTAAGGCAATTGGTCACAAAATTAGACATCGATTGTTCTCCCAGGTACTGCGTCCTTCACAAGATTGCCGTGAATCGGATCGATTGCTCCCAAATGGCGCCCACGTCTGTTGAATACTTCAATTTCCCCATGTAAACCGTCCCAAGTATAGATCCGCTTCCCATCGGATGATCGCCAACGACGCTCACCCGAAAATGCGCCAAGGTACTGGCAGCCATCTAAGAATGATGGCTTTGGTATCGGTTTCGAAGTCACCAGATATCCCCCCAATTGATCGCTCGCCGCTATTATACAGACAAGACAGTGCACAAGAATTACTGACACCAAACCAAGATGCGGCAGACGTATAACGACTCTAAAATTTGGGGCAGCCACGGAAGGTGAGACGGCATCTGGTAGAATTAATGCGCGGAGTTTTGGCGCTGCGTCTGCATTCAATCCTTGCGCCCTCGCACCCAATCATGGTCGGGGACAATCAGTGTTCCAACCATACCGCCTTTCCGCATTGCGAGATTTTGCTCGTGCTGCGAGATCGCAAGTGCCAGAGTCTGTATGGCCGATCTGGCAACGCGTAGCGCGTACAACACCTCCTTAGTGAACTGCTCGCGGTGGTGATGTTCGACTTCGGGCGCCTGTCTGCTGGGTGCCGGATTTACCAGGTCGTGCAATATGACAAAACGGTGAGTGCCCGCGTTACGGAGGTCTTTTTGAGGGCGTAGGATGCCAGCCTCGTTGTCGTAGTCGTCAGCAAGCTCCACAAGACCATAGAGGGCGGGGACACCGGCGCGAATGGTCCTGTCTACCGTATTGGCGAGTGGGCGCACGCCAGTTATCTTGTCAGGTTTCTGCCGCCATAGCCGGCCGAAGTAGACTTTATCCGACTGTTGCCCAAGCGCGAAATAGTGGTTCGCCGTTACAGCCACCTTATCGAGCAGATCAAGAGCAGTTCGATGTGCCAAAATGAGCGCGGAAGCATCCGCGCCATAGGTGGCGTAGTCGAGAGTGTCCGCAAAACGTCCCGTCATCGGCCAGGCGCTGCCGTTGAGAACGCGCCATACCAAGTCCCGCGCGAGAATAAAGTCGCTCTTTAGTACATTGAACATGGCGAACACAGGCGGGGGCATCCCGCCAGCACTCGTTTCACGCTCCGATATGCCGGGTAGTACGAGCCAGTCCAATTTCGCCAAGGCGGGATCGACCAGTTCAACCACAGGTGCGAGCGTCAGACGCTCGCGCTCCACCCAAGCCATGAATGGATCGGTGTGTGGTAATCGTGGTGGTGGGTCGCCAAGTTCGCTGGCAAATGCAGCTATCTGTTTCGCAGCCTGTGAGCCAGCGTACTGTATTACTCGATCCTGATGCCGATGCGCAATCTTGGCCAACATGAGCGCTTCGACACGCGCAAGGTCTGAACAGAAGCCTTGCTCAAAAAGCCACAATAAGTTCCGCGCTGCGCAACTCGCGGCAACCCCGTTCTCTGGATCGATTTTTAGCGCGACACGCCACGCATCTTGAGCTTCGCCAAGCCGATTGCTGTTACTGAACTGATTGGCAAGATTCGTCCATGCCTGAGTTCGAAGCGTTGGCTCAGCATCCAAGTCCTGAGCTATATCCCAATAGCATCGGCGAACCTCGGTGCGTTTCTCAGAAGTACCCTCTTGGTGATCCAGCCAACTTCGATTACGAGGTGGATTGCCTAACGCAGCGACAAGCCCGTTTGCCAGGTTGTAAGTGATGCTGGCCTGCTGCGGGAACAGACTGTGAAGCTCGCGAAATAATGCGAGGCCTTCGTCGATTGCATCCTGCTGTTTGGTCAATGCACCGCCATCGACCAAAATCGCTGCGCGCACGCTCATCAAATTGAAACGATCTGGCGCATCAAGATCAATCTTCCGCGCATTTTTCACCGCCTCTGCGGGGTTTCGATTCAACAAGGTATTGAAATACGCAGACAGATCAGCGTAGGTGTTAGGCAGTTGCGTCAATTTGCGACTCCAGCTTTCTGGAAACCCTGGGAAATGGCGCCTTATTGAGGGGCTGTGTGCCACTACTTTTGAGATGCAATCCATCCCTTTACTAGGAGGCTATTTCTTCTCTTGCTATATTCGGTCACAAACAGCGCCTGAACCTTCGCAGCATAGTAACGGTGGGATCATCTCTCTATTTATGAGATAAAGATCGCTAATTTCCATTGGTCTATACATTCCGTCGGCATATTAACCAACTGTAAACGGGCACGCAATCTGCAGCCCACGTCTGATCTCACGCTCAAACCGGACGTAATCTACGGCGGCAGGAATAGGCCCTACGGCCGAGGACGAGACATCGGCCGTAGGGCCACTTCAGTGGAGTTGCTTCCGGCATTCACTCATCGTCCAGGTGGGTCCTGTGGGTTGAGTTGTTCTTCGCTCATTTCTTGATGGCAGACCATGGACCAGACGATCCGCCGACGACCCAGATACCACGAATGACATTCGTCTGCACCTGACCTGAAAACGCTATCGGCGCGTCTCCATTCTCGGGAACAATTTTGAGTGTAATGGATTTGCCATTTCTGACGCCTGTGACTTTTGCAGGCACATTCTTTTCATCCAGCCCTGACCCTGAAATCTTCTGCCCGGATTCATCCAGATCGAATGAGAATTTTTCACTGTAACTGCCGTCAGAATACTGCCACGATCCTTCCCAATGGCCTTGGATAGAAACGGCATTATCGGGCGCAGAACCTAGTGTATTCGCGAAACTATCGGCCGAAAAGGCGCACAGAACAATAGCGATATACACGGCAAATAATTTCCCAACGTTCATCTTCTTCCCTTCATGCGCATATTTATCAAAGTCAACCTTTGCATACTGCATTGAGCCAGTAGACGGCCGGAGCCGCACGGGACTCAAGCTCCGGAGCGAACCCAGGCAAGCACTGACACAACATTCTCGCTACTCTCCGGAAAACTGCTCAGGCGCCCTGCGAATTTTTTCGATTCGCAGCTGGCTGAGATTCTCGTCCAGCTTGTAGAATTGATCATCGAGAGGTCCGAGCTTGGAGTATTCATACGACTCAGAGAAGGCTTCTAGCGTTCTCTTCTTCTTGTACGCGTCCATCAATTTCGCTTCATTTGCTCGCACAGCATTCGCCTCTCGCATCAGCGCCGCGTGCTGGTGGGCTCCAAAATACTCGAAGGCTTGCACTGCGTCTGATGCAAATTTGCCGTCGGTATTGAAATAATATTGATTGAAACCGCCATTGTTGACTTCCGCCTCTACGGTCCACGTCAGGTAGAGCGCCCGGATGCCAGGCGGAAGGTTCGCCACAATGGCCTCTTCGCCATCATCGTGACCCTCAAGCTTCTTGCTGGCATAGTCAAGGATCGCCTGCTCCAACTCTGCGTCTGGAATCTTGTTCAGTATTGCCGGATCAAGTCGTGCATATATCCGCCGATTCGCGAAGGCTTCAAGCGACGCAGCAACTTTTGAATCCGTAGCCGGCTCTTCCTTCTGGCTGCAACCACACGCGGCCAATAGAACAAACGCCGTCGACAGAATGGCACGGCGCATAGCTCGCCGCCTGTTACAGCAATCAGCGCCAGAATTACTGTTGTTCGCCCGGCGGTTTGTCATAGCCATCAAAGATAATTTGAACGTACCGATCGGCCCACACAAGGAAAATCATTCCGACCGCAAGACTTATTACATTGTCTGCCAGTACTGGGATCTTGATCTCGTCAGCATAATACAGGGACATGAGCCCCAATACGGCAGACACAATTAGCATGCTGCACCATAACTTGATCAGCACCCGTGTATGTTTGTATTCGTGGTAAATCATGAGCAACAGGGTGCCCTGCAGAATAACGGGTTCAAGCGCGCGAATATTGAAGGTCAATGAAAATACGACCAGGCTGTACAGAAGCATTGTAGATAAGACCGCCACGAGTGACCATTTGTAAACCTCGCTGGTGAAACGCACCCTCTCAACCCTTGGCACACTGGGTATCAACACAAATATGGCCGCAAGAATCAACCCGATCGGGACAATCAAACGGGCAACATCCTGGCTCATTGCCACATCCCTCTGTGTTGCTCGCTTTTAAAGGCAGGCGAGATTCCTGCCGGTGCCAGCAGGCAGCATAGCCACATCACCGCAGCAATCTCCCCGTGAAGCGTCCTCATTTCTTCCCCCGCCTTCTCTTCACCACCCCCTGCCTCACCCACGGCACCTCCTGTTTGAGCACGCTCTTCGGCCCCACCAGGTTGGGCGTCTGCGCGTATTTCAGCTGCTTGAGCCGCGCCTGTACTTCGCTCACCAGCTGCTGGAAGCTGGGGTTGAGCTTGTCTTTGCGGCTGGCGCGCAGGCTGGCGGCGAGGCTGTAGGTGAAGGCGCCGTAGGACTGGGTGCCGTGGCGGTATTCGTAGGAGAGCTGGTTTTCCTGGCAGGCTTCCATGATCACCGGCAGGTAGGGGCCGTGGTGCTTGAGGGTGCGGCGGGTGGCGTCGTAGCGCGTGCGTTCCAGGCCACGCAGGCTGACGGCGCGGCACATGCGGTTGCAGCTGCCGCTGCTGCCCAGGTAGTCGGTGCCCTTGACGGCAAGCGAGGGGTTGGGGCTCACCAGGGGGCGGTCTTCCCACATCTGCAGTTCGGCGTTCCAGCGCATGGCGCGGTGGCGAATGTCGTCGGGCGGGATGAGGCCGCGCGCCTTGCGGCTGCCTTCGCGCGTCATGCCGCCGGAATGGCAGCAGTCGAAGATGGCGACGAAGTGGCAGTCGTAAGGCAGCTGGCTGTACAGGTTGAGGAACTGCTTGTCGGTGACTGCATGCTCTGGCGTCCAGTCGAAATCCCAGGGCACCAGACATTCGTCCATGTGGTCGGCTTCGCGGGTTGGCCCATACACCGGCATCTGCGCGCCGTGGCCGGAATAGAACAGCACGCGCTCATCTCCCGGCTGCACGCCATCCAGCAGCCAGTGCATGCGATCGAGGATGCGGCCGCGGTGGCGCGCTCGTTCAGCACCACGCGAATGTCGTCGGGCGCGATGCCGCATTCCTGCAGCACGGAGCTCATCAGGAACACGTCGTTGACGCAGCCGTCCAGGCGGTTGGCGGGATCGGGATAGTCGTTGATGCCGATCAGCAGCGCGCGCCGGTTGGGCTTGCGCGCCAGACTGCGGAAGGTGTCCATGCTGCGGCTGAGCGCACGCGGCACCCTGGCGCCGGAGACGGCGCGCCACACCTGGGCGCGGGTGTTGGCATGGCCGAGATACCAGGTGGGGTTGTGGTTGAGCATGTCGCCCGGCACATCGAACTGCGTGCCCACCTCCTCGAAGTTGTCGGCGGCGAGGCGGATGTCGGCGGTGAACACGTGGTCGTCCGGGTTGTACAGGTGGAACCACTTCGCGGCCTTGGCCAGCGGCGCAATGCGCCCGGCGAAGGTGTCGCGCACGCACGGGTTGCCGATCTGCGAGCCGAACGAAACGAAGTATCTGTCCGCGATCGCAGACGGCTGGTGGAGGAAGGTGTCGTAACACAGCAGCGAGCCCAGGCTGTGTGCGCACACGATGTCGTAATGTTTCGACTGCATCTTCTTGAGGATCAGCTCGCGCGCGCTGGCGCGCAGCTGCTCGTCGCTCACCCATTGCGCCACCATGCCTGCGGTCCAGCGTATCTTCTCCGGCAGCTCGAACAGGCCGCGGTCGCGTCGAGTGGCGTCTTCTCGAACAGCTTGTCGTACATGAGAAAGTCGCATGTCACCTCGCCCTTGAGCGCCGGGTCCCACGCGATCAGCCCGTTGTTGATCGCCTCGCTCCAGGAGCTGGCCAGATCGGGGTCCTGGTCACCGTGGCCTACGCCATGCACACACAGGATGGAGAGGGGTTTGCTCATGCGAGCCTCCTTGGTCGAACAGGTTGGGGTGCAGCCGCATGCAGCGTCATGTTGCCGAAGTGCAGCACGGATTTATGCGATTGGCATACGGCTGGATACAGAGGGAACGGGGACTGGCCGAAGTGGCGCAAAACTGGCGTGTAGAGACATGCAGCGATGTTATTCCCCTTCAATAACAAATCCGCGTTGCGATGGACACCCGGGCGGATGCGCCACTGCGCCAGCCTCCAGTCTGGTGAGCCGCTGGTCCTGATGTACGCTGCATCAGTGTTCTGCAGCGGCTGCGCAATGGTTGCTGACTCTAGGGGAGGGAAAAGCGGGTGTCAAGAATTGAATTGAAGACCTGAGCGAGCTGACGCCTGCATCGCCAAACCCTGCGATAATACTGGCCGACACAGGCTGCACATCCGCATCTTAAATATCATTTGCACCGCAGCCAGGAATTTGGGTTACATTTCTTCGAATAAACCAATATTTTTAACTTCTGAAAACACCGCGAGCGAACATGGAAAAAGACTTCTGGCTGGAACGCTGGGAGAAAGCCGAGACCGGTTTTCACCAGGACGACATCAATCCCTATCTGAAGCGCCACTGGCCGCAGCTGAAGCTGGCGCCGGGCAGCGTGGTGTTCGTGCCGCTGTGCGGCAAGAGCCAGGACATGCACTGGCTGCGCCAGCAGCCGCACGCCGTGCTGGGCGTGGAGCTGAGCCCGATCGCGGTGAAGGATTTCTTCCATGAGGCCGGACAGACTCCGCTGGAGCTGGACGGCGGCAAATTCGACTGCTGCGAGGCCGATGGCATCCGCTTGCTGTGCGGTGATTTCTTCGACCTGGGCAAACGCGAGCTGTCCAACGTCAGCGCGGTGTACGACCGCGCCTCCATGGTGGCGCTGCCGCCGGAAATGCGTGCGCGCTACGTCAAGCACCTGGCCAGCATCCTGCCTTCCGGCTGCCAGATCCTGCTGATCACCTTCGATTACCCGCAGGAGCAGATGTCCGGGCCGCCTTTTGCGGTGACGCCGGACGAGGTGACTGCACTGTATCGCGATTACGCGGACGTGCGCGTGCTGACCCAGAGCGATGTGCTGGATGAGAATCCGCGCTTCAAGCAGCGCGGCATGACGCGCCTGGTGGAGAGCGTATTCCTGATCACCTTGCGCTGAGCCACAATCAGACCATCCGCGGAGAACACCATGCTGGTCACCTTCACCACCAAAGCCTATGCCGACATCACCATGTTTGGCGATGTGGCCAAATCCATCCTGAAAATGATGGGGCATAGCGGCACCATCCCCAGCGCCATCGTCGCGGCCGATGTGCCCGCCGCACTGGAGCGGCTCAAGGCAGCCGTGGCCGCGCAGCAGCCGGCCGCCAGCAATGGCGATGACGAAGAGCCGCCCGTCAGCATGGCACACCGCGCCCTGCCCATCATCGAGCTGCTGACGGCGGCTGCAAAGCAGAACTGCGATGTGATGTGGCAATAGGTCGCCGTGCGGAAGCGGCGATCCGCCGCGCTCAGGAAAACACCAGGCGACACCCCTATTTCTTTTTCTGTACCTGAATGGCCTTGAGCATCGCCAGGAGCCTGGCTTTGCTTTCCGCGGCATTCACCCGTTGGGACGTGTATGACAAATGCACATCAATCCAGGTGCCTGCCTGCAGCCAGTGCGCGCGAATGTGCGAGTTGCCGCCAGCAGGAAGCTGGATATCGTAGCTAATGGCATCCCACTGCCCGATCTTTTCGAAGACCACATTCCTTGGTGCGGGCAGGCCCTTCTGCTGCCATGCCGCGGTTTCGCTCTCCCAGAATTTGCGAATTCCCTGGAAGGCTTGCGCAGGCTCGAACCAGCCTGAAACAACCAAACCACTCTGCTTGTCGTCGAACATGAAATAGCGCGGCCCATTGACGCTTGCCGCAGCATTGTCAGGCGCCGGCAACAATCCGCGTGCGGGTATCGTCATCACCAGCTCGCTGACCGGAACCGTCAGCTCGTAGCTCCCGTTTGCTTCCCTGATTTTGAGCCTGTCTGGTTGATCCGCACTCGCCTCAGCCTGGCTCTGTCTCGCACTCTTGATCATGTCGAGCGCCATGGAGCGAATGTTTCCACTTGCATCGTTGGTCAGCACGGTAAACGATGCCACCAGGTCGTCAAACCTGAAAACACCCTGCGTCATGAACTTGTAGTCATCAGGCTCCGGTATTTTGCCAGCTGCGGCAAGTGCCTTGTCGGTCGCGGAAAAATAATAGCCTATGCCGGAACCAGCCCGCAGCTCCTGAATGACGATCTTTTTCTCGACCGCATTGGAAGCCGCTTCATTCGCTACGGCCTCAACTCCCGCCCGCAGCTTCTGGGGATCCGCAGGCGGTAAGCTCTTCCTCACGGGTGGATAGATGGGCGTGATCAGGATTTCGAACATCGGCCCGTTGTCCGGCCGAAACTTGATGGTCGGCGGCAGACGATCCGGCCGCTGGCTCATCTGGTCACGCCAGGAAACAGGAACCGACAATTGCAGCGAGCCATGATCCGGCAATGGATAGGCTCTGATCGCTGACTCCTCTGCCGCAACCGTGGCGGCAAGCGCCGCCAGAATTAATGCAAGACAAAACTTGAATATATTGATCAATTCATCTCTCCCCGAATAGCCACCAACCGTCAATGCGCCCGATAACTTGTTACGCCTGCTGCAATCCCGCCTCTGGCAACAATATACTCAAAACCTGGCACGGCGGTTGGTCAGATGATTCAGCACCTTCTCCGCCTTGTCGTTGCCGTGGCTGGCAGCACGCTTGAGCCAGTAGGTCGCCTTTTCCAGATCGCGTGGCACGCCGGAACCATCGCGATACAGCACGCCCAGACGCAGCTCGGCAAACGGCACATCCAGGCTGGCTGCATGCTCATACAGGTGGCGAGCCTCGGCATAATCCTGCCCGACTGACCAGCCGTTCTCGTACATATAGCCCAGGAAGGCAAAGGCATGCGGCTGGTTGTAGCGCCGCGCTTCAAGCAACAGCGACAGTGCCTTGTCGTGATCCACCGACAAATGCCCGTCGCCCTCGTTATACATCTGCCCCAGCCAGGCCATGGCCAGCGCATCGCCGTGATCGATCGCCCGCTGATACAGCTCCACCGCCTTGCGCTTGTCCTGCTCCTGGCCACCACGGCCGTGCTGGTAGAGGAATGCCAGCTTGGCCATGGCACCGTAATTGCCCTTCTCCATGCCGGCGCGGAAATATTCGGCCGCCTTTACGCGGTCGAACGGCATGCCGCGCCCGGTCAGGTACAAACTGCCGAGGTGGGAATAGCCCAGGTCGCTGCCTGCATCAATGGCCTGCTGGTATAGCGCAGCCGCCTTGAGGTAATCCTTCTCTACACCCAGCCCCAACTCGTACAAATTGCCAATATGCGCTATCGCATCGGGTGAGCCATTGGCCCTGGCTTTCTCGTACCAGGCGTGCGCTTGCTGGAAATCCTGTGGCACGCCCAAGCCGCGTTGATACATCCAGCCCAGCCGCACTTGTGCCTGAGCGTAACCCTTGTTGGCCAGCGCATTCATCTCGCTGAACATGGTGGAGAAATCGCCTTTGCTTTTCGCCGTCAGCGCAGCCTGGAATGCCTCCTCCACCTCGATGGTCTGCGCCACCCGATGGTAGTTCGCCACCAGGACCGGCTCGCTCGGTACAGCCGGTGGCTTGGCAACGGGCTGCGCAACCGGCGCTGGTACAGGCATGGGGGCAACCGGCATTACCACTGCAGGTGGCGGAGTGTTCTTTTCCTCCTGCAGCGCCTGTTCCAGCTCATGCTGGCCGCGCTGCGCGTCGGCATTGGCTTTCCGCGGAGGGGGACTGGTCTTGATTGGCTCGATTGCGGCGGGCTGCGGCGGGGCAACGGCTTCTTCTACGCGATTCTTCGCCACCTCCTGCTGCGCCTGCTCTTCCATCTGCTGCATGCGCTTCATCACCAGCGCAGGTTCCGGCGCAGCCGGCTTGGGGGCTGCCAGCGCCAGCTCTGGTTTGGGGGTGGCGGCAGGGTGCAGCCTGGCCAGCTGTGCCTTCAGCTCAACCAGTTCCTTGCGCGCCTGCTGCAGCTCTTCATAGGATTCGCGCAGACTCTTTTCCATTTCGAGGTCGGCGCGCATCGCCTTGAGTTTGCTCAGGACATCGTCGGGATCGGCCTTCATGCTGGCTTTGACGAAGTAGGCCGGCTGGTTCCAGCGTTCGTCCAGCAGCTTGAGTGCGACGATGCCGGCAGTGATGTTGACCACGTCCTGGCTCATGTAGTTGTTGCCTAGCGAGTCCTGGTGAATCTTCACCACCGAGCCGACATAGGTGCCCAGCTCATCCAGCAGCTCGCGCTTGACCCCGTCGATGGCGTTGACGCGGCAGGTGGCACGCGTATCGAATTGCGCCCCCTGATAGGTATAGTCGCGCACGTATTCCTTGACGCCGGCGGAGGCGATGGTCGGCATCAGCGCACACAGCAGCGCCGCCCATGCGGCGCGTTTCAGTCTGTTGCTCCGGTTCGCCATCCTTTCCCCCTTGTCATCCCGTGCCGGCCAGCGCCAGTTTCTGCGCGCGCGTCAGCCGCTTGATCTGCCGCTCGCGCTTGAGTGCGGCGGATTTGTCTGCGCACGCTTCGGCATACACCAGCTGCACCGGTGCACGGCCGCGCGTGTATTTTGCCCCCTCGCCGGCATTGTGCGCGGCAATGCGTTTTTCCAGGTCATTGCTGATGCCGCAATATAACGTATCGTCGGCACAGCGCAGCAGGTAGCAGTGCCAGGTCATCGCACCCTCACCCTAACCCTCTCCCATCGAGGGAGAGGGGGTGCGTTTGCTCAACTTCCACGTCGCCAGCAGCATCAGCAGTATCAAGCCCAGCACCGCCGCATTGCCCCAGCGCACATACGGCGTACTGCCGGCATAGCCCTGCACTTCGGCGTTGAGCGTGCCCACCTCGTGCTGCGGCAG
The DNA here is from genome assembly GCA_036523795.1 of Gallionellaceae bacterium. Lineage (GTDB taxonomy): Bacteria > Pseudomonadota > Gammaproteobacteria > Burkholderiales > Gallionellaceae > 39-52-133. Next base: position 16,250 of record DATDDN010000173.1, on the reverse strand, counting down.
CATGGCCCGGATGCGGCCATCGCGGCCGATCACCGAGGTGACGCCGGTATTGGTGGCGCGCAGCATCATGCGGCCGGTTTCCAGCGCGCGCATCTGCGAGATCTGGTTGTGCTGCATCGCCGCATGCGAGTTGCCGTACCAGGCATCGTTGGTAACATTCACCAGCAGGCTGGCCTCGGGCAGGTAGTTGATGATCTCCTCGCCGAACACGTCCTCATAGCAGATGTCCACCGCCACCTTCTGCCCGGCCACCTGCAGCACCTGCTGGCGCCGGTCGCCGCGCGCGAGGTCGCCCATGGGAATGTGCAGCACGTCGTTGATCAGCCAGCCCAGCACGGGGCGCAGCGGGATGAATTCGCCGAACGGCACCAGGTGGCTCTTGCGATAGCTCTGGCCCTCTGCAGTGCCAAGAGTGAACACGCTGTTGTAATACACGCCCTGGTCGCGCTCGAAAGCGCCGATCAAGATGTCGCCGCCGTTCTGGCGCACATGGTTGCGCAGCAGCTCGGCGTAGCCCGGCGGCAGCTGGCTGCGCAGCAGGGGAAAGGCTGTCTCGGGCAGCACGATCAGGCGCGCGTCGCTTTGTTCGATCAGGCGGCGATAGGTTTCCAGCGTGCCTATCAGTTCGCCTTCATCGAATTTCATGTCCTGCGCGATGTTGCCCTGTAACAGGCTGACCGTGACCGGCTCGCCCTCGGGCTCCGTCCACTCCGCCATGCGCAGGCCTGCGCCCACCGCCCACAGCGCCAGCAGTGCAGTGAGCGCCAGCTTGCCCATGCGGTTCCAGCGCTGTTGCCACAGCAAGGCCAGCGGGCCCGCACTCAGCGCCACCGCGAGCGATACGCCATACACGCCCAGCACGGGCGCATAGCCGGCGAGCGGGCTGGCCGGCACCTGCGAGTAGCCCAGGCTGAGCCAGGGGAAGCCGGTGAACAGGTGGCCGCGCACCCACTCCAGCAACACCCACAATGCGGGCATCACCAGCAACAGGCTGGGCGCTGCTGCCAGACCGCGATGCCCGCCCAGGCGTGAACGCCCCCGGCTCTGCAGAAAGCCCGCAGCCGCAGGGAGTAGCGCGAGGAATGCCGCAAACAGGCCGATGGCGGGTGCGGCAAGCAGCATGGGCATGTAGCCGTAATCGTGCAGCGCCACATACAGCCAGCCTATGCCGGCGCTGAACAGGCCGAAGCCGAACACCAGCCCCAGCCGCGCCGCCTGCCAGCGCCCCTGCGCGTGCTGCCAGCGCACGAACAGCGCGGCGAGTGCCAGCACAGGAAGCGGAAACAGGCCGAACGGTGCAAAACCCGGCACCGCGAGCAGGCCGGCGAGCAGCATCTGCAGGTATTTGTTGTGGTACAGAGAGGTCATGGGTGAAATGGCGGCGACAAATTTGAATCGGGATTATACGGGCACGCCATGTTTTCCGGCGCCGTGCGCGCAGTTCGCAGTTCGTAGGGCGGGTCACACCCGCCAATTCCATTCACCCAATGGCGGGTGTGACCCGCCCTACTGAGCGCGGCGCTGCGCCAGCAACCTGTCGAGCTGGTTGGCAAACGCCTGACGGTCGCTCTGGCTGAGGCTGGGCGGGCCGCCGGTTTCCACGCCGCTGCTGCGCAGCCCATCCATGAAGTTGCGCATGGTGAGGCGCTCCTGGATGGTGTCCCTGGTGTACAGCTCGCCGCGCGGGTTGAGGGCATGGGCGCCGCGTGCGATGACATCGGCGGCCAGCGGGATGTCGGCGGTGATCACCAGGTCGCCCGGTTGGACCAGCTGCGCGATCTTGTTGTCGGCCACATCGAAGCCGGCGGGCACCTGCATGGCGTGGATGAATCTGGAAGGCGGGCAATGCAGCAGCCTGTTGGCCACCAGCGTGAGCTGCAGCTGCTGGCGTTCTGCCGCGCGAAACAGAATTTCCTTGATCACCCTGGGACAGGCATCGGCATCCACCCAGATCTGCATCGTCCGACTCCTGCTGTTAAAAATAAGAATGCGCGCCGGCGACAACAGCGCAACCGGCATGCATCATACCGAACACCCCCTCCTTCTGAAAACAAAAGGGCTGGCGCACGCCCTGGGCAAGGCTGATAATCCGGCTACCGGCAAGAGGAGACTGATGTTGAGCGACAACAAGAGCAACCCGATGGTGCGTTACTGCATCGCCTACAGCAAGGGCCTGCGCCAGGCCGAGATCGACATCGAGCAGATCAGCGAAACGCTGGAGCAGGAGGACGCCTTCATCTGGCTGGCCCTGCACGAGCCGAGCGAGGCACTGCTGAAGACCCTGCAGGCGGAATTCGACCTGCACGACCTGGCCATCGAGGATGCGCGCGTGGCGCACCAGCGCTCCAAGCTGGAGCAATACGGCAGCTCGCTGTTCGCGGTGCTGAAGACGGCCTCGCTGGCGGACGGGCACGTGCAGCTGGGCGAGACGCACATGTTCATCAACCCGCGCTTTTTCGTGACCATCCGCCACGGCCCGTCGATCAGCTACACCGCGGCGCGCGAGCGCCTGGAAAGAACGCCGCAGCATATGGCCAAGGGTCCGGCGATGGCGGCGTACGTCGTGATGGACTTCGTGGTGGACAATTACTACCCGGTGCTGGAAGCCTTGCGGGACAATTTCGAGCAACTGGAAGCCGACATCTTCAACGGCCAGCTCAACCGCGAGTCGATCGGCCGCCTGTATGAATTGAAGCGCGAACTGCAGGTGCTGCGCAGTGCTGCCGCGCCGGTGCTCGACATCACCGATGCGCTGATCCGCCTGCACCCGGACCTGATCCACAAGGACATGCGCCTGTACTACCGCGACATTCACGACCACGTGATCCGCCTGGTGGCCAGCCTCGACGAGATACGCGAGATGCTGACAGCGGCGATGCAGGTGAACCTGGCCTTCGTCACCGTGGAGCAGAACGAATCGGTGCGGCGACTGGCAGGCTGGGGCGCGATTCTGGCCATCCCCACCGTGGTGTTCAGCCTGTTCGGCATGAACTTCAAGAACATGCCCGAGCTGGGCTGGACCTACGGCTACCCCGCCACGCTGGTGGCCACCCTGCTCGCCTGCATCTGGCTGTATTTCCGCCTGAAGAAATTCGGCTGGCTGTAAACGAAAAAAAGCGCCATGCCCATCGGACATGGCGCCTTCCTCGCGACGTCTAGGCTGCCAGAGGCAGGTCCGCGTTGCGCGCGACCACCCGCTGTTGCGCGGCAGCCCGTTGCGCACCCGCGCGGCGCTGGTGGAATTTCGAGGCCAGTGCATCCCATTCGATTTCCAGGCTGCCGCCGGTCAGCACGTGCTGCTTCTCCCAGTTAGACAGCAGGTCGAGGCAGGCATGGTCGATGTAGTCCAGCTCGTCGAAGTGAATGTGCACTTCGGTACCGGGGCGGACTTCATCCAGCGTGGCGGCCAGCTGGGGCAGACGGATCAGCGTGGCGGCGCCTTTCAGGTGCAGGTGTGCACGGTTGCCGACGAGATCTTCGTCCCATTTCACTTCCAGGTGCGAGAAGGCATACAGCAGCTTGAGCAGCGACAGCCCCAGGCCGATCAGCACACCCTCCAGCAGATTGGAGGCCACGATCATCACGATGGTCACGACGTAGATCGCGACCTCGCTCTTGCCGAACTTGAGCAACCCCGGCACCGCCTTGGGATAGGCCAGCTTGTAGCCGGTGAACACCAGCACGGCGGCCAGGCTGGCCACCGGAATGTAGCTCAGCGTGAACGGCAGCACCGCCGCGAACAGCAGCAACCACACGCCATGCATGATGGTGGAGGCGCGCGTCTTGCTGCCCGCCTCGACGTTGGCGGTGGAACGCACGATCACGCCGGTCATCGGCAGCACGCCGAGCAGGCCGCATACCATGTTGCCCACGCCCTGCGAGGCCAGTTCCTTGTCGTACTTGGTGCGCGGGCCCTGGTGCAGCTGGTCTACGGCGCTGGCGCTGAGCAGCGTTTCCGCGCTGGCGATGAAGGCCACCGACACCGCTGCGGTGAGGATGGCCGGGTCAAATGCGCGCTGGATGTTCTCCAGCGTGGGGAACTGGATGGCGGTCCAGATGTTGTTGATGTCGGCGGGGTTGGCCAGCAGGTCCGGGATGAACTTGATCTTGAGGTGCATGGCGGCGGCAACGGCCACCGATGCCAGCACGGCAATCAGGGGAGCCGGCAGCATCTTGAGCTTCTTCGGGGCGTACAGGTTCCAGGCCACGATCAGCGCGATGGTGAGCAAGCCGATGTACAGCGCCTGCAGCGAAGAGCCGCCTGCCGCGAAAGTGTCCATCACCGCGGCGGGGATGCCGGTGAAGTTCTGGATGCCCGAGCCGATCGGCTTTTTGTCCAGCATGACGTGGAACTGGGAAGCGAAGATAAGCACGCCGATGCCGGCCAGCATGCCGTGGATCACCGCGGGCGACACCGCGCGGAACCACTGCCCGAGTTTGAGCACACCGGCCAGCAGCTGGATCGCGCCGGCCAGCAGCACGATCACGCCCAGCATGGGCAGGCCGTAGTGTTGCACCAGCTGCCACACCAGTACGGTGAGGCCGGCAGCGGGGCCGCTGACCTGCAGCGGTGAACCGGCGATGACGCCGACCACCAGGCCGCCGACGATGCCGGTAATCAGCCCTGCGGTTGGTGGCACGCCGGAGGCGATGGCCACGCCCATGCACAACGGCAGCGCCACCAGAAACACCACCACGGATGCCATCGCATCATTGCCGATGGTTGCCCGGAAACCCTGCAACTGCTTGCTGCCCTGTATTGCCTGAGACATTTCTTGTCCTGCCTTTATAAAAAGATTGAAACTGTTGCTGCCTTGAATGTTGCTGCCTTGAATTGATTCAGGCGGGCTGCCTGCTCCCGCCTGAAGGTCATGCGTCCTGCACCGTCAGCCCGGCAACAGCTGGGGACGATACTGGCGCGGCGCCAGGTCGGGCGCCTCGTCGATGATCCCGCGCGCGTGCAGCTTGTCGAAGGCGTCCTGATCGGTGGCAAAGATGTTTTCCGCACCGATGCTCTGGCTGAGGTGTGTCTTGTCCATCACGTCCTGCACCTGCTTCTTGAGGCCGCTGAAGCCCAGGGTGATGCCATTGCTCTTGAAGCGGCTCACCAGGCTGGACAGCATCTCCACACCCGAGGCATCGAGGTAGTTGATGCCGCTGCACTTCACCAGGATGTAGCGCACCGACGGATTCCTTCTTTCCAGACGCAGCAGCGCATCTTCGAAGAAGGACACATTGACGAAGCGCAGCGCGCCGTCGAAGCGGATCGCCGCCAGCTGTGGCTCAAGCGGCTCCAGCTGGTGGCGGTCTGCATCGCGCAGGGTGCCGTCGCTGTGCACGCCGAGGCCGGCGACACGCGGCTGCATCATGCGATACAGCAGCAGGGCCAGCGACAGGATGATGCCGGTGATGATGCCGTTCTGGATGTTGGGCGCGAAGGCCAGCGTGGCCACAAAGGTGATGATGGCGGAGATGCCGTCATCGCGGCTGGCGCGCCAGGCATTGATGATGGAACGGAAGTTGATCAGCCCGATCACCGCCATGATGATCACCGCAGCGAGCACCGGCTTGGGCAGGTGGTATAGCAGCGACGTGAAGAACAGCAGGGTCAGCACCACGAACACCGCCGACACCACGGAAGACAGTGCAGTTTGCGCATTCGCGGAGAGATTGAGCGCAGAACGCGAGAAGGAACCGCTCACCGGCATGGAGTGGCTGAATGCCGCTGCGACCTTGGCCAGCCCCTGGCCGATCAGCTCCTTGTTCTCGTCCCAGGGTGTGCGGGTCTTGATGGCAATCACCTTTGCACTGGACATCGCCTCCATGAAGCTGATCAGCGCGATTACGAAGGCGGCCGGCAACAGCTGCATGGTGGCCTGCCAGTCCATCAGCGGCATGCTCAGGCCGGGCAGGCCCTGCGGGATCTCGCCCACCACCTTGCCGCCCATCCCGGCATAGCCGATCAGGTAGCTGACCCAGGTCAGCAGGGAGACGGTGATCAGTACACCCGGCAACTTGGGCGTGAATTTCTTCATGGACAGCAGCATCGCGACGGCCGTGAGGCCGAAGAGCACCGATACGACGTGCATGGTGTCGATGTGGGCAAACACCTGCCAGATGTCGAGCAGGAAATGGTCGGACTGTTTGGCGGAAATGCCCAGCAGCGTGGGTATCTGCGACAGGCCGATGATCAGCGCGGCGGCATTGATGAAACCCATCAGCACGGGATGCGACAGGAAGTTGAGCAACACGCCCATGCGCAAGGCGCCGAACAGGATCTGGAACAGGCCGGACAGCAGGGCGAGCAGAATGACATAGGCATAGAACATCTCGCTGCCATGCGCGGCCAGCGGCGCGACACTGGCCGCGGTGAGCAATGAGGTCATCGCCACCGGACCGGTGGACAGCTGACGCGACGAACCGAACAATGCACCGATGATGGTGGGGATCAGCGCGGCATACAGGCCGTAGTAGGCGGGCACGCCAGCCAGCTGCGCGTAGGCAAGCGACTGCGGAATGGCCACCAGCGATACGGTGATGCCGGCGATCAGGTCCTGCTTGAACGTACCCTTGGGAAAGGAAAATCCTGCAAACAATTTTGTGAGTGGCAGCTGACGAACCCAGGTATTCATGTCACATCCCCGCGCACTTGTTGCGGAATTCGTGTGCGGCGTCCAGATCGCCGGCCTCGCCCAGCGCGATGGCGCTGCCGATATGGTTGAGCTGTTTCAGGACGGGAAGATCGCCCAGGCTGACCTGACTGGTCATGGATTTGGATTTATGATGCGCAATCGCGCCATGCTCGATTGCATCTACGGTAACTGAAGAAACTTTCACTTGACCACTCCTGATGGTTGATTTCATTTTTCATGTTACGAACCGCAATGTCATGCAAAAGTCATAAACGCGTTAAGCGACCGTCAAGGATGGGTTGTTGCCGGGTAAAGAATTGGTTGCCATAGAGTGATGAAATACCGGCAAATCTCCACGGAAAGCCGGCCACTACTGGATTGCAGCAACGTTCAGATACGATCAAGATCATGTTTGTCTACTGTTAACATGCAGTTCAGCAAGTGTTAAATTGACAGCCGCACAACAAGGGAACCGCAACAGGCAGCAACGATCTCACTCACCGCGGCGGAAGGCCGCGCAAAGCCCGCGTGATAAACTTGTTACGATTACTTCACGTCAACCTAACCTGACACCCCAGAATAGCCAATGAACATCCTGCTGATTGAAGACAACCGCGATCTCGCCACCAACATGTTCGATTACTTCGAATCGCGTGGCCATACCATGGACCTCGCCGGAGACGGCATCTCCGGCCTGCACTTCGCCTCCACCAACCAGTATGACGTGCTGGTGCTGGACGTGATGCTGCCTGGCATGGATGGATTGACGCTGTGCCGGCGCCTGCGCGAAGCGGGCAAAAACACGCCCATCCTGATGCTGACTGCGCGCGATCTGCTGGAAGACAAGATTGCCGGACTGGAAGCCGGCGCCGACGATTATGTTGTCAAGCCGTTTGCCCTGCGCGAAGTGGAAGCGCGGCTGCATGCGCTGGTGCGCCGCTCACAGGTGCGCGAGGGTTCCTCCACCCTGCAGGTGGGTGACCTCACCTTCAACACCGGCACGATGAAGGTGATGCGCGGCGAACAGACCATCGAGCTGCCGCCCATTCCGCTCAAGATGCTGGAGATACTGATGCGCCAGTCGCCGCGTGTGCTGTCGCGCGAAGAAGTGGAACGCGCCATCTGGGGCGACTCTCCACCCGACAGCGACGCCCTGCGCGCGCACCTGCACATCCTGCGCAACGCAGTAGACAAGAAATCCGACACACCGTTGATCAAGACCCTGCGCGGCATCGGCTACCAGATCAGCAATGAATAATCTGCGCCACAGCTTGCGGTTCAAGCTGGCGCTGACGTTTGCCGCGTTCGGCGCAATGGTGAGTTTGCTGCTGTCGCTCGGCCTTTCCTTTGCCGCCCACAACCTGGGCGAGAACCTGATGGACGAGACCCTGCGCGCGGAAATGGATGACTACATTTCCCGGCGCGCACGCAACCCGAGCTCGTTGCCGCCCGCCACGCTGAGCATCCAGGGCTACGTGCAGACACAGGGCCGGACTAGCGACAGAATTCCGGCCGAATTGCTCGCCCTGGGCGAGGGACAGCACCAGCTCACGCTGCATGGCACGCCCTATCGGGTGTCCGTGGAAGACAAGAATGGCGAACGCTATTTCATGCTGTTCAACGAGCAGCACCAGTTGCACCGCGAGGAATTGTTCATCACCTACCTGAAGGCAGGCGCGCTGTTCATGGTGCTGCTTTCCGCCTGGGTGGGCTGGTGGCTGGCCGGCTGGGTGGTGGCGCCGATTGCCGAGCTGGCGCGCCGCGTCAGCCAGGCCAGCCCAGAGGATGACGCCGAGGCAATGTCGCGCGGCTTTCCCGACGATGAGGTCGGCCAGCTGGCGCACGTGTTTGCCGCCTACCTCAAGCGCATGCGCGCCTTTATCGACCGGGAACGCGACTTTACTTCGGATGTCAGCCACGAGTTGCGCACCCCGCTGGCAATCATGCAGGGTGTGATCGAGCTGATCGGGGACAATCCGCAACTAGCTAGCAGCAAATTGCAGGAACGAATCGAGAGGATAGGACGCGCCAATCGCGAGATGATCAATCTCACCACCGCGCTGCTGATGATGGCCAGGGAGAACAGCAACGAGGCGATGATGCTGAATTGCGATGTGTGCGAAGTGGTGGGTGAGTCGATTGAAATGCATCGCCACCTGCTGAGCGACCAGACCATAGTCAGCCTGACTTGCCCGTCCCATCCGCATGTCCCTGCCGAGCGCACGCTGCTCAGCATCGTGGTGGCCAACCTGATCCGCAACGCGTTCAGCCACACCCATAGCGGCAGCGTATCCATCACGGTCGAAGATGACAGCCTTACCGTCAGCGACACCGGCACCGGCATCCGCGGCGAGGAGATCGGCAAGGTATTCCAGCGCCACTTCAAGGGCTCAGGCAGCACCGGCTCAGGCATCGGCCTGTCGCTGGTCAAGCGCATCTGCGACCGCTACGGCTGGGAAACCACCATAGAAAGCACCGAGGGCGAGGGCACCACGGCACAGCTGATTTTCCATCCGCGCTCGGCGGACGAACTAGCCTCTCACAGACACGCGGACAGCGCAGCAGCGGGAAAAGCCGCTTAACCCTCGCTTTACCTTCGGTTTACTTCTGCATCACACAGCAACTCCTAATATTCCATTCACAACATGGCGGCAGTGCGCCCCATGCCTCGGCGCCGATTGCCGACGCCTGTGCAACTACCAATGGAGCATGCAAATGAAGACTGACTCACTCTTTTCCGATAGCCCGCTGCACGTACCCGGCTCAAACCACGAATCGGGCTCCCCGTTCTCGTCGCTGGGCAACGCTGCACGCGCGCTGTATTCCAGGCTGAACCAGATGGGCACCGCCATCGCGCTGGGCGAAGCCGGCGACCTGGATGGTGCACACGCATGGCGGGAGCAACATGGCGCAAAGTGAGCAACTCCTGCGTACGGTAGGAGAAAGTACGTCAAGCAGTCTGGGATTGGCACCTGATTTCTGGAGCATTTACGGCGTGGATGTCACCAGCTTCGCGCTGAGCGTGCTGCTGCTGGTGGGCTATTACGCTTACGTGGCCTATCGCACGCGCAAGGATCCGACCTTTACCGTGCAGGCGGTCAACATGATCGCGCGCGCCGAATGGGTTGATTCGATCATGCGCGACCCCGGCAAGGAAGTGCTGGCGGTGCAGACGCTGCGCAACTCGACCATGGCGGCGACCTTCCTGGCCTCGACTTCCGTGCTGCTGATTGTGGGCGTGCTGACACTCAGCGCCCAGGGCGACAAGATGGAGGGTACATGGCATACCCTCAACATCGTCGGCAGCGCGCGCAGTGAACTGTGGCTGACCAAGCTGCTGATCATGCTGCTGGATCTGCTGGTAGCCTTCTTCAGCTTCTCGATGGCCGTGCGCGTATTCAACCACGTAGGCTACATGATCAATGTGCCGCTCAAGCGCGGGCACCGTGTGCTGCAACCGGAACATGTCGCCACGCACCTGAATCGCGCCGGCACCTTCTACAGCATCGGCATGCGCGCGTATTACTTCTGCGTGCCGATGGTGTTCTGGCTGTTTGGGCCGCACCTGATGCTGCTCGCCACCGTCGCGCTGATCATCGCGCTGTACCGCCTGGATCGCGCCCCGACCGCACTGGCCGAAGATTTCGCGGCCGAGGCGGAGTTCCTGGCCAGACGTGAACATGGCCATCGCGCCACAAGCTGAATCCCCTCCCCCTGATAACCCGTAATGTTAAAGGAACTCGACTGATGAGAAGTGCTGCAACTTTGATTACCCTGTCCCTGCTGCTTGGTGCCTGCACCACCGGCCAGAAACCTGTCACCCCGGACAACGCTACATCCACCCCTCCCACACAGACGCAGAACAACGCGACCAGCCAGTCGGCCGTTGATGCGCAACAACTGGCCGCACAGCTGGATGCACTGCAGAAACAGAGCATCTATTTTGATTTTGACAAGGCCACGGTGAAAGCCGAAGCCCGCGAGACCGCCCGCCACGAAGCGGAGTGGATGCTTGCGCACAGCAACGACACCGTGACGGTGGAAGGCAATACCGATGAACGCGGCAGCTCCGAATACAACCTGGCACTGGGCAGCCGCCGCGCCAAGGCCGTGCATGAGGCGCTGGTTGCACTGGGCGTGCCGCCTGCACACATCAAGGATGTCAGCTACGGCGAACAGAAACCCCGCACGAGCTGCAACGAAGAGAAGTGCTGGCAGGAAAACCGCCGTGTCGATTTCGTGCACCAGCTGAACTGATCCGCCGCCAGGCCGGAAATCGTTTCCCCTTATCAGCCGCAGGCGCACCGTGAAAGTCTCCCCCTTTCACGGTGTGTTTGTGGCTGATTTTTTTTGAGGTTTGCGTTTGCTGCGGCTATTGGCAGGTCGCGGGGGAGCAGCAGGCGTCCAGCAGCATCTCCCCAACTGGGCGCGGCCTGGCTATGCCATAGCCCTGCAGGAAATCCACGCCGAGCGCGCCCAGCATGACCGCCACTTCCTGGTTTTCCACAAATTCTGCGATGGTCTTCCTGCCCATGGCATGGCCGACGTGATTGATCGATTCGACCAGGGCATAGTGGCCGACATCAAGTGCCATGTCGCGCACGAACTGGCCATCGATCTTGAGGAAATCCACCGGCAGGTTTTTCAGGTAGGCGTATGACGACAGGCCGCTGCCGAAATCGTCCAGCGCGAAGGTGCAGCCCATGTCCTTGAGGCGGCGGATGAAATGGATGGCGTTGCCGAGATTGCCGATGGCTTCTGTTTCAGTGATCTCGAAGCAGATCTTGTGCGGCGGGATGGCGTGTTCGCGCAGCATGTTCTCGATGTGGGTGAGGCAACTCTCATCACCCAGCGAGCGGCCGGACAGGTTGACCGAGCCCAGCTCCAGCCTGGCCAGATGGCGCGGATTCTGCGCCAGCCAGCTGAAATAGGCGCTGATCACCCAGCGATCGATGCGAGTCACCAGGTTGTAGCGCTCCGCCGCAGGCAGGAACGAACCGGGCTTGACTATCCTGCCCTGCTCATCCCGCATGCGCACCAGAATCTCGTAGTGGCTGCACAGATCGTTCTCTGCGCCAGGACGGACGATGGGCTGGCAATACAGCAGCATGCGCCCCTCTTCCAGCGCGCGCGTGATGCGCGGAGTCCACTGCATCTGGCCCAGGCGCGCCTGCAGTGCCTGATCCGATGTGCGGTGCACGTAGGCGCGTCCGCCGCCGCCTTCCTTGGCCATCTGGCAGGCCGCATCCACGCGGCTCATCAGCAGCATGACCGATTCGCTGCCGGCGTGGATGTCGATCAGGCCGATGCTGACGCCGGCGGCGAAGGCCTTGCCATCCCATTCGAAGCGGAAGTCCCGCGTCAGCGCCAGTATGCGCTCGCCCATTTCGAGCGCGAGTATCTGCGAGGAGTTTTTCAGCAGGAGTCCGAACTCGTCGCCGCCGATGCGCGCCAGCGCGTCTCCGGCGCGCAGCGCGCCGCCAAGCAGCTGCGCGTACTGGCGCAGCAACTCGTCGCCGGCGACATGGCCGCAGGTGTCGTTGACCAGCTTGAACTGGTCCAGCCCCAGGTGCAGCAGGGAATGCTCGGTGTTGTTAACCTGCGCGTCGCGCATGGCCTGGCGCACTTCATATTCGAATTCGCGCCGGTTGAGCAGGCCGGTGAGTGCATCGTGGGTGGCCTGATGCGAGAGTTTCCGGCTCAGTTCACGCGCCTGGCTGACATCGCGAAATACCAGCGCCACTCCGGAGCTGCGTCCGTCCGCGTCATGGATGGGTGCGGAATTGGGTTCCACATAGTATTCCCGCCCATCCGCATGGATCAGCACCATGGTGCGCGACGGATAAGGCAGGCGTCCTTCGCGCAGGGTGGGCAGCACCAGGTTGCCGACCGGCTGGCGGTCGTCCTCATACAGCAGGGTGCCGAGGTCAGCCAGGCTGACGGGCTCACCCGCGGTATGGCCAAACAGATGGCGGGCGGCAGGATTGATGTATTCGATGCGGCCGCTCTGGTCGGTGGTGATCACTGCGTCCCCTATGGAGGACAGGGTTGCCTGCGCACGCTCTTTTTCACTCACCAGGGCACGATTGCTCAGCTCCAGCTCGTGGATCAGGCTGTTGTTGTCGATGGCGGTGGCCACCTGGCTGGCCAGCAGCGTGAGCAGGTCGAGATCCTTCTCGTCGAAGTCGCCGCCGCCGACCTTGTCTATGCAGGCGATGCCGCCGAGGAAATGATTGCGCCCGATCAGCGGCACCAGCAGCACGGTGCCCACCTGCCTTTCCCACTTGTTGCGCTCGTCCTCGCCCAGCTCGCTCAATACGCCGCGCCACCAGGGCGTCTTGTGCTTCCACACCCAGCCGCAGATGCCGAGATTGATGTCCAGGCTCTCGCCCACGATCTCGTCGGCATTCTTGCCGTAACCGGCACGGTAGGTATAGGTGGAGCAGTTCTCGTCCAGCACCGGAATCAGCACGGTCTCGGCCTGGGTCAGGCCCTGCGCGAACACCACCACCATCTGGAATATGCTCTCCAGCGTTGAACGCTCGCGCACCGCACTGACCACCTTCTTGAACAGGTCCAGCTGCATGTCGCGGTGCACCAGTTCCTCGCGCAACCTGATCACTTCGGCGTCCAGATGCTTGGGCGGGTTGCGGTTCATCGGTGGCGTGATTCCATATTGCAGGGACAAGTGGTCATGACTTTGAATTCACAAGTCTAATGTCTCGCCTTCTACAAATCCAGCAGGCGCCATTAAATAATGATCAACTTATACAGCCACGGACGGCGTCTTTGGCCGCCTTTCAGTTTCACCGGCAGGAACGCGCTTATTTCCCCGCCGGCTGAATATGGTTTTCCACCAGCAACCGGCTCACCGTCTGGTACTCCGCCAGCAGATCCCGCTCCATCTCATCCGCCGTCGCCGCACTCATGCCGGGCGCGCTGCCCATGCGTTTGTTCAGGTTGTGGGTGACCCAGCCGCGTGAAGAGATCATGTCAAACAGGTCGCCGCGTATGCTGAACGCCACGCGCTCGTTCACATTGCTGTTGTCCAGCAGCGAGCGCCCCAGCCCGGCGTATCCTGTGTTCCAGTTGGCCAGATCGGCAATGGTGGGGCCGATGTCGAACTGGCTGCCGATGCGTTCGTCGATGCCGGGCTTCACGCCGGGCCCCACGATCAGCAGGGGGATGTGGTACAGGTTGGGGGTGACCTCAGGCTGCTCGACAAACTCGTTGGCATGATCGGCCACCAGTACGAAGATGGTGTTGTCGTAATAGCCCGCCTTCTTCGCCGAGGCGATCAGCTCGCCCAGCGCCCAGTCGGCGTAGTACAGCGAGTTGAGGAACTTGTTGCGATCACTGTCTTCCGGATATTTCTTCCAGCGCTGTTCCGGAATGATCCACGGCACATGCGTGGTGGAGGTGAAGATGTAGCCGAGGAAGGGCTTCTTCGCGCCAGCAAACAGCTTGTTGGCCTCCTGGAAGGTGTTGTGGTCCCAGGTGCCCCAGGTCGAGGGCGGCTTGGGGTGCGCGTGCAGTTCGGGGATGTCTTCCGCGCCCTTGTAGGTGGAGAAGCCGGCGCGCGCTGCGATGGAATCGAAGCGGAACGAACCGCGGTCGCTGCTCTGCAGGAAGTAGGTGGAGTAGCCCTGCGCCTGTGCCATCTCGCCCAGGAAGCTCTGCCGGTTCTGCTCTATGCCTTCACCGAGGAAGGGCATGCCGGGCAGGGTGGGCAGGCCGGCAAGGATGGCTTCGGCGCCCTGGATGGAGCGCTGGCCGTTGCCGTAGAAATGCGTGTACAGACGCCCCTGTCTGGCCAGCGCATCGAAGTTGGGCGTCACGCCCAGCGGCGGCAGTTTCATCTGCTGGCGCATGGCGTCAATGTGCAAGGCCCCCCAGCTTTCCAGCATCAGCACCACCACATTGGGCTTGTTGCCGTGGCCGGCAAAGCGTTGCGCCTGGTAGATGGGATAAGCCGGGTCGTGGAACGGCGCACTGCTGCCTGCGAGCAGGCGCTGGGTGCGCTGGCTCGCTTCGTCCTGCGGCATAAATTCGCGCGGCGGCGGCGCGCTGTCGTTGAGCGCGTGGGTCACGGCAAAGGCACCGTTGAGCGCGAGGTAGCCCTGCGCCACCGAGTTGGAGAAGAAGGCATCGCCCACGCTGATGGGCTTGCCGGTCCAGCCGCCGCGTCCCACGATCACGAACAGCAGCAGCAGGCCCAGGATGCCCAGCAGGCGCGGCCACCAGCGCTGCGGCGCGGATGGCACCGGATGCAGCAGGCGGCGCCACAGCAGCGCACCCAGCGCGGCGCCCACGCCGAACAGCAGCAGCATCAAACCGTACTGGCTGAAGGCCAGCGCCACCATGGACCCCATGTCGGCCGACAGGGTGCCGATCTCGAAGCCGACGTGGCGATGCACTGCGCCAAAATAGACGGCATCGCCGATCAGCATGAATACCAGCCCCAGCAGCACCAGATAGATCAGCCAGCCCCACAGGCGTTGCCAGTAAGCGTGGTGCGCCCAGCGGAAGGGCAGCAGCATGAACAGCAGCGGCACGAAGATGCCCACGATGGCGATGGAAAGGTCGAAGCGCAGGCCGACCACGAAAGCCGACAGCACTTCGAGCAGGCCCAGGCTACGGAAATCCTCGTGGTATGCAAGGAACAGCCCCAGACGCGCCAGGCTGAACGGCAGCAGGCACGCCAGCACGATCAGCGCCATGCGGCCATAAGCGTGGCGATGCAGTGCTTGCGCCGTCCATTTCAGTGCGGCCAGGACGGGGTTGGGGGCGTGCAGGTGGCTGTGCTGGGTCATGGGTGTGTATGCGGGGTTGTTACCGGTTGCCTGCCGGCGCGACAGCAATTCTGAAGCGGCTGCAGGCGGTGCAGCCGGATGCAAGCGAAAATTATAGCAAGAATCAGGCGGCGGCCTGTTGCGGCTTCAGCAGATGCAGGCGCTCGTAGTGGCGGAAGGCATCGCGCACCTGGGCGCGCAACTCTTCGTTGTCCCAGGGCTTGACGACGAATTTGAAGACCGCGCCCTGGTTGATGGCGGCGGAAGTCAGCGCGGTATCGTTGTTCCCGGTCAGCATGATGCGCACCACGGCCGGATGCAGGTGGCGCAACTTGCTGAACAGCTCGATGCCCGTCATTTCCGGCAGATGATGTTCGGAAATGATCACGCCGACCGGGTGCTTGGCGAGGAAATCGAGCGCCTCGCCGGGACAGGTGGCGCACAGGATGCGATAGCCCTCGGTGTGCAACGTGGAAGCCAGCGCAGCCAGCAGGTATTCGTCATCGTCCAGCAGCAGCAGGGTGCGCTCATGATGTGCGTGGCTTGCCGACGGCGCGTCCAGGCAGCGCCCGCTGCGCATCATCTCCTCCATGGCCTGTGCGGTAATGGCCGGGCTGAAATGGTGCCCCTGCATTTCGTTGCAGTGACGCGAACGCAGGAATTCGCGCTGCGCCTCGGTTTCCACTCCTTCCGCCAGGGTGACCAGATTCAGGCTGTGCGACATGGAAATGATGGCCTGCGACACGGCGGCATCGGCCGGATCCGAGGTGATGTTGCGCACGAAGGACTGGTCGATCTTGATGCGGTCAACCGGGAAGCGCTTGAG
>DATDDN010000172.1:0-13771 GCA_036523795.1 Gallionellaceae bacterium | reverse complement strand
GATTTCTGGATCTTGTCGGTCATAGCACCTCGGCGGCGTGGTCGGCCAGGCGCGAACGTTCGCCGCGCTGCAGGGTGCCGTGGCCGCTGTGGTCCCAACCCTTGAAGCGGTCCACCACATAGGTCAGGCCGGAGCTGCCCTCGGTGAGGTAGGGCGTGTCGATCTGTGCGATGTTGCCCATGCACACCACCTTGGTGCCGGGACCGGCGCGGGTGATCAGCGTCTTCATCTGCTTGGGCGTCAGGTTCTGTGCCTCGTCGATGATCAGGTACTTGTTGAGGAAGGTGCGGCCGCGCATGAAGTTGAGCGACTTCACCTTGATGCGCGAACGGATCAGGTCGCGCGTGGCCGCGCGGCCCCATTCGCCGCTGTCGTCGTCCGCCTTGTTGAGCACGTCCAGGTTGTCGTCCAGCGCGCCCATCCACGGCGTCATCTTCTCTTCCTCGGTGCCGGGCAGGAAGCCGATGTCCTCGCCCACCGGCACGGTCACGCGGGTGATGATGATCTCCGAATAGATCTTGCGTTCCAGAGTCTGCATCAGGCCGGCGGCCAGGGTGAGCAGGGTCTTGCCGGTGCCGGCCTGGCCGAGCAGGGTGACAAAATCGATTTCCGGGTTCATCAGCAGGTTGAGCACGAAGCTCTGTTCGCGGTTGCGTGCGGTGATGCCCCAGATCGCGTTCTTCTGGTGGGTGTAGTCGGTCAGCGTGCGCAGGATGGCGGTGTCGTTCGCCTGCTGCGTCACCACGGCCTGGAACGGCGTGGCGCCCTCATTTTCCTGGAACACGAATTCGTTCACCTGCAGATCGCGGCACAGCGGGCCCTTGATTTCATAGTAGGTGAAGCCGTTCTGCTGGCCGGATTTCATGTCTTTGCCGTGGGTTTCCCAGAAATCGGCAGGCAGCGCCTTGACCCCTGTGTAGAGCAGGTCGGTGTCTTCCAGCACCTTGTCGTTGAAGTAGTCCTGCGCGTTCAGGTTCAGCGCACGCGCCTTGATGCGCATGTTGATATCTTTACTGACCAGCGAGACCTGGCGCTTGGGCTGGGTGTTCTGCAGATACATCACCACGCCGAGGATGGCGTTGTCGGCCTTGCCGCTGGCCAGGTTCTCCGGCAGCACATGGGTGATGAACTGGGTCTGCAGGTAGAGGCGGCCGGTGGCAGCCTTGTTGCCCAGCGAGTCCAGCGCCACACCCTCTTCGATGTTGGGTGTGCTGCTGCTCACCAGCGTGTCAAGGAAGCGGCTGGCCTGACGCGCATTGCGCGCCACCTCGGTCATGCCCTTCTTGTTGTTGTCCAGCTCTTCCAGCACGAACATGGGCACGTACACATCGTGCTCCTCGAAGCGGAACAGGCTGGTCGGATCGTGCATCAGGACGTTGGTGTCCAGCACGAACAGCTTGGTGAGCGTTTCCTGTTTTGCCGATGGTTTGCGCGGGGTCATGGTCTTCCTTTAAACGCCTAGAGTGAGAACGAAATCGAGAACTTCCTGTGCGTGGCCGTCGGCCTTGAGGCCGCGCCATTCGCGGCGCAGCTTGCCGTCGCGGTCGAGCACGAAGGTGCTGCGCTCGATGCCGCGCACCTGCTTGCCGTACATGTTCTTCTGCTTCATCACGCCGAAAAGGTTGCATACCGTTTCTTCAGGGTCCGACAGCAGCGCGAAAGGTAGGGTGAAGCGTGACTTGAAATTCTCGTGTGACTTGAGGCTGTCGCGCGAGATGCCCACCACCTCACAGCCTGCCTTCTGGAACCGGGGATAGAGGTCGCGGAACTGCTGGCTTTCCAGGGTGCAGCCCGGGGTGTTGTCCTTGGGGTAGAAGAAGATCACCAGGGATTTGCCGCGCAGGGCGGAAAGCTGGAAGGTTGCATCGCCCGTGGCGGGCAAGGTGAAATCCGGTAGTGCCTGATTCAGCATCGTGTGGCTCCTGTTCATTGCTGGAGCCTCTGCCAATCCCGATCCCGTTGCAATGGTGTGCGGAAAACACTGGTTTCGCGCCTTGGTGTCTCAGGATTGCTGGTTTTATAGAGGCGCCTTGTTGCCATTGTTTACAAATTCATCGGGCATGGCAAGCGCTTCCTTGGCCAGCGCCAGAAAGCTGTTGTGCTCCAGTGATTTGAGGTGCAGCTGGGGAGAGCGTTCGTAGTTGGGATAATGGCTGTAGATGGACTTGCTGTAGGCAGGGTCATAGTGCTGCTCCAGCATTTCGGCGACGAATTCGTCCCACTGCTGCGCATCGCACAGCGCATGCCAGTGCTCCAGCTGCTCGTTGGAGTACATGCCCTTCAGCCGTGCCAGCTGCTGGCGCAGCAGGGCCGGATCGTGCAGGAAGTGCAGGTAGTCCTCGCGCAGCAGCGCCACGCGCAGCGCGGTTGGCGTTTCCAGGCGCAGGCAGGGGCTTGCCCACATCCTGTCGATCAGCGACTCCGGCACGCGCAGCAGGCCGATCTTCCTGCTCTCGGATTCCACATAGATCGGCTTGGCCGGATCAAAGGCCTTGAGTTGTGCCAGCACCTCGCTGTCGAAACCCTTCTGCGCCGGCTGCGGCGTATCCGGCATATCGCCCAGCACCGAGCCGCGATGCTTGGCGATCTCCTCCAGGTCCAGCACCTGCGCGCCGGCCTCGCGCAGGGCCAGCAGCAGGCGGCTCTTGCCGCTGCCGGTGAGGCCGCACACCACGCGGAAGGAAAGCTGCGCGGGCAGGATGGCGAGCTGCTCCATCACATGCTGGCGATACTGTTTGTAGCCGCCGCCCAGGCGTTCCGCGTTGAAGCCGATCTGGCGCAGGATGTGCGTCATCGAACCGCTGCGCTGGCCACCCCGCCAGCAGTAGATCAGCGGGTGCCAGTTTTTTGGCTTGTCGAGCCAGTTCTGCTCGATGTGCTGCGCAATGTTGCGCGCGATCAGCGCCGCGCCGATCTTCTTGGCCTCGAACGACGATTCCTTGTGCAAGGTGCCGACGCGCACACGCTCCTCGTTGCTGAGCACTGGGCAATTGACGGCGCCGGGGATGTGGTCCTCGGCAAATTCCAGCGGCGTACGCACGTCGATGATCTCGTCGAATTCGTGCAACTGCTCGATGGTGGCGACTCCTGGATTTCTCACGTCTTGATGGGGGAACGATGAATGACAGGGCGCGATTATATGCCTTGCTTTCAAACGGGCAAAACCGCGCATCGTTTGGGTGGCCGTGAAACTGTTCGCGGTTATTGCCTGGGAGAAATTGGTGGGATGCCCGTTTTGTGCCCAAAACCGACCTTGAGCCTTGCTCTGCTTATGTCGGCTAAATGTCAGTTTGCGGAAACCAGCTCGTTTAAGGTGCTGAAATATGGTGACGGTGATTATCTGAACTACTTGTTTTCGCCATTGAGTTCAGGCACACCCAAGTGTTCTTCCACTAAAAGTATTCGTTTATTGCTTACGGCGAGATAATGCAGCTTGTTTGGTGAGTCAAACTTCAAGCTTCCAGTTTCGACTGCTTGATCTACTCGACCTTCCTTTTCGGACGCTCCGCTGGCCATGACAAAGTCGTATTGCTTTCCTTCCTGCGCATTGACCACAACAAACCATTTTTTGGTTTTCTTATCGTATGCGGCATATGCAAGGTATTTTCCATCAGGGCTGAATACCAAGTTATGTATTTCGTCGTAAAGCTTTCCTTCGCGACCATCAAATACTACAAACTTCTTGGGCCCCAACATCGCTACATAGGCTAACTGTGCACTTACAGGGCTATAGGCGAATTGACCGATAAACTCATACCGCTTTGCCTCTTGCCCATCTAAAACCATAAAGCATGAGCTGTTATCGCAAGCTGAATAAGCTGAGTGATTACTGTCGCTGCTGAATTTAACGCCATCATACAATCTCTTGTATCTTTTACCCTCTTGACCATCTATCACAACATACCAGTCGCCCTTGTCTGGTATTGTCCATGCTGTATAAGCTGTGTGTTTGCCATCCGGACTAAACGACGGATTAAATATCGCCCATGCGTCGTGGGCTCCATCTTCCTTCCCATCGATGACTACAGTCCACTTGTACTCTGCAATCTTCGCCGGATAAAGTAGATGTCGACTATCTGGGCTGAACATCAAATAATTTCCTATGCCAACGTAATGCTTACCCTCCTGTCCATTCACGACAACGAAATATTCTATATGTCTCTTTCGGCCAGTAGGTATCCCAGAACCTGCTATGTAGGCTAACATGCTGCTGTCAGGGCTGAAGGTCGTGTAACGATCATCATATTCAACATAATGCTTGCCTTCTGTGTCATCCACTACCATGTAAACGGAGTAAGGTCGATTGAGGCGGACTGCAAAAGCAAGATGTTTGCTATCAGGGCTAAAGATAGGCGGGCCAGCCAATCTTGGGTAGGGTTTTCCTCTTTTTCCTTCGGTCACGACATATGCGGGCCCATCTGCATTGTTAACGGATATTACGTAAATGGCAGATTTGCTGTCTGGACTAAAGCGTAGCCATTCAACATCCCTGATCATTGCATTCGCAGATTTTGTTCCGTAACCGTAGAATTCTTCGTCCAATCCGTCGATGTATACATTCATTTGGTCCTCTGTTATGTAGGCCAACCTCGTACTATCAGGGCTGAAGATCAACTTGCGAATGGCCATGTTCATATCAGAAGAATCGTAGCGATGGGAGCCTTTCTTCCCATCTACAATAACTATGATTTTCCCACTCTCCCCCTCATCAGAAACGCTATCAGGCTTTCCATTCGCATAAGCTTGATAGGCCACATGCCGACCATCGGGACTTACAGTAAATGTGCTAACCCTACCTGGGGCTATCTTGCTTATAACCTTTTCATTTACCTGCCGGTCTAATAACGCCGGCGGTACAGAAACGGTAGTAGCCACTGTGCTGTGAGGATTGTTGTCTGGTGCTGCCATCACGTCCATGGCAAGAGCTATTGCGGTCACCAAAACTGGAACGCATCTTGATACTCGATTCACATAGCCCCCTTGCCGATTGGCAAAATCTCTTTCTCAACAATTAAATTACGTCTGCTTTCAAGAGCAAAGCCGACGTTTCAATTCATTAACTGGAATGACAGTTCCTGGGGATAAAGCAGTCTTTACGCTACCGAAGCGTCCGGTTCGCTATGGTAGGGAAATTGGCGAACCTTGCACAGTCAATTCAAAGCGCACGCAAGAGCAATGCCAACTGCATATTGGCCTGCTGAGTTACCAGCCTAAACCCAGGAAGATGTACGTGAGCGAGATTGCTGCTCCGTCTGGCGGGTCAACTTCGCTGAAGCGGCCAAGGCCAAGCTTGGCGGGGATGTGCCCGGCGACAGCGAACTCCACCACCGTACCGTCAAAAATTTTTCCGGCTTCGATATTCCAGGGCATGAGCCAGGTGCGCAGGCGCGCCTTTTTCAGGCTGAGCATGCCGTTTTCACGCGGCAAGACCAAGCCAACCGAGGTGGTGGTGCCGCCCAGGCCAATTTCTTCATCGATGCGCACTGCGGGTATGGAGGGAATGATGTCGTAGTAAGGATGCGCGGCTGGCCTGCCCAGCGGCACGATGGCCCCGATGGAGGCGGAGACAACCAGGGGATAGGAGATTCCTAGGCTTAGGCTGGGAATCAGCCAGTCGGCTCCCTTCTCCTTGGCTGGGGGGCTTTCTTCGGCATGGCTGAATCCACTGTGCAGCAGGCCGATGGTGCAGAGGAGGGCAAACGGCATGCGCATGGTGTGTCCTGGTCGAATTCGCATATGGCCTGCAGCCTCGTCAAATGGGGTCAGTTGTGCTACGGTTGCCGGCCTTGGAGGCGGGATGACTGTTCTGTTTGGTAACAAATGACTGATGCCGATTATATGCGTGAAGCGCTGGCACTGGCCAGGCTGGCTGCGCAAGCCGGCGAGGTGCCGGTGGGTGCGGTGGTGGTGCGCGATGGCGAAATCATCGGGCGCGGCTACAACGCGCCCATCTCCCTGCACGACCCTTCTGCCCACGCCGAAATCCAGGCCATGCGCGATGCGGCGGGCAACGCACGCAACTACCGCCTGGTGGGCTGCGAGCTGTTCGTCACGCTGGAGCCCTGCCTGATGTGTGTCGGCGCCATGTTTCATGCGCGCATCGCGCGCGTGGTATATGGTGCGCGCGACCCCAAGACCGGCGCGGCCGGCAGCGTGCTCAACCTGTTTACCGATCTGCCCGCGGCGCAGATGGGGGGCGAGGGCAAGGTGTCCCGCCTCAACCACCATGCGCGCATTGAAGGCGGCGTTCTGGCGGATGAGTGCGGCCAGGTGCTGAGCGAATTCTTCGCTGCGCGGCGCGCGCAGCAAAAGGCGCAGGAAGCGCAATGAAGATCACCGTCCACATCCCAACGCAAACCCTGACCCTGTTTGATGACGCCGGCAGGCAGCTCAAACGCTATGCGGTGTCCACCGGCAAGAACGGCGTGGGCGAGGAGAGCGGAAGCAACTGCACGCCGCGCGGGCGCCATGTGATCCGCGCCAAGATCGGCGACGGCCAGCCGATCAACACCGTATTTGTGCGGCGCCGCCCGACAGGCGAGGTCTACACACCGACCCTGGGCGCCCGGCAGCCCGGGCGCGACTGGATACTCACGCGCATCCTCTGGTTGTCCGGTTGCGAACCGGGCTACAACCGGCTGGGAAGTTGCGATACCATGCGTCGTTACATCTACATCCATGGCACCCCGGACAGCCGACCGCTCGGAGTGCCCGCGTCGCATGGCTGCATCAACATGGCCAATGCCGACATGGTGGAGCTGTTTGACCTGGTGCCGGTGGGCACCACGGTGGAAATCGTTTCATAAGCGCGACGAGTGCGGCCGCCCGCACCTCGCCGGACGGCCAGATTACGGGCGGCCTGGTAATGCAACATCGCGGACCATACCAAGATGCCGGACAACGGCACGCAGATCGAGATGGGAGGACGCATGAGCAATCCATTCACGATACACCTCATCAGCTGGCATGACGGCGAGCCCCTGCTGCGTGCAATACGCGAAACAGTCTTCATGCGCGAGCAGGGCGTCACTGCCGAACTCGAATGGGACGGCGTGGACGAGACCTGCCACCACGCCCTGGCGTTGAGCAGCAAGGGAGATGCCATCGGCTGCGGCCGCATCACGCCCGAGGGCCACCTCGGACGCATGGCCGTGCTGCCCGAATGGCGAGACAAGAAGGTCGGCAGTGCCCTGCTTGAGGCGCTGCTCGATTATGCGCGCAGCGTACACCTCACCCAGGTGGATGCCTCGGCGCAGGTGCAGGCCATGCCGTTCTACGAGCGTTTCGGCTTTGAAGCAGAAGGAGAGGTGTTCATGGACGCCGGCATGCCGCATCGCAAGATGAGGCTGCAACTCAAGCCTGACGAAGTGCAGTAGCGGCGGGAAAGCGTGGCGGTTCTGTGGCGTACCTGGCGCCTAGGCGCTCGCCGCCAGAGTGCTTCCGTTCACCGGCGTGTCTTCTTCCGCCGGCGGAAAAGCGACGCGCTGGATTTCGTTGC
Organism: Gallionellaceae bacterium; assembly: GCA_036523795.1. Lineage (GTDB taxonomy): Bacteria > Pseudomonadota > Gammaproteobacteria > Burkholderiales > Gallionellaceae > 39-52-133. The sequence continues at coordinate 6,273 of DATDDN010000172.1, read as the reverse complement.
CGCCGCCATTGCGGTAGATCAGTTCGCTGCTTTCGAAATTGAACTCCGCGTGGTGAGTGTCCTGCCACTGGTTGAGAAAATATTTGTAAAAGGGCGCGAACAGTCCGCGCTGCGGGCTGTCGTGCTGCAGCCCGAATACGTACTCCGGCTGGGTCTTGACCTCCTGCCCTTCATTGCAGTATTGAACCCACACATATTCGCCGGTTACCACCAGCTTCCAGAACGGTGGCTCTTCATAGAACTTGAGCTTGACCTTCTTCCCGGCAGCGGCCAGTTTGCGCAAATAGGCGATGCTTGCCACCGTTTCGCGGCGCCAGTTCTGCAGCATGACATCGGGTTCGTCCAGTGCCTGGACCCGGGAGGTGATGCCTTTGCCCCAGGGATTGGCCAGCATCACGCGAATCTCGTAGGCCAGGTCCAGCGTCTTTTGCAGATCGCTGTTTTTTGAGCTGAAGGTGTCGCCGGTGATCGACATGATGTACACGTCCCGCACACTGGCGATCTTCTTGCGCATATCCCTGTCCTTCCAGCGCGACACCCAGCCACTGCCTTCACGTGCATACACCAGCGAGGCAATCTTGTTCATCTGCATGCTGCGCCGCCCGTCCCAGGCGATTTTCGAGATGTTGAACAACAGGACCAGCACCGTGGCAAAGCTGATTTCCGTGATCATCAGCAGATGCGAGTCTGCTTCAACCTTGGGCCACCAGTAATACAGGACGTACTTCGCCGCTACGGGCAGTGAAAAAGCGATACCCACTGCCAGCAGGGTGATGACGACATGGGTGAGCGCGTGCTCGATGCCCTGGGAGAAACTGTGAAAATGTTTGTTGTGGTCCATGCCTTACCCTCCATTTCAAATACGGGGCGCCGCGTCAGGCGGCTTCGGTTTACGCAGGGAACAAGCGGGGCGATCGGGACTTGGCGGGAGATATGGCTGAAGCGTTATCCCGAGAGCGCAGGCTGATGTGGGAATCTGAGTGTGTCTGAACTATAGCAAAAGCGGATGCCGCTGATCAAGGCTGCGCAGCCCTTTTGCCCCCGCCGCTGAAATAGATTTGCGCAGAGGCGATTGATTTGGCAGCCTGTTTTTGGAAGCGAGGTGGATGCAGATAAGTGAAAGCCTGTATTCGCGTATGCATTCCCCGCAGGCCCGTCCAGTCAGTGCGACCTGTCTGATCGCCTACGGCAGCGTGTAGGGCAACTCCATGAAATTCAACACCGGACCCTCCAGCGACTGCAGGTGCACGCTTTGCGTCTCACGGCTGCTGATCTGCATCACCACCAGCAGATCATGCCCGCCGCCTGGCGCCGCGGCTGCGTTGATCACCATGCCGCTGGGCTGGCCGGCCATCTCGGCGCTGAATACCGCATCACCAGCCTGTGCGGCACTGTCCACATGGGCGAGGAACATGCGGCGCTTGATCTTGCCGAGGTGCTGGGTGCGCGCCACCACTTCCTGCCCGGGGTAGCAGCCCTTCTTGAAGCTGACACCGCCCAGCGCGTCGAGGTTGGCCATCTGCAGCACGAACTGCTCCTGCGTCGGCGGGGTGATGACGGGCAGTCCGCCCTGCACATTGAGCCAGTCCCAGCAGCCTGATCCGGCCGGTCGCGCACCTTGGGCAAATGCTGCCCACAGGGCCGGCGCGTGCTGCGCGCTGGTATTGATCTGGTAGCGCTGTGCGCCGAGGCGGATTACGTTGCCCCGTTCGCCTTGCACCATGGCCCAGTCGGCTTCGGGTACGCTGCCGAATTGCGCCTTGATCAATTCCCTTGCGCTGCTGCCGGAGAGGCCCAGGCTGATCACCTCGGTGCCGGCGTCGGTGATCTTCACTTTCGAGCGCAGCACGAACATGGACAGGCGTTTCTCCATCGCGGCCGCGAGGCTGCCATGCAACTGCAGGAGATAGTCGCCGCCGCTCTGCCACAGCACGAAACTGGCCATCATGCGCCCCTTGGGACTGTTGAAGCTGCTGAACTGCGCCTGGCCCGGGCTCACCAGCTGGATGTCGCTGCTGAGCAGGTTCTGCAGAAATCCCTGCGCCTCTTCGCCCGCTGCCCTCAGCGTGCCAAACTGGCTGAGGTCGCACAGCACGGTGCCGTCGCGCGCAGCCTGCAGCTCGGCCCGGGCGTCGCCGAAATGCTGCACCAGGCCCTCATGCACCTGCGCGCCTTGTTGTGCCAGAAAATTCTGCCAATCCTGATTCATGTTCCTGCTCCATGTAAATTTCGTATTCCGCCATCTTACCGGAAGCGCCACGGCTTGTTATGCGCGATGCGGGTATTCCCGTAGTGGGGCGAGGGATTTGGTTTGCCCCCATATCGGCGATCGTTTTTGCAGGGTCGAGCAGATGCGCTGGCGATCATGCCGCGCCGACAGAAGACCTTCATTAGGATAAACTTGCGCCATGATGAAATGGCTGCTCTGCTTACCCCTGCTGTTGCTGACCGCCTGTGACGGCGGCATCTGGAACAACCCCTATCCGGCCGGCGAGTCGGGCAAGCCCATTCTGTACACTTCGTTTACCGAGCGCCCCAAGCATCTCGATCCGGCGCAGGCCTACAGCGAAAACGAATACATATTTCTGGCGCAGATCTACCAGCCGCCGCTGCAATACCACTACCTCAAGCGCCCCTACACCCTGGTGCCGCAGGCGGCAAGCCAGATTCCGCAGGTGCGCTACTACGACCGCGACATGCACCCGCTGCGCGACGATGCGCCGGATGCAAAGGTGGCCTACAGCGTGTATGAAATCCACCTGCGCCCGGACCTGCGCTACCAGCCGCATCCGGCCTTTGCCCGCACCGCTGCAGGCACACCGGAATACCTGTCGCTCAAGCCGGGCGAACTGGATGGCATTCACGGCCTGGGCGACTTTGCCCACTCTGGCACGCGCGGCGTGACGGCGGCGGACTATGTTTACCAGATCAAGCGCCTGGCCCACCCCGATGTGCAATCGCCCATCGGCCACCTGATGGCCGAGCACATCGTCGGCCTCAAGGAATATGCCGCCACCCTGCAGCAGGCAGAACAGGCTCATCCCGACGCCTTCCTCGACCTGAACGACTACGCCCTGCCGGGGGCCGAGGTGGTGGATGCGCACACCTACCGCATCAAGGTGTACGGCAAATATCCGCAGTTCATCTACTGGCTGGCGATGCCGTTCTTTGCCCCGATGCCCGTGGAAGCCGAGAAGTTTTACGCCCAGCCAGGCATGCACGAGCGCAACCTGACCCTGGACTGGTGGCCGGTGGGCAGCGGCCCCTATTACCTGAGCGAGAACAATCCCAACCAGCGCATGGTGCTGAGCCGCAACCCCAACTTTGCACCCGAGTATTACCCCAGCGAGGGCGAGCCGGGCGATGCCGGGGCCGGCCTGCTGCGCGACGCGGGCAAGCCGCTGCCCCTGATCGACCAGGTGGTGTTCACACTGGAGAAGGAAACCATCCCCTACTGGAACAAGTTCCTGCAGGGCTACTACGACAGCTCCGGCATCAGCTCGGACAGCTTTGACCAGGCCGTGCAGGTAAACGTGGGCGGTGAGACCAACGTCAGCGACGTGATGAGCGCGCAGGGCATCGCGCTCTCCACCTCGGTGGCGACTTCCACGATGTACATGGGGTTCAACTGGCTGGACCCGCTGGTGGGCGGCGACAGCGAGCGCGCGCGCAAGCTGCGCCGGGCCATCGCCATCGCGCTGGACATGGAGGAGTTCATCTCCATCTTTGCCAACGGGCGCGGCATCAGCGCACAGTCGCCCATTCCGCCCGGCATCTTCGGCTATCGCGAGGGCGAAGCCGGCATCGACCGCTATGTATACGACTGGGTGAACGGCGCGCCGCAGCGCAAGCCCATCGCCGAAGCGCGTCGCCTGCTGGCCGAGGCCGGCTACCCGGATGGCATCGATGCAAAGACCGGCCAGCCGCTGGTGATCTACCTCGACACCACCTCCACCGGCATGGGGGCCAAGTCGCGCCTGGACTGGCTGCGCAAGCAGTTCGACAAGCTCAACGTGCAACTGGTGGCGCGCAACACGGACTACAACCGCTTCCAGGACAAGGTGCGGCGCGGCGACACCCAGCTGTTCTACTTCGGCTGGAATGCCGACTACCCCGACCCGGAGAATTTCCTGTTCCTGTTGAATGGCGCGCAGGCCAAGGTGGGGCACGGCGGCGAGAATGCCACCAACTACAGCAACCCGGAATACGACCGACTGTTCGAGCAGATGAAGAACATGCCCAACAATGCCGAGCGTCAGGCCATCATCGATCGCATGCTGGAAATCCTGCGCCGCGACGGGCCGTGGGTATGGGGTTACCACCCCAAGGACTATGTGCTGCGCCACGCCTGGCTGTACAACAGCAAGCCCAACAAGATGGCCAACAACAACCTGAAATACCTGCGCATAGACGCTGCCCAGCGCGAAGCCATGCGGCGCCAGTGGAATCACCCGGTGTACTGGCCGCTGTGGCTGGGCGCTATCGCCCTGCTGGCCTTTGCCTGGTGGATCAGACGCACCCTGCAGAGGCGCGACCAGCGCAGCGCCTGAAGCAGGGGCACATCACTTGCGCCGCCGCGGCGGAAACCACAGCCAGCTTGCCAGCACCAGCAGCGCAAACAGCGAATAGGCCAGCATGAACACCCAGGGCGGCAGGTCGTAGTAGATCAGCCGGTGCAGCCAGTGCGCGATGAAGCCGCCGCTGTAGGTGGCGGCACCGGCCTGCGTGCGCAGCCACATCTCCAGCGTGGTGAGCGGGCAGGGAATGCCCAGCCAGGCTTCGGCCAGCACCAGCGCAATGGCCAGCAGGTGAATGAGGCGGAAGGCCAGCCGGTTCACCCAGTGCCACCCCTTGAAGTTGCCGATGAGGATGGTGGCAAGTCCTCCCACCACGAACACCACCACGGCCGCATGCAGGACCAGCACCAGGTCGGCCAGCAGGAGCAGGGTAGGGGAATCAGGCATCATGCGCCGGCAGGTGAGGTATCAGGCGGGAAACTGCGGGTGCTGTTCCAGTGCGCGCAGCACGTGATTGCGGATCTCCGGCGGCAAGCCCTGGCTGGCCTCGCGGAAGGCTGCGTGGATGCGCCTTACATCGAATAGCCCGTCGGCAACGAGGATGGGCGTGGCCTTGTATCTGCCGGGTCGCTGCTCTCCGTCATCCACCGCCATGTGCCTGAAGCCGCTGGCCTCATTCCACACGATGGCGTGCTCGTGGCGCTGCTTGTCGTAACACAGCTCAAAGCCGCTGATGCGCTGGTCTTCCGCCAGCCACACGATCAGGTCGAAATCCTTCGAGCTGAACCAGCGACGCCTGGGCTCACCGGGAATCTGCCGCACATCCGGATGCTCGCGCATGGGTCTGTTCGCCGGTTTGAGGGCCAGCGGTTATTTCCTGGTGTCTTTCAGCTGCGCAAGAGTCTGTTGCTGCAATTGCTGCATCTTCGGCATCATCTGGCTCATGCGTGCCTGCATGGCCTGCATGGTGTGCTGCATCACCAGCGGCATCTTGGCAATCACCGCCTTGCCGGCATCGGTCCTGTAGAAATCCAGCATGCCCTTGACCTCCTGCTCGGTGAAGGTCTTCTGGTAGATGTCGATCATCATCGGCTCCATCGAGCTCCAGCTCAACTGCTCCTTGAGCAGGGCCAGCATCTTGACGCGCATCTGGTCCAGAATTTTCTGCTGGTCGGGTGAAACCGGCCGGCCGGCGAGGGCCTGCTGCATGGAAGCCTGCATCATGGCGTCGACCTGGCCGACAGTGCCTTCGATCAGCTTTTTCGATTCGGTAACGACCATCAGTTCGCGGATGGAGGCCTCGCTGGCTGGCTGCTCGGCGGCGAAGGCGGGGAAGAGGGTGGACAGGGCAAGCAATACAGCCATCAAAATGCGGATCATGAGATTTCCTTTAGGGTTGATGGTAAGAACTGGAATTGTCGCTTGCGCATCGTGCCGTGAAGCGGCACAAAGATCAAGGGCGCATCGCTGGCGAGGAATTCAATAACAGATCACCTGCACCGCCCCACAATACTTCGCCATCGGAAGTCCAGCCGGTTGGGAAGGTGCTGTAGGCAATGCCATTGAAGTTGAGCTTGCCAAGCTTCTTCGGATCTCCATTCACCCAAATGTAGTCCGTTCCCCACGGCGGCGCTCCGGGTGTGTTGAAGGCCTCCAGATTAGGCTGGGCAGGCGTCCCAATGTTCAGGGGCGCAAAGTAATAGCTCAATTTCGGTTCCACGTTGTAGAACTGGTACAGGCCGCCGGCAGGGGTTTT